>DATJXA010000055.1:0-13896 GCA_035500675.1 Bacteroidota bacterium | reverse complement strand
GTCGAAGTTTGAGACCAAGACTGCGCCAAAAATGACGCCGATGACCAGTAAAAATAATGCTGCAAGCACTGACCTTCTCATACGAACCTACCCTCCTGTAAAAATAAGAAATGAATAATTGCTATACCTCATTGAACAACGAAAGAGATTTCAACGTTCGCACTCCTTCGATATGATACCGTAGATACGTAAATAATGTTGCAAGAATTTCATCGCGCGATGACGAAGAGAGACGTAGGGCTGTCATTCCATCCAGTGCCGCCGACTGCAAATATACCATCGCCCGGACCACTCCCTTCGACAATGCAATGCCCCCGCTGTGCAGCCGCGAATGGCATACGGAGCAAACGGCGGAACCCGTTGCGAGCATAAGAAACGCTCGGTCGACCTGACGATCCTCCACAATATCCCGCCCGCACACCGAGCACCGGTCGATGGAAAAACCGTAACCGAAGATCTGGCACATCCTCATCTCGAAGGCGAGGAGAACATTCATGACGTTTGCCGTCGTTTCGTTCGCCGCTTGTAACGACGCTTCGAGGAGCGCATACATCGGCCGATTTTCTTCTTCGTCGTGCATGACCATATTGACAAGCTCGACGATCGCAAGTCCCACAGCCAATTTCTTGCTGTCGTCGTTGAGGTTCAGAAAGGGCTCAACGATTTCAGCCTTGGAGAGAAGATGCAGTTCCCGATGTTCTTTCCTGTACAGGATCATGACGGAATGCGTCATCGGCTCGAGCGAGGCGCCGAATTTGTTTTTTGCGCTCCGGGCGCCTTTGGCCATCAGCTTGATCTTCCCGTACCGTTGCGAATAGACGGTGACGATCTTGCTCGTCTCCCCGTACTTCATCGAACGAAGCACGATGGCATCCGTCGAGACGATCATGCCGTTTGGACCGCAATATGACGAAATGCGGAGCGAATCGATTCCCCGAACGGGGGGTATAAAATCCCTCGCTCAGTGACGATAGCGGTAATAAACGCATGCGGCGTAATGTCAAATGCCGGTGTGTAAACATCCACTCCCTCGGGCGCCGTCCGCTTTCCCATCCACTCGGTTAATTCGCGAGGGTCCCGCTCCTCGATCGGAATCCGGCTTCCGTCGGATGTTGCCGGGTCGATCGTGGAACTCGGGGCGGCGACGTAAAAAGGAATGCCATGTTCTTTTGCGATAACAGCGACATTGTATGTCCCTACCTTGTTCGCAACATCGCCGTTCGCAGCAATTCTATCGGCTCCAACGAGAACAAGATCGATCTTCCCTTGTGCCATGACAAACGCCGCGGTGTTGTCGGCGATAACCGTGACCGGAATGCCATGTTTTTGTAATTCCCATGCAGTCAACCTGGACCCTTGCAATAACGGGCGCGTCTCGTCCGCATACACCGAAACATTTTTTCCCACGCGAACGGCAGTTGTAATGATCGATTGCGCCGTCCCCTCGCCGCCTGTTGCGAGCGCACCGGTGTTGCAGTGCGTGAGAACGGTTGCCGCGTTGGGAATTAATGCGGAACCGTGCGACCCGATGGCCGTGCACATCTCAACATCTTCACGATGAATGGCAAGGGCCTCGTGCAGCAACGCAGCCTTGACCTCTCCTACGCCTTTATGCAGATTTAGACGGCACGCGGAGCGCATTCGTTCCAGCGCCCAGAAAAGATTTTTTGCTGTCGGACGTGTTCGCGCAATGACGTCAGCGGCCCGTTCCATGACCGTGAAAAGTTCGTTGGATGTTTTAGAGGGAGAGCGTTGGGTTGCGAGCACGACGGCATAGGCCGCGGCGATTCCAAGGGCAGGCGCTCCTCGCACCTTCAGCGTGCGGATGGCGTCTGCGAGAATTTCCGGGTCGCCGGTCTCAACAAAAATCTCTTCGGCGGGAAGTTTTGTCTGGTCGATAAATCGTACTTTTCCGTCGATCCATTCGATGCTGCGTATTGCGTCATGCGTCATTGCGGGCGAAACGAGCAAAGGTTCACTGTACCGTCATCCGGAAAATCCGTTTCTGTTAATAGCTCGTCAGAACTTCGACAAATCTCGGAACGAACGGAAACGGTCCTGAATTTTTAAATGCGTTAGCTCCCGCAGCCCGTCCACCCCGAACTTCTCCACACAGAACGACGCCATCGTACTCCCGTAGACGACCGCCTTTTTCAAATTTTCGTCGGAGATATCGTCGCTCTTTTGAAGCCATCCGATGAAACCGCCTGCGAAGGAATCGCCGGCGCCGGTCGGATCGTTGATATTTTCCATCGGATATGCGGGGGCGGAGAAGATGGTATTTTCGGTAAGCAGCAGCGCTCCGTGCTCCCCTTTTTTGATGATGAGGATCTTCGGGCCCATGCCGATCACTTTCTTCCCCGCGCGAATGAGGTTCGGCTCCTGCGTCAACAGCCGCGCTTCGGAATCGTTGATGATGAGGACGTCGAGATGTTTCATCGTCTTCAACAATTCATCCCGTTTCCTTTCGATCCAAAAGTTCATCGTATCGCCGACAATGAGCTTCGGCTTCTCGATCTGGTCGAGCACTTTTCGCTGCAACACAGGGTCGATATTCCCGAGGCACACGTATTTACTTTTGCGGTAAGCTTCGGGGATTTTCGGATTGAATTTTTCAAAGACATTGAGGTTTGTGAAAAGCGTGTCGCGCATGTTGAGGTCGTAGTGATATTTCCCCGCCCAGCGAAACGTTTTTCCGTTCTCTATCTTTTGCAAACCTTCGAGGTCGATGTTACGATCGTTGAGAAACGAAACTGCCTCCTCGGGAAAATCCCCGCCGACCACGCCGACTAACCTGACGGGGGCCGCAAAATAGCTTGCCGCGGTGGAGATATAGACGGCCGAGCCGCCAAGCGTTTCCTGGGCCTTACCGAAGGGGGTCTCGATCGTGTCGAGAGCCAGCGATCCGACGACTAATAAACTCACTGAGTGCTCCTTTTCTAATGGTCTTTATGCGATGAAAAAAAAATTATCTATAACGACACTCCATCCAGCCACACAGAATCTCCTTGCATCACCATTGATCCTTCGGGATCTCCGTCAAGAAGGAGGCGAGCTTTCCTTTCACAATATACTCATGAACGATGTTCAGGGCCTGAATCTGTCCCGGCCACACGATGAGTTCCCGGGCTCGCTCCAGCGTGCACCATTCGTACGCATAATGCTCTGAAGAAAGGGTCGGAAGATACCCTGCCGGAACTTGTCCCGCAAAGACTGCCGAGATATGGACGACGTCCCTGCGCGCATTGAGAAATGTGTTCATATGGGGCACAACCCAAAAACGCTCCGGTATGAAACCAGTCTCTTCTCTCAATTCTCTGAGCGATGCTTTAACGAGTGTTTCATTTCCTTCCACCGATCCGCTTACCATCTGCCATGTATCGGGGTATACTTTGTCCGTTTTAGAACGGCGGAGAAGAAGATACATCGGCCCGGCGTCGGAAAAACCGAAAATGCATACCTCAACGATGCTGCACTCGATGGCCGTCATGACGCGACGCTCTCCTGAAGCTCGGATATTTCACGTGCGGATAAATTTCGCACCATGCCCGCTTTGAGTGAACCCAACTCCAACGGACCGATGGAGATCCGTTGCAGAGAGACAACGGGATGTCCGATCGTCTCGAACATTTTTCGCACTTGCCTGTTCTTCCCTTCGACAATAGTTACGTCGCAGTGTGTTTGCGATCCTTCATACGCGACGTGTGCGACGGACGCCGGGAGCGTCGTATAGCGACCGTCGATCGTCATTCCACGGCGCATCTCGTCGAACGCGCTTTCGGCAATCGCCCCGTCCGCTGCGACCCGATAGGTCTTTTCGACTTTTGACACCGGGTTTGTCAATCGTTCGCCCATTCGAGAATCATTCGTAAAAAGAAGCAACCCTGAAGTTTCCTTATCGAGCCTGCCGACCGGAAAGACGACCGGAATGCCGGGAGGCAATAGGTCAAAGACCGTCCGTCGTCCCCGCTCGTCAACACGCGTCGTGACGACGCCAACCGGCTTATTCATGACCAAGTACACAAACTTTTTTTTAACCGACACCAGCCGCGAGTCGACATGGATCTTGTCGCGCAACAGATCGACGCGGAATGACGGTGACGGTATCATCAAGCCGTTTACCGATACCCTTTTCCCGCGAATAATGACTTCTGCCTGCGAACGCGAACAGTATCCGAGTTTTGAAAGAGCGCGTGAAAGACTGACTGCCCGGTTCGGCTTCACATCAACGTTAAAATCCTTTTTGGATATTTTCGACCAATCGTAAAGGAGTGATGTTGAAATCGTAGAAAAACTCTTCCCACCGGTCGGAAATATTTTCTTCCTGGAGCATCGTGATTTGGTCCCGCGAAACGGGAAAAAACTGAAACCGGCCGAAGAGCAGTGCCGCAATTTTCATGAGCGTCATCGGTTGATGCAGTTTTATTTTATTGACCCCGACAACACGCGAAACGATATCGAGCAATTCATTGTAGCTAAACCGATCGGGGCCTGCAACGTCGTACGTTTTTCCGATAGCTTCCGGCCTTTCGAGCGCTTCGACGAATCCCTCTGAAACATTCTGGACCGCAACGGGCTGAAACCTATACTTCCCGTCGCCAAGCACCGGGACAACAAACGGCGCCATGGCGAGCAGATCTTTCAACACAGTCATGAAATTCATCAGCCCTTCTTTTTCATTGCCGAACATCAATGAAGGACGAAAAATTGTCCAGTGCATGCCGCTTGCTTTGAGGTACTCCTCCGCCCGGTATTTTGTCTTCTGATACTTTGTCGCTGCGCCTTGCCTTACTCCAAGAGCGCTCATTTGAATGAAGCGGATCGGGGCATTCTTGCCCGCGAGATCAATAAGCAGCTTCGTTCCGCGAAAGTGGACGCCCTCAAAGGTCACGCCTTTAGAGGGAAATTCGCGCAAGATTCCCGGAAGGTTAATGCACGCTTCGCACTTATGGAATGCATTAGCGTAAGATTCCGGGCGGAGAATGTCGCCTTCAATTAGAGCGACGTTTCTCCTAAGTTCATCCGGAAGTTTATGTCTCGAACCGGGCCGAACGAGCGTCGTAACAGCATGCCCTTTGGCACAAAGGTCCCGTAAAATTTGTCGTCCGACGTACCCGGTTCCACCGGTCAAAAAAATTCTCATTGATCGACACTTGCCGTCGAGAATATAGGCATAATTTGATTAGACTTCAATCGCAGGATGAGAGCGGGAGAACTCGAATAACTCACTCGAACGTAATTTTGAAGGCGTAAATCATCCAGCTAGAGCGCGGGTTGAGCATGTTTCACCGCGGCGCGGATCGATTCTGCCGTTGCGTGTGCCCCCATTTCAGCGATCAAATCGATGGGCCCATGGTGGTCTCCTGCGCTGAGCGCAAAAGTTGTATCTCCGTCGAAGGTCGTATGGGAAGGAACGATCGCGCGCGCCATGCCGTCATGAGCGCGCTGAGCGACGCGATAACAATCCACTTTGGAAAGGCGCGCGTTGGTGGCGACTACGACAAGGGTCGTATTGATGTTCCGCACTAACAAAGTATCGTTATGAAGCGATGCAGTTCTCAACTCCGGCCCGAAAAATTTTCCATTCTCCGAAGCGCCCGCGAGAATGTTTCCATCCTGTTTGACGATATCACCGACGGCATTGACCACCGCAAGAGCGGCCACGATGATCTCTCCGCTTATGAGCGAAACACTTCCAACGCCACCCTTCATAGCCGTTGGCAATCCATTCCACTTGCCCACTGTCGCTCCGGTGCCGGCGCCGACATTTCCCTCTTCAAATTTTTTTCCTGCAGTCACACACGCTTCATACGCATTTGCAGCAATGGGAAATGCGTTGGAGTCTCCGACGTTCAGATCGAAAATGACCGCCGACGGGACGATCGGCACTAAAGCCCATGGCGTGTGATAGCCGATCTTTTTTTCGGAAAGGAATTTCATCACGCCGTTCGCAGCACCTAATCCGTACGCGCTGCCGCCGGTAAGCAAGACGGCATGAATTTCCTGGGTTTGTTTTTCGGGCGCGAGGAGGGCAAGTTCTCTGGACCCGGGCGCGCTGCCACGCACTTCGCAACTCGCAACGGTCTTAGGCGGACAGAGAATCACGGTACATCCGGTGAGCGCCGTCTTATCGGTGTAATGGCCGACCAGTATTCCGGGGATGTCTGTTATCATGGATAAAAAAAAGTAGCCAGCGATCCTATTTTCTTGTTTGGAATGAATGGTGCGACAAAAAAACCCCAGCCGCGACACCTGCATTCAACGATTCTGCTTTTCCGAACTGCGGAATTGCGATGTGTTCATCGAGAAGATCCGAGACCTCAGCCGAAATTCCCCGTGCTTCGTTTCCGATGACGAGAACCGATTTCTTCGGCCACACGATGTTGCGTAGATCGGTTTTACCCGAAACATCGGCTCCCAAAATTTTAAAACCATTTTTGCCCATTTTTCCAAGGATATCCTCAAACGAAATTCCATTAGCCTCGCACTCGAGTATTGGCGTATGGAACAGAGAACCAACCGTCGACCGCACGACTTTTGGGTTGTAGACCTCAACGCATTTCGGGCTCAGGAGCAGCGCATCGACCCCAAACCAATCCGCAGTCCGGATAATCGCGCCCAGATTTCCAGGATCGGCAATTTGGTCCAAGCCTACCACGAGTGCGCGCTCGCGCTGTGAGAGCCGTTCAAGCTCGTTTGGCGTGTCATATGGTATTTTCTTAATCAACGCCGCAACGCCTTGCGCAGTCACCGTGTCGGCGATCATCGAGAGTTCTTTATCGGAAATTTCAATCTTTTCTTGGGAAGCTTTGGATGCTGAGGATAAAACCGAGCCATACCGAGAATGAGCTTTTGCCTCTTTTGTATAGAGGAGAAGATCAATCTTAGCAGAGGCCGCGCATGCTTCTTCTATACTTCTCCACCCTTCGATAAGAAACAACCCTTCCTTATCACGCTGTTTCTTTTGCGAGAAAGATTTCAGGTATTGAAGTTTTGTTTTGCTGAGCATGGAGGAAATGTTCGTGGTTCGTGGTTCGTAGTTCGTAGTTCTTAGTTCGTGGTGCTCGATGCTGAGATAGTTGCTAATTGTTAGCTGTTCATTGTTCATTGTTAATTATTCATTATTAATTGCCATATTCCCCCCATTCCTTTCTCAGCACATCCGATATCTCTCCGACTGTTGCATACGCTTCCACCGCGGCCAATATATAAGGAATAAGATTGTCGCTCCCCTTTGCTGCCGTGCCAAGATCTCCGAGGCGGCGGTTGACTGATGCTTGATCTCGAGAGCGCTTGACTTCTTGAAGTCGTTTGATCTGCTCGGCACGGATTTGATCGTCCACGCGAAGCAACTCCGGCATCGATTCGGCTTCTCCTTCGTATGCATTTACCCCAACAATGATTTTCTCTTTTTCGTCGATCGCTTTCTGGTATTGGTAAGCGCTTTTTGCAATTTCCGTTTGATAGTATTGAGCGTCGATGGCTGCAACAGCGCCGCCAAGGTCTTCGACCTTTTTGAGATATTCCTCCGCGCGTGACTCCATCTCATTCGTCAACGATTCGAGAAAATACGACCCGGCAAGAGGGTCGACGGTATCCGCAACGCCCGACTCGTGCGCAATGATCTGCTGCGTACGGAGTGCGACTCGTGCCGAGGCTTCGCTGGGAAGAGCAAGCGCCTCATCTTTTCCGTTGACGTGCAGCGATTGGCATCCTCCGAGAACCGCTGCAAGCGCCTGAAGGGTCGTCCGCGGGACGTTGTTGTCGACCTGTTGGGCCGTCAGTGTCGACCCTCCCGTTTGAGCGTGAAAACGGAGTTTCATTGCAGCGGGGTTCGTCGCACCGAAATCATTTTTCATCATCGAGGCCCAAAGCCGCCGGGCCGCGCGGAATTTTGCTACTTCTTCAAAAAAATTATTATGCGCATTAAAGAAAAATGAAAGCCGCGGCGCGAAGGCATCTACCGAAAGGCCGGCGTCGACCGCAGCCGAAACGTATGCGCGGGCGTTCGCAAGCGTAAAAGCAATTTCCTGCACTGCCGTCGACCCCGCCTCCCGGATGTGATAGCCGCTGATGGAGATCGTATTCCAGCTCGGTAGTGTTTTCATGCACCAGGAAAATATATCGGTGACCAGTCTCATCGATTGCCGAGGAGGATAAATGTACGTTCCGCGCGCAATGTATTCTTTGAGGATGTCGTTTTGCACGGTGCCCGACAATTTTGCGAGGTCCGCTCCCTGTTTTTTTGCCAGCGCAGCATACATGCACAGCAGGATCGCCGCGGTGGCGTTGATCGTCATCGACGTCGTGATCTGTTGAAGCCGTATGCCGTCAAAAAGAGTTTCAATGTCCGCGAGAGAATCGATCGCGACGCCCACTTTGCCCACTTCTCCTTCCGCAGCCGAGTGGTCGGAGTCGTATCCCATCTGCGTCGGCAAATCAAAAGCGACTGAAAGGCCCGTCGTTCCGTTCGCTAACAAGTACTTGTATCTCTCGTTCGATTGACGCGCAGTGCCGAACCCGGCATACTGCCTCATCGTCCACAGCCTCGAACGGTACATCGCAGGATGGATCCCCCTCGTAAACGGAAATTCTCCGGCGTCGCCCAGCTTCTCGGAATACTCCAGATCGAACGGAACGTATTGCTGACGAACTTCAATGCCCGAATCTGTTTGGACCTTTTTCGACATGATCATCAGGTGAGAAATTTGGTGAGAGCTACATCTCTCCGTCCCGTTTCCTTTCCATTTTTCGCAAGATATAATAGATGACGGGCGGTACAAAAATAATCAAGAGGAAGAACAGATGAAAGAGATAATAAACGATAACGGTTACAAGGAGGCTGACAAAAACGATCAGCAGTGATATGATGTTGGCTTTGCGTCGGATATCCATCAAAAGGTCGCAATAATATTCACTCGGGTTTCCCGCGAGAAAAGATGTAATGCAAAGACGCTAAGGCGCGAGGATCTCCTTACATTCATTTTGTTATTGAGCTCGCTTGCGCCATTGCGACTTAGCAGTAACTTGTCGGCGCGTTGCACCCATCTGCCGTCCATTCCAAATATAGTCATTCCCGCTTCCAATTGACAAGGTGCAGCGAGTCCCCATTGGATTCAAAAATAATAGCCCCTTCTTCGTCGGTCCGGTGAATATGGACTCCCATCGCATTAAACCGTTCCAATACTATCTGCGACGGATGGTGAAATTTATTGAATTTTCCGACGGAGATGATAACCTGACGCGGCCGAACGTTTTCAAGGAATTCCGCCGAGCTGCTTGTGATCGATCCATGATGTCCGGCTTTCAACACGTCGGACTTTAAGAACGATCCGTACACGGAGTCAAGATGATCTTCAACGGGCTCCTCGGCATCGCCTGCGAGAAGGAACGACGTCGCGCCGTATTGAAGTTTCACAACGACAGAAGTGTTATTGAGATGGTCGTAGCCGTCGGTGGAATCTTCATCCAAAAATGATTCAATCGGGTGGAGCGTGTACAGCCGCACGTTGGGAATCTTCGCAAGCTCCATTCCCGCTGCAACGATACGATGTCGGTTTTGGATAAGCGAAGCGTAGTCGTAAAAGATCGAGGACTGGGCACGCTGGCTCCCGTCAAAGACCTGCAAGACGTCAAAATGCCGGAGGAGGTACGGCACGCCGCCGATGTGGTCGCTGTGCGGATGCGTGACGACAATGGCGTCGAGCGTTGAGATCCCCCGCCGACGCAAGAATGGCGCGATCACTCTTTCGCCCGCATCATACGTTAATGTCTTTGGGCCGGCATCGACGAGCATTTTTTCTCCCGATGGAAATTCAATCAGCGCAGCATCCCCCTGACCGACATCCAAAAAATCTATCCTCAATATGTTCAACCCGGAGCCGTGCCACGGAAAAATGGAGAGAGCGATGAGTAGATCGATGCCGGCAAATGAGAAAGCTCCTATCCTTTTAAGAATATGCCGATCCTTCAAATTAAAAAGGACGGCAACGCAGGAGGAATAAAAAAATGTCTCTTTAAAACCGAAGACGGGTGTTGCGATCGTCGCATGCGGGACTGCATTGGCCAGCAGGACAAATTTTAGCGTAAACCATGTGAGCACGTTATTCACTTCGCCGAAGCAAGCCGACACCCACATCGAACACACTCCCGCAAGGACCGACACCAGCCCGATAGTCACGATGATCTCCACCATCGGAACGACGACGAGGTTCGCAACGACGGAGACGAGGGATACCCGCCCAAAAAAATATGCTGTGAATGGAATCGTTCCCACTTGCGCCGAAAGGGAGACTGCGAATAGTTTTAGTACGTAATCGATCGCCTTGATTTCCTCAAGGCTTTCCGGAATCTTTTTTATTAAGAGAGCCAGCTTGGGATAAAAATATGCCATCGAGAACACCGCCGCATAAGAGAGCTGAAAACCCGCATTGAACATTTGCAAAGGGTCGACCACAAAAAGCATCACCGCTGAAGCGCCGAGAGAATTGTAGACGTTTGTCTTTTGCTGAAATAGTTTTGCGAGGAGAACCGTGATCGTCATGAGCGAGGCCCTCACGACAGATGGAGCCGCGCCGGTAAGCTCCATATAATAGAGGATGGTCACGACCGTCGCGATAATCTTCCAGCGCTCCGGCAAACGCATCAACCCGAAGAGCGTGTAAATGATGGCTACGACCAGAACCACGTGCGTCCCCGAAACGGCGAGGACGTGGATCGTTCCCGTATTGATGAATGCATTTTTGATGTCCGCTGACATATCCGTTCGATCTCCGAGCAGAAGTCCGGTGAGGAAATTCGCCCTGTCTCCGGACATTGCCGTCCGAATGCATCCGAGGACGAAGTGCTTCGACGGAAAAATGAAATATTGGAAAAGCGGGTTCGGGTGTTCTTCAGCGACGACGCGAATGTGCGAAAAACCAAAAACATGAACGACCGCATAGATATTGTTCAACGCTAAATAGTCGCGATAGCTGAATTCTCCCGGATTCCTGGAAGCGATAGGCGTTTCGAGAATTCCGTCGAATGCGATCAGCGCCCCGTACCGGAAACTGCGCGCCTCTTCGTTCGAACGGGCATCGCGAACGACGGTGAGCAATGCATCCCCGTCGGCCCGGGTGGAATCGCTCCCCAACACGATCGCCCTGACATGAACGAGCGATACCATCTTCCCGTCTTTCACATGGGGCTCATCGGCAATTTCACAATAGAGCTGAACGGACTGCGGAGTGTCGAGGAAATGACTGATGTGAGTCGGAGGCGCCAGTTGTTGATCGACTGAGACCCGCGCGGCGGCGGAACACAGAAGCAATAGCGAAACAGAAATGGCAGGAAGAGAATTTCGTCCGGTGTGATTCCGGTATCGAAATATTGAAACGAGGGATGAGATCAACAATGCACAGGCGGAGCATCCCCACACGCTCCACGGTACGGTAGTAAAACGGGCAGCGCACGTTCCGCAGCAGATGAGACACGCCGCGGCCACTGCCGGCACACTTTTCCACATGACGCCCCCCACAATGTCGTCAACGGATGTTTTACTCCAAGAAAGCTACGACGGCCGGCGTAATGTCGGTCAGCTTTTTCACCCTTTCGGAAAAAAATTTCCGCCGTTCCCCGACCGCAATGAGAGGAACGGGATTTCTCGTGTGTGATTTCGTCGAGAGGTCTTCAATATTTCCATGGTCGCTAATGAACAACAGAACGTCCTTTTGAAAATTGAAGGACGAAAGAATGCCTCCAAGAAAAGCATCCATGCGTTCTAGCATGAGAACCGCTCTTTTCATGTTCTGCGAGTGGCCAGCTTTATCGGAAAGGAAATATTCGAACACTGTAAAGTCGTACGAGCTGCCGACCCGATGGAATATCTTCCCCGCCTCGACAGGGCTGATAACCGGAAGCCCCGCGCCGATCGTATTCAAACCCTCGTTCGTGAAATCGGCCGAGAGCGCCCTCCCCGCCGCGATATCATCCACCGTGTTAAGCATCCCTCCCGAAGAACGATATGAAAGAGCGACCGTCGGAGTTTTTCCACGCGGGGAATCGATATAGTCAAAATACCTTTGGGGAAAGCCGTTGATGAAGAACGATCTCTTCCCTCGCGAGCCCAGTTGCGTAAAAATATTTTTTTCTTTGATCAGCGGCACTAATGTTGAATACGGATGAGGCCCGAAATGTTTTCCGATGATTTTGGGCGCGTTGAGCCCTGTAAAGATCGCCGTTTGCCCGGTCCCGCTCTGCGGGAGTCCTGCAACGCCAAGCGTCGTATTCACAGGAGTGATGGAAGCATTCGTGGAAAAAACCTTTCGCTTCCTCAAAGAAGGAACGACTCCCCCGAACAATTTCGAAAAATTCGGCAGTGCTGCAGAAAAGAACGGATTGACGGACGGGTCTTCTTTCCCAAAACCAACGCCGTCCCAAAAAATCATGAGAAGAGCCACGGCTCACACCTTGCTTTCCACCATGACAGTCACGGGACCGTCGTTCGTCAATTCGACTTCCATCATTGCGCGAAAAACGCCGGTTGCCACTCGAGCGGCTCCGAGCTCGTCGCGAAGAAATCCGACGAAAGTATTATAGAAAGGTTCCGCAACCTCAGGCGGAGCGGCTTCAACAAAGCTCGGCCTGTTTCCTTTACGGGTATCTCCGTAAAGAGTAAATTGCGATACGACTAACAGCGAGCCGCCGACGTCGTTTACGGACAGGTTCATCTTCGCCTGATCGTCTTCGAATATTCTTAGCGAGCAAATTTTAGCCGACAAATAACGGGCATCCTCGGCAGAATCTCCATTTTTAATACCGAGAAAGACCAACAAGCCCTTCTCGATAGCGCCTACCCTCTTGCCATTAACTGCCACACTTGCTTTCGATACTCTCTGGATAAGCGCTTTCATTGCGACGATGCCACCTTATGCGCGATTAACCCTCGTGGATTGCCGCTGTAATCCTTGAATATTTCCGGGTCCGACCATCCCGCATCGCGAAATATTTTCTGCACTTCTATCGATTGGTTGTAAGCACATTCGACAATTACGACACCATCCTGAAGCAGCATCGACTTTCCAACCTTGGCGATATGCCGGTAAAAGGTCAAGCCGTCGCTTCCGTCCGTTGTCGCCAAATTTGGCTCGTATTCAGCGATCTCTGGAGCAAGGCCGGCGAATTCCGACGTTGAAATATAAGGCGGGTTGGAGACAACCAAATGGAAAGGGTGTGGAAACGCGTTCGATTCCATTTTGAATATGTCTTTCGCCAAAAAATCGACCCGCTCGACAACTCCATTTTTCTCTCCATTAATTTTCGCAAGAGCAATGGCGCCTTCGCTGACGTCAATAGCTGTCACTGCCGATCCTTCGATCATCTTGGCTAATGCAATAGCGATACAACCGCTTCCCGTCCCGATGTCCAAAATGCGCGCCGGTGAACCCGCAAATCGGTCGGCTGCGAGTTTAATTGCGTGCTCTACCAAAACTTCAGTCTCCGGACGCGGAATCAATACCCGGCGATCGACAAGAAATTCCAAGCCCATAAATTCGAGAGAACCGGTAATGTATTGCAACGGTTCGTGCCGCAGCCTGCGTTGGAACATTTCTTTAAACAAAGAAATCTCCCGCTCGGAGAGAGGCCGGTCGAAACTCATATAGAGCTGAATGCGCTGGAGGCTGAGAACGTGCGAGAGAAGAAGCTCGACCGTTAAACGCGATTCGTCGAACCCTTTCTCCGTAAGGTATGTCGTCCCCCATTGCAGCATTTCGAGAATGGTCCAAACCTTCTTCTGAGAAGTGCCGGCAGTCAACTACGGCTTCTTTCTTTTTTTGATGAGGATTTTTTGGCGCCATCCCCTTTCGCCGGCTTTGCAATTTTCTTTTTGGAGCGTCCGGCTCTTTCATCTGTTCG
>DATJXA010000054.1:0-21703 GCA_035500675.1 Bacteroidota bacterium | reverse complement strand
TAAATTTGTTATTCTCAAATTGCGCGGAGAGTCCGGACCTGATCCTGTCTCCGATGGTATTTCCTTCGGCCTGGAGGGGGGTGCGGAGCAGAATATCCTTCGGGTCTCCGAACGTTTTTATTTCGCTCCGTGAGAACCCGATCTTGTCCATTGCGGCGCGCACTTCATTGATTTCGACCGGTTGGGAAAAACGGACGAGAATTTCCGTCCCTCCAAGGAAGTCGATGCCGAACGTCATCCCTTTAAAAATGATCCCGATCAGCCCTATAACCAAAGTCAAGCCAGAGATGGTGTACCACACCTTCCGCTTGCCCATGAAATCGATATTCGTCGCCTTAAATAATCTCATTGAGACTCATCTCCGATAATCTTATCCAAAGTTAATGCTCGAGACGCCCTGCTCGATCATCACATTAAAAATCAGCCGCGTGATAGTGATGGCGGTGAACAAGTTTGCCGCAACGCCCATCATAAGCGTCAGCGCGAAACCTTGCACGGGGCCTGTCCCGAACTGAAAGAGGACCACGCCGCTGAAGAACGTCGTGATGTTTGAATCAAAAATAGCGCTGAATGCTTTTGAGTAGCCGGCGTCGATCGTCGCGCGAAGGGTCTTGCCGGTATTCATTTCTTCCCGAATACGCTCGAAGATAAGAACGTTTGCGTCGACGGCCATACCGATGGTCAAGACGATCCCCGCAATTCCCGGAAGCGTCAGGGTGCCGCCGAAGGCTGCAAGCACAGCAAAGATAAAAAGGACGTTGAAGAAGAGGCCGATGTTCGCAACCATCCCGCCTGTCCGATAGTACGCGATCATGAACAGAACTGTAATGATCAGTGCATACGTGAATGATTTGATACCGGCCTGAATTGAATCTTCGCCGAGTGATGGACCGACGCTCCGTTGCTCGATAATATCGACCGGTGCAGGAAGCGCGCCTGCTTTCAGGACGATCTCCAGCAAACGGGCCTCTTCGATGTTTTCCATTCCCTCTATTTGCGAACGTCCTCCAGTAATTTTACCCTGGATCACAGGGGCCGAGAACACAGCATTATCCAGAACGATCGCCATTCTTTTACCGACGTTCGCGCCCGTAATCCTTGCCCAATCGCGCGATCCTTCGCTGTTCATGTTCATCGTAACGATCGGCTGGTTGTAGTTCGGATCGATCGTCGCGCGCGCATCAACGATGACCCCTCCTGTGAGCTCTGGCGTTTTCTTAAGACCGAGTAGGGCGTAGAACTTCACTCCTTCATTTGTGAAGCTCGGCTTCGACATCCAATAAAATTCCATGTCGCTTGGGAGTAATTTCTGGATGTCGGGCCTTGCCAAAATGCGATCAACCATGGCGCGATCGCTTTCGGCAGCGTAACCTTCGCCGGACCCTTTTTGATTGGGCCGGACGAGCGCGAAAAACGGATGTTCCTTTGCAAATTGAGCCGGCGTCTTTTCGCCGTTCGGCAGGACGGAGTTCGTCGTGTCGGTTTGCGTCAGCATCGACAGGGCATCGGCTGGTTTTGTCGTTGTGTCGCTCGACGATGCCGAAGACGTCGTGTCGGTAAACCCACGGGACGCAAGGTACTTGTCTATGGCGTCCATGGTCTTGTAAATGATATCGGGGTCCTTCATGAGTTTAAATTCAAGGAGGGCAGTTCCCTGCAGAAGCTTTCGCACTTCATCTTCATTGGAGACGCCGGGAAGTTCGACGATAATTCTACGCGCACCCTCTTTCTGGATCGACGGTTCGGAAACGCCGTACTGGTCGACACGGTTACGGACGATTTCCATTGCGCGGTCGACGGCTTTGTCCGCTTCATCCTGAAGGTTTTTAACGATCTCGTCGTTCGTCTCGCGGAGGTTCCCGTAGTAGCGGCTCAGCCGGATCTGTTTCTCTTCGAACTTACGCTGAAAAATATCCGTGATCCTCTCGTCGCTGAGCTGAGATTCCTTTTCCACTTCGGCGACGATCGCATTGTATTGATCGTCTTTGTTCTTCGCGAGCTCTTCAAGCATTTTGAGGACGTTAACTTCAAGAACAACACGCATGCCGCCCTGAAGGTCGAGACCTACTTTGATCCGCTTTGCGCGCGCGTCCATGATCTCTTTTTCATTCGTCTGGACGTATGTCGCGCTGTCTGCGCCGGAAAGGGTTTGGAGATGCTTGGTAATTCTATAGGACTGGTAGGTGGGATAGAGGAAATATGCGGCAAGACCGATTGCCGCTAAAATAATAATTAACTTACCGCGATACTGTTTCACGCATTAACCTCCGAGCGGATGGACATCTCTTCGTGTTCGGGATAAAGTCCCGGTCTCACAGAATTCATTCAAAAGTTTAAAAATATAACTCAAAGTGCCTCAAAAGTCAACGATAAATTGGAAACATACATAGCGGCACCGACCTCCACTGTGCGATCTCTCATCTTAAAAGAGCGCGACATTGTCAAAATTGTTTGTTTGCGAACGGCGTTTTCATATATTGATAAGAAAGGATGAAATCAGAGGCGCTTAACAAAGGAAAAGAATCTATGAAAATTGTCTCGTCATACGCGTTATTATTGTCGGGGGTGCTGCTCGTTCAGCCATTCGCTCACACAGCGCGCGCTCAAACTGCAAACCACGTCGTCATCAGCGAAATTTACGGCGGTGGCGGGAATTCGGGATCTACGTACAAGAACGATTTCGTCGAGCTTTACAACCCAACTTCTTCGCAAGTGGATTTGAATGGATGGTCGGTTCAGTATTCTTCAGCGACCGGCACTTCATCGTGGCTTGTCACAAACCTGACTGGATCGATCGCACCGCATGGTTTTTTTCTCGTGGAAGAAGCAGTCGGCGCCGGAGGAACTGTAGATCTGCCGACTCCCGATGTCACGGGAACTCTCGCTCTGAGTTCGACGGCAGGAAAAATCGCCTTGGCCAACAGCACAACAGCGTTGAGCGGAGCGAATCCTTCCGGGGGTTCAATTATCGATAAAGTAGGGTATGGTACGACTGCAAACGGGTACGAAGGGAGCGGCCCTACGCCGGCCCCAAGCAATGCCACTTCCGTTGAAAGAAAAGCGCAGAACTCGTCTACATCGGCCACGCTTGCGGTCGGCGGCACCGACGAGTTAGCTGGGAACGGATACGACTCGGATAATAATGCTACAGACTTTGTCACGCGCGCCGCGCCACAGCCGCAAAATTCTTCAAGTCCCGTGGAGCCCTCGTTGAGTGTGGGTGGAAACGGAACCGGCACGGCGTCGATTTCCCCTTCAGCGATCAGCGCCGGGGCAACCTCTTCTTTTACAGTGTCGGTTGCAGGAGACGGCACTAACACCCTTGACAGTCTTATCATTATTCTTCCTTCGATCGGTTGGAGCTGGTCTCAGTCTGCGGCAAGCGTATCGCTTTCGGGCAGCGCATCATCGGGCGTCGCGGCCGTTTCGGGAGACACAATATTTGTAGGGAAGGCTGCGATCACAAATACGGATACCGGCAAGGTCATCGTTTCATCGCTTACAGCCCCCGATTCTTCAGTGACGTCCTCTTTTATTGTCAAGACCGGTCTCAACGGCGGAAGCCCGGTTCAAATATCTACTCCCGTGACGGTGTCCGTTATCAAAGTAATTCATATCGTTGACATCCATATCAATGATGCACAGGGAAATGCCGCAGCACCGTATCAGTCCGGCGCGACGGTAACGATCGCCGGAATTATCACGGGCGATTTCAGCTCGACCCAAACAAACATATTCGTTCAGGACGCGACAGGAGGAGTGTGCGTCTATCGCGCATTCAGGTCGTTCAACTATCAAGTTGGAGACAGCGTGAGGGTGACCGGGACGATCGTGCAGTTCCGCGGCTTGATCGAAATTGCTCCCGATACGACAAAATATATTCTCTATTCCAGCGGGAATCGTTTGCCCGATCCGCTTGTGTTGACGGCGCACGACGTCAACGAAACGTTCAACACCGACGATTTCAGCGAGCCGAATGAAGGAAGGTTGGTGAGGATCAATAACGTGACGTACGATGCCGCGAACGATTCCATCACCGACGCTACCGGGACGACGGGCGCATTTCTGCCCTCGACATGGACTGCGCCTTCCGGAACGTTCGATCTCATCGGCATCCTGAAACAGTATAAACCCGGCACACCGGTTTCGGCTCCTTATACCGCCAACTATGAAGTCGATCCGAGAACGACGGCGGATATCATCGTGCATCCGGGTCCCGTATTCACGGTCATTCCGTATGAATCCGGGATGCAACCACACTCGGTTCTTATCAATGCTTCGACGAAAAGTGCATCGACGGTGAAAGTACGGTACGGACTCTCAACTGTGTATTCCGATTCGGTCACCTCGTCCGCGGATACGGTTCATCTTGTCTCTCTTGCAAACCTTGTCCCATCGACCGTCTATCATTATCAGGTAGTTGCGTCCGATACCTCTGGGTCGAACGCAACGGGGGATGCCATCTTCATCACCGGTTCGACGTCGACGGATTCGCTCCGGATATATTTCAACCACTCGGTGAGTTACAGCGTCGCTCAATCAGAGAGCGCGAAGGTGACAGATCTTTCAAAGGTTTTGTTGTACAGGATCGCACAGGCGCAACGTTCTATCGATATGTGCACCTACAGTTTCAGCGGAACGGTCGGCGCAAATATCGCCAGCGCATTGCTGGCGGCGCGCAACCGGGGAGTCAAAATCAGAGTGATCGGCGAGCACGACAACATTACAACTGCCCCGTGGAATACGCTTAAGAATGCCGGCATCGTTGTCATTGACGACGCTTATGATCTCATCAACGCCGGCGACGGACTCATGCACAATAAATTCTATATTTTCGACCATCGCGATACATCGTCGACGCGCGTCGATTGGGTCATCACCGGATCGTGGAACGCAACGGACCCGGGGACAAACGACGACGCACAGAATATGGTCGAGATCCAGGATCGATCGCTTGCAGAAGCATATACGATTGAATTCAACGAGATGTGGGGGAGCAGCGGCGACAGCCCCAATCAGGCGAACTCGAGATTCGGGATCCGGAAAACTGATAACACTCCGCATCGGTTTATCATCGCGGGGAATCCCATAGAGCTGTATTTCAG
This sequence comes from Bacteroidota bacterium, assembly GCA_035500675.1. Taxonomy (GTDB): domain Bacteria; phylum Bacteroidota; class Ignavibacteria; order UBA10030; family UBA8401; genus JAGVPT01. The sequence goes on along the minus strand of DATJXA010000054.1, from coordinate 16,598 downwards.
CCCGTCCGATAAAACGACGTCGAAGATTAACGCGGCGCTCAGCTCAGCGACCAATTCGATCAACGTCTGCATGTACACTTTTACGCGGGACGACCTCGCTCAGACACTCATTGCGAAAAAGAATGCGGGCGAAAAAGTTCATGTGGTGATGGATAACAACACTGACAGCGGCAATCAGTTTTCAGCGTTGAAGAACGGCGGCGTGGATGTGCTCCTCAAGGCGTCGAGTCTCACGGGACTTCTTCATCACAAGTACGCAATCGTCGATGCAGGAATCCCGTCGAACAGTACCGTTATCACCGGTTCGCACAATTGGTCGAGCGCGGCGGAAACGGCCAACAACGAGAACACGCTCATCATTCACAGCCCTCGTGTGGCGAATCTTTACCTGCAGGAATTCAAACAGCGTTATGTCGACGCAGGCGGAACGGACCAGATCGTTCTTTCGGTGAATGATGCCGCGGCTGAATTGCCGAAATCATTCTCGTTAGAGCAGAACTATCCCAACCCGTTTAACCCGTCAACGCGCATCCAATTTTCCGTTGCGGAGCCTAGAGTCGTTTCATTGAAAATTTACGATATCTTGGGAAGACAAGTGGCAGAACTTTTCAATTCGAAAATGAATCCGGGAACGTACGCCGTTGAATGGAACGCCGGGTCGCTGTCGAGCGGCGTCTACTTCGCGCGGCTGAACGCGGGATCTTTTTCGATGACGCGCAAGTTGATGTTGATAAAATAATTCCGCTGTCCGTCTGAGTTTCGGGCGCTGCGCGGTCGCGAAAGTCCAGCGACACGCAGCGCCTTCTTTTTGACCCATCCTTTCTATGCGGCGGTTGATTTTCACGCCATCCCTCCGTATTTTGTTCCTCAATGTGAGGAGATCATGCCGGAACTTTCTCGCGAAGAAATACGCCAACGGTTCACATCCGGAGCATCCTTCAACGAAATCTTCGATGCGTTTGAGTCGGCGATCAATCAAAAAATCGACGACATCGAACTCTACCGGCTTCTGTTCTGGAATGATTCTCTCCGCATGGAAGAGATCATCCTCTTCGGAGAAAAGCTCGCACAGGAGTTTCCCCATAATGCCTACGATATTTACATGTGGATGGCCAATGTCTTTGAAGCAGTGTTCTCTTCGAAAGATAATTTTGAACATAGCATTGCATACTATCAAAAGGCGGCTTCCATCAATCCCGCAATGCCCGATCCGTATCTTGACGCCTGCGATTGTTATGAGCCGGACCTCAATATCCCCCCGCTGGAAGTGTTGATCGAGTTCGTGAAGCGCGGATTAGACGCTGTTCCGAATAAGAAGAGCCTCTCTGCGCGCCTGTCATACCTGTACCATCTTCTGGGAGATGAGGACCTCGCGGAATACTACCGCGTCAAGTCCGATGAGGCGGGAGAGCCGCCCCCCACATGAAACGACTCCGTGGATACCTCTATATCGCAATCGCCGCTTCGTTGTGGGGCGCGTCGGCGACGATCGTTAAACATCTTTTCAACGAACAGTATAATCCGCTCATTATCGTACAGACCCGCGTCTCGATCGCGTTTGCGCTCCTCTTCGTCTATTTTCTCGTCACGAAGCCATCAACGCTGAAATTTCATCTAGGGGACATTCCGCGTTTTTTTCTTGTCGGAGTTTGCGGAGTCGCCGCCTCCAATTACTTTTACTACTTCGCTATCAAAGAGTCCAACGTAGCGACCGCCATCGTTGTGCAATATTCCGCGCCGATCATGGTGGCGCTCTACGCCGTTGTGATTCAGCACGAAAAGATGACGCGGTTCAAATTCGTCGCACTGCTGTCATCAGTTGCCGGAATTTTTCTAGCTGTCGGCGGCCTGAATGGCTTGCTCGTAGCAAATCGCACGGGTATCGTTTTCGCCCTGGTCGCAGCCGTCTCCTATGCGATCTTCAACATTGCGGGGAAAACTCTTACTCAAAAGTATTCTGTCTGGACATCGCTCGTATACTCCCTGGGCGCCGCGACATTTTTCTGGCTCATCGTGCAATCTCCTCAAATGCTCTGGGAAACGGGCTACAGCGCATCCGACTGGGGAATCTTTGCTCTCGTTTCTACGACCTCGATACTCGTACCATACTCGTTCTATTTCATGGGACTTCACCTTTTGTCGCCCACTCGTGCCATCATCACAAGCACTCTCGAGCCGGTGGTCGCCATCGCGACGGAATTTATTTTCCTTGGGGGGACGATGGGCCTGCTTCAGATCATGGGAGCGCTGCTCGTTATCGGAGCGATCGTATTGCTCGAGACAACGTCGGCACGGGGGAAGGAAGCGCCGGGAGGGACGGTGTGAAAACAGAGCAGAGAAAAAAGAAGCTCATGACGGCCTTGGCGCAGCGTCAGCCCGACCTCACGATCGTCATGGAGAACATTCACGACCCGCACAACGTCAGCGCGATGCTTCGTTCGGCCGACGCGGTCGGCATCCACACCGTTCAACTGGTCTACACGAAGGAGAAATATCCAAAAGTGGGGAAAAAAAGTTCGTCGAGCGCGAACAAATGGGTTGAGAGACGAAAATTCGATTCCGTTGCTGCATGCTACGACCAGCTCCGCAAAGAGGGTTTCGCGATCTACGCCACGCGCCTGGATCAACATGCGCTCTCGTTGTATGCGCCCGATTTGACTGCTCGATGCGCATTTGTTTTCGGGAACGAGCATGCCGGCGTTTCCGACGAGGCCGCAGCAAAAGCGGATGCAACGATCATGATCCCCATGATGGGCATGATCCAGAGTCTTAACGTCTCCGTTGCCTGCGCCGTTGTCCTTTACGAAGCCCTTCGTCAGCGACTTTCCGAAGGAGCATACGGTAGAAGGAAATTCTCGGACGAAGAGTACTCCGGCATATTGTCCGAGTGGATGAAAAAATAAAACTTTACATTCTATCCAAAACTAATTACATTCCCCCTGTCGTTTTTAGGGGTGCCGTTCCAAGCTTGTCGATTAGCGATTTAACGCAGTTCTTGTAGGAGACTACTATGCGCACGTTATTGTCATTTGCATTGATGGCGGCAATCGTTCTTTCTTTGGACGGTTGCATGCGGAGGGACAAGGTTGCCGCTGTGAATGCAGAGATGATCCCGCTGAAGGATAAGGTTATCACGGGATATGTGACGGGAAAGGGAGGTGTGAATCTTTTCGTGCGCATCGAAGGAAACGGATCCCCGACGTTGGTGCTTCCCGGAGGTCCGGGATACTCGTGCGATTACCTCGAACCGTTCCTCTCCGACCTCGACTCGGCGAACCAAATGATCTATCTCGACCCTCGAGGCTGCGGAAGGTCCGACCGTTTCAGAAACCCGGCGATGTACACGCTCGACAATATGGTCGCCGACATCGAATCGCTAAGGGTTCACCTCAACATCTCCGCTTTAAATATCATCGGTCACGAGACGGGCGGAATGCTCGCGCAAAAATACGCCATCGCATATCCGACACACGTCAATAAGATGATCCTCATGAGTACGACGGCGCAGGTGTCGGACCTCAACGCATGGCTCAACAGCTACCGCGATTTTCTTCCGAGGCAGATCGCCGGCATCGTGAAGGCTTACGAAAAAGACAGCCTCATCGCCAATGACCAGTACACTTCCGGTTATGAGAATGTCGTTATGCAGGGGATGATCAGCAGCGCGAGTTACTTTGTCAACCAGGCAACGATCCCCGACGGTTTTACGATGCCCGACCGTTCATGGCCGGTCTATTTTGAGATGTGGGGAAGGCACGGGTACTTCGATATCAGCGGCAATCTGAAAGATTTCGATACGCGCAACGATCTCAGAACTTTGAAAATCTCGACGCTCGTCCTTGGCGGGGAGAAGGACTATATTTCACCCTTTGTGATGGAATCTCTCGAAAACTCCGTTCCGAAATCGAAGAAGTATATCTTCGAGAATACCGGACACTTTTTCTTCATAGAGAAAAAGGATGAGTTCGTGAGAGTTGTCAAAGAATTCCTTGCCAAATAATAACGGGGCCTGTGCGAAGTTCGATCAGCCGCTTAAGTGTCGCTAATTTCTTTCCGCTCCTTGTATAACCCGCCGACCGCCGCACCAAGCACAAACACGATACACGAGAAATACACCCATACCATCGCGATGAACATAAACGCGTATGCCCCGTACACTTTCCTGAACGGCTGGAACGTCGTCAAGTATAAGGCGAAAAGATAGCCGACAAGTTTCCAGAGTACGGTTGTAGCGACGGCAGAGATCAGCGATATCTTTGTCGTTGTCCCGTAGAACGGTACGAACCGGTATGCGAGAAACGCCATGAGGACCGTCAGGATAAATGAGGTGAGCCGCGCAAGGAAATCTGGGAGCGTTGATTGAAGTGCCGCAAAATTGGGGCCGAACATTTCTGCGCTGTATCGCGAAATGAGCGTGTACAACCAATTTAGCGTGTTGATCGAAATGAAAAGCCATCCGAGAGCAAGGACAAGGATGACGTCCTTCAACTGGCTGATAAATATTCCTGTAGTCGTTGTCACATGATGGATTCGATGGAGCGCTGACCGGACCGAGCTGAACAGGGACGATGAGGTATAGATCAAGACGATCGCCCCAAACACTCCAAGCGATCGTCTGAACTCGACAAAATCATTGATGATGCGAAACGCCAAGTCTTTGATCGCGACTGCCTGCGCCTGGTTCGGGAGCGCCTTGGTGAGAAATTTGTCGATATTCGCCATTGCCATATCGGACGAATTCAAAAAAATACCAAGGAGCGAGGATGCGAGGAGCAATAGCGGAATGATGCACAGGAGCACGTTAAATGCGATCCCCGAAGCAAGAAAAAGGACATCGTCCTCCACGAAACGCGCGATGAGCCCCCGCGAATAGTATCGCGTCGCATCCCAGAAGTTTCGAACGACATAACTGACCTTTTTCTTGACAGGACCCATTAGCGCAGTGTTTTATGCGACGGTGACAAATTGAGCGGTAACGTGAGATTCGACCAGGATTCCCCAGAACACGACAAATGGCCATCCGAGAATAAGAGACATCCATCCGAGAGAAACCGAAGCGAGGAGAACGAGCGAAGAAATGATCATTGCGCCGGTGTATGCTTGCGGGCTATGCGTAAAAGGGAAAATCATTTCCCGAATCATGAAACATGAACGAAAAGTCCGGTGCTTTGCAAATTGGATAAGAAGAAGAGGTCTCCAGAATACGCATAGAACAAGAACGAAGATCGCGATGAGCCGAACCGGGTGGATGTTATCTATAGTAAAAGCTATCCCGACGGCGGCGGCAATATATATCAAGAGAACGAACAAAAGGACGACCCCATCGGAGAAGATCCTTTTCATGTTTTTCCATTCGGGCAACGCGTCGTTCTTTCCCTCTGCCAGCGTAACGATTAGTCTCATCTCGTAGCCGAAGATAAACGGCAAGCCGATGACCAAGAGGCTCGCGATCAGGAATAACCCGCCGAGAAATACCTTGAAGAACCAAGAACTGTCCTTGAACATGTAAGACAAGGAGCGAGCGAGATCAACGGTCATTGCACGGTTTGAATAGATTGTTGAAAGGATATGGACTTTTTGCCATTGAAGCAAGGTTCGCGGACCAAATTAAGAGCATTATCGTGTAATGGACAAATGATCTTTCTCTAGATGCTTGTATGTCTAGTTTCAATTAAACTATTCCTTCAGTCCCGCATCGAATTAGCTGGCGAATACGAATGTTTAGAACCTTACTCAATACCGGCACGTGATGTTAACACGCCTGCAACAGTTACCGGTGGCACTGTCAGTGCCAGCGTCACGTCTCTATAGAATGATCACGTCTGCGAGAACAAAGCTGCAATTCCTTTGCCTCATCACGCTTGTCGTTTTGGTCCCTCTTCACGTTTTCTCACAGGCTGCAAACCTCAAGGGAAGGATCCTCGATTCACGTAAGGAGCTACCTCTTGCCGGCGCTCATGTGAAACTCACCAACACGGCAGATAGCTCTCAAGTCTTCGTGACGACAACTGACGGGGAAGGCGCCTTTGCGTTTTCGGGCATAGGGTTCGGCCTGTACGCCTTTGAAGCGACGTACGTCGGACATACAGCCGTGGACAGAATCATCCGCGTTGACCGTTCCTCGATGGCGCTTGCTGATGTATTGCTTTCCGAAGTCCCGATCCAGCTTGGCGAAGTGGTAGTCCAGGGTTCGCCTCCGCCAGCCATTCAGAAGACGGATACGACGGAATTTAACGCAGGTGCATTCAAAACAAATCCCGATGCAGAAGCGGAAGACCTTGTTGCAAAACTTCCGGGAGTGGTGATCACGAATGGGACCGTGGTTGCGCAGGGAGAAAATGTGCAGCAAGTCCTTGTCGACGGAAAACCCTTTTTTGGGTCGGACCCCACGCTTGCTCTTCGGAATTTGCCTGCAGATGCGATTGAAAAGATTCAGATATTCGATAAGATGAGCGATCAAGCGGAGTTCACCGGTTTCGACGACGGGCAATCGGTCAAGACGCTTAATATTATTACGCGACGCGACCGAAGGATCCAAAATTTTGGAAAAGTCTACGGAGGGTACGGTGACGACGACCATTACCTCGCCGGCGGAAGCACGAATTATTTTAAGGACAACACGCGCCTTTCCCTCATCGGTTTGTCGAACGATGTCAACCAGCAGAATTTTTCCACGCAAGACATCCTTGGAGTTATCGGCGGCACGAATCAGAGGAGCGGATTTATGGGAGGAGGCGGAGGTGGAGGGAGAAGGGGGAGACAGACAGGAGTCACTCCGGGCGGCGGCGGTCCCGGGAATTTCACCGGCGGCGGACCCGGCGGAGGGTCCGGAAACCCAGCGAATTTTCTCGTAGGCCAGCAAAACGGGCTCATTACAACGACCTCTGTCGGTGCAAACTACGCCGACGATTGGGGAAGCCATGTGACCGTCAGCCAGAGCTACTTTTTCAACCTCACGTCGGGAAATAACGACGAGCGCCTGCATCGTCAGTATTTTTCGACGACCGATACATCTTCATTTTATGATGAGAATACCGCTTCGAAAACTCAGAACTCAAATCATCGGTACGATATGCGGCTGGAGTACACGGCCGACTCGTCGAATTCGATCATTGAACTTCCGCGATTATATTTTCAGGATAACCATTCAACGACAGGAACGATAGGAACAAATACTCAATCTCCTCAACAGTTGCTGAATCAGACGGATAACAACAATTCTGCAAACACCCAAGGGAACAATCTTACAAACCATATTGTCCTTCGGCATAAGTTTGACGATCCGGGCCGAACAATCTCTCTAGATATCGGCACCTCGGCCAACCAAAAAAGAGGGACGACGCTCCAGCAATCTACGACGGAGTATGTTCAAGCTTCCGGGGTCGCGAACGACACTCTCAATCAACAAACGCCAGTGAACACGGACGGATACACGATCTCCTCCCGCCTTGCGTACACCGAGCCGGTCGGCGGTTTTAGTCAATTCCAATTGACTTACAATCCTTCGTATACAAAAAATAGTTCAAACAATAAGAAGTATGATTTTGACCCTGTGACCGGCGAATACATTATTCCCGAACCCTCTCTTTCAAATGTGTATGACAATGAGTATACAACCGAGAATGGGGGCCTCGGATATCGTATTCGTTTTGGGGGATTGAATGCGATGGCCGGTGTGTCGTACCAGGTTGCGGATTTGCGGGGGCAGCAGCAATTTCCATACTCGAGCGACGTGGATCGGACGTTTGCGAACATTCTTCCGAATGCGTTTGTGAATTATTTGATGGCCGACCATAAGAATCTGCGCGTTATTTATCGATCGTCAACGCAGGCGCCGGCGATCACACAGTTGCAAAATATTATCAACAATACGAATCCTTTAATTCTTACTACGGGAAACCCTAACCTCTCTCAGTCCCTCAGCCAAACGGTCGCAACGAGATATTCCTACACGGACGTCGCCAACGGCCGGAGCCTGTTCCTTTTTTTCACCGTTGCGCACACAGGGAATTACATTGCGAATTCCACCATTACGGCAACACGCGACACGGTGTTGCAGGGGGGAATCGCGATGAACAGCGGGACGCAGCTCACGTACCCGGTGAACCTGAACGACCGATGGGTCGAAAATTCATTTCTCACGTACAGCCTCGTAGCGACCCCGCTGAAAAGCAATCTTACGTTCAATTCTGGGCTGGGGTTTTCACAGACCCCCGGTCTCATCGACGATAACCTCAATGTCGCAAAAAATTTCACGATCACCGGCGGTTCGGTCTTGAGCAGCAACATCAGTCAGGATGTCGATTACACCGTCTCATACAGCGGTAATTATGTCGTCTCCCGGAACACCTTCGAGCCCGACCTCAATACGAACTATTACTATCACACGGCTGAGGTGAAGCTTAATTTAATTTTTTGGGAAGGGGTCGTTTTCAGGAATGATATTAGCAACGTCTTGTACAGCGGCTTGAGCGGGGATTTTAACAAGAATACGCTCTTATGGAACATCAACCTCGGCAAAAAATTCCTTTCAAAAGACCGCGGCGAGCTGACGTTTGTCGCCGTCGATCTGTTGAACCAGAATAAGAGCGTCAGCAGAACTGTCACCGATTCATATGTCGAGGACGATCAGAACAATGTGCTTGGACGATATTTCATGCTCTCCTTCACGTATACCGTGAGATAAACGAAAAACGGGCGGTTGATTCTCGCCAGAAAAATGGTAGATTGATACCGGCGATGGCGCAGGGTCGAAACATTTCAGAGATCTTTCGGAGCATGAATGTCCATTTCAGAGGAGATCCTCTCGGCTGCGCGGCGAGACGGCGCTGATCGAGATATCCTTCAGTTCGACAACCTCATCACCGCAATGCAGTATGAGGTGACTTATGCGGTGACGGAGCGCTGGATCGATCGGAAATCCAAGGTCCTTGACTGGGGATGCGGCAACGGACATTTCTCATATTTTCTCACAAAAAGGGGCATACCGACGTCGGGATATTCTTTTGAAGAAGTTCCGGCGTTTTTGCGCACCAACGATCTCTTCTCCCATTTTAGAGGATCACCTAAGGATCCCGTGCGCCTTCCGTTTCCTGACCAAGAGTTCGATGCAGTTTTCAGTATCGGCGTACTTGAGCATGTGTATGAAACAGGAGGCAGCGAGGTTGCGAGCCTGAAAGAAATCGGCCGGTTGTTGCGTCCGAAAGGATTATTTCTCTGCTTCCATTTCCCGAACAAATATCAGTGGAGTGAAGCGGTAGGGAAAGCTCTCGGCGCGACAGAATACTATCATCGGAAAAAATACTCCATCGGTCAGATTCGGTCCCTGTTGCACGAAACTGGGTTTCAACTTTCGGAATGGGGGCGCTACAATTTTCTCCCGCGCAACCAAATCCGAAAACTTCCGCCATCCTTCAAAGAGAGCCGCCCAATAGCAACCCTTTATCAGGCCGCGGACAGAATCTTTGCGGCTTTGTTTCCGATGCTGTGTACTAATTTCTATTTTGTCGCAGAGAAGCGGGGCGATGGAAAGAAGGAGGGGGAATCTGCAGGCGGCGCTTGAGGGCAGGCCGCCTGCGATGGAACGGAATTACTTTTTGAAGATAGTGGCAAAAAATTTCTGCATGTCCTCCCACGATTTCTTATCGGCCTTCTCGTTGTACGCGATCGGGATATGGAATTTCTCTCCGACCCCTGTCGAAGCAGGGTTGGTGAACGCGTGCATCGCATCGGGGTAGTCGATGAACTGATATTCCGCTTTCGCCGAATCCATTTCTGCCCTGAACGCTTTCACCGTCTCTCCTGCATTGAATTTATCCGCGGCGCCGTTACAAACGAGGATTGGAGCTTTGACGCCTCCAATTTTTGGAGGAGCTACTGCGGAAAGGCTTCCGTGAAAACTCACGACGCCCTGAAGGTCCACACCGGCGCACGCCATGTTAAGCACGACGCCTCCTCCATAACAATATCCTATCGCAGCGATGCGCGTTGAGTCGACCTCTTCACTTTTTTTCAAAAGGTTGAGCGCGGCCATAAAGCGCGCTTTCATTGCTCCAGGGTCTTTCATTGACTCGCCCGCCATTTTCCCCGCATCTTGAGGATTATCTGCGACTTTTCCGTCGCCATACATGTCCAATGCAAAGCCGACATAACCGAGCGCCGCGAGCATGTAGGCCCGTTTACGGGAGTAATCGTTGTTCCCCCACCATTCGTGGACGACAAGAATGCCGGGTCGTTTTCCCTGAATTGCATTGTCGTACGCAATGTATCCCTTAAGAGTCACGCCATTCGCAGCATACTCGACCGGTTTTCCGATAACCTCAGCTTTTGCGATAACGGCGCTGAACAAGAAAAGTGCAACAAGACGTAGACGCATATGCAATGCCTCCTTTGATGACGACGATGTGGGGGTTAAACTAAACGGGATGGATAAGTGTACGAAATTTGGAATTCAGGAGCAACGAAGTTTTGGTAGTGGTACGTTTTGGATTCCCGATAGAAACGTTCGGGAATGACGCAGCCTGAGCGCTCGTCATGCCCGCATGCTTCCGGCGGGCATCCGCATAACAGTGAAAAAAGGCAAAACGTACCACTGCCGAAGTTTTTTCCGTAAGCGGTCCGGCGGGATTCTTTTTATGGGAATGAAAAACGGGGGTAAAAAAGAATCTCCTCCTTTTCATCGATGATTGCGGAAAAGGAGGAGATGACCGATCACGGTCAGGTTAATTTTGACGCTGCCGGAATCTGGAAGCGCGCTCTTGCTTCATCGCTTCGTATTTGGCCTTTTGATCGCTCGTCAGCAATGCTTCTATTTTTTCGTCCGTCTGGGACATGAGACTCATCATCGCTTCTCTGCGCGCGTCGCGATCGTCATCCGAATTCATCATCGCTTCCCGTTTCGCATTCATTTCTTTAAAGATGCTTATCACGGAATCCACCTGTGTCTGATCGAGGCCCAAAGAATCCTTCAGCATGGCCGCGCGATCCTCGGGGGACATTCGCATCATCCCTCCGCCTTGTCTCATTCCTTGCGCGCTTGCGCTAGATGCCAGCGTTCCGATCAAGAGCGCAACCGCAATTAACACCACCTTGTACTGTCGCATGTGTTTCTCCTTAATTAATGAATGTACACCATGACTCATCCCAAGCGTCCTGGCTTCCTTTTTGTCGAGCAATATCAGTTTAGAACACGTGAACGCCGGAAAGTTTAACAAGTTCTCTTGCCATAAGCTATCTTTATCATCACTCCAACCCTAGGGCTTCTCCAACATATTTCGCCGCAGGGGACCCTACCGAAATAATTGCATCGTTCATCGTTTTTGTGTCGGCATCCGGGTATTTTGCCTGATAGGCCCGGCGGAGCATGTTCAATTCCATATTGCCCACATAGTATGTAGAAAGTTGGGTCGAGGTAAGGCACGCCCTTTTCCATTTGCCAGCGGCTTCTCCTTCTTCCTGAAACCCCTCGTTCATCATCAGGTCCATCGCTTCTTTTTCCGTCATCCCGGCGGTGTGGATCTTTTGATCGATGATCGCATTAATGATGAGCCGCAGCCGCATTTTCTGCTGTTCCATCTTTACCTCCGGTCCACCGTATCCATTTTCCGCCATGAATTGCTCGGCATACGTCGCCCATCCTTCAATGAACGCGCCGTTGCTGAAGATTGCGCGGACCATCGTCGGGGCTTTGAAGGTATTGGCGTGGGCAAGCTGCAAATAATGCCCAGGCATCCCTTCGTGGATCGTGAGGTCCTGCAGCATATAATTGTTGTACTCGCGGTAGAACGATTCGACCCGCTGCTTTGTCCAGTCTTTTGGCGTAGGAGAAATTGTAAAAAATGTCTCCCCGTTTTTCTCGAGCGGGCCCGGCGCATCGCAGTAAGCGACCGCGATTCCGCGCTGATACTCCGGCATGACGATGACGTTGACCGGTTTATCGGGAACGGTCACGAGGTTGTGAGCTCGCACGAAATCGGTTGCGGTTTGCAGGTCATGTTTTGCATCGTCGACGATCGTTTTATTCGTCGGATGCGCATCGGCAAGTTTGTCGAGGACGGTCCTGATGATCCATTTTGTATTGTTGAGTTTGCTGGTGTCATTCACTCCCGGAAACATTTGTTTGAAAAGCGGTAATGCCGTAGCGTACAAGGTATCTTGAGTCTTTTTGAGATCTTCTTCCGCCGAGTTTAGGATTTCTTCTTTTGTAAGGTCGGATTCGAGCGAATAATATAACTTTCTCTTGAACTTTTCATCGCCGATGCGAAAATCGCCGTTCGACCGTGGAAGGAGGTCGGTCTTCATCCAACGTCCGTACGCTTCGAGGGCTTTCACGGCCTCCGCTTGCGCGGGCGCCAATTCCTTTTTCATCTCCGGGGCTTGATCGAGGTACATCTTCAGATCATTTTTGATCATGTCGATTGTCCCGGAGTTTTGATCGATCGCCGTCTCGGTGTGGATCTTTGGCGGATTTTTGAGGTTCGTTTCTGCCGCGGTCACGACAGCGGGAATTCCCTCAAGTCTCGATTTGACATTTGTAAGACGTTCTTTGACCGGGGCAAAATCGCGCGCTAAAAGTCCATAGATCGCTCCGCCGACGTTGTACACGAGAGGGTTCCACTCATACTCTTTGAGCGTGTCGAGAGAATAGAGCGTGGACTCAAGATTCGTTTGGAGGATTTGGAAGTCGATTTGATTCGTGAGGTCCAGGTCGTCTTGATCGATCGTCGACAAAGAGTCGAGATACGACTTTGTTAAAGACCGTTGAGCTTCGATCCCGGCGGCGGAATAATCGCTAAGCTTCCCGTCAAAACGGTGATCCCCCAGTCCTGTTGCCAACTCCGGGCTGGTCTCGAGAAGTCTTTCAATGTAATGAGATGCAAGAGCTTCGAATTTCTGATCGGCGTTTTGTTGTTGAGCGCACGATGAAAAGAGAAGACATGCTGCGGCGAGCAGTGTAAAGAACAAATATTTCATGGTTCATCCTTATCGCTAATGGAGTAGCAAGAAAAATATGCCATAATATCGGGGATGGGAAGGAGAGAAGCAATTTCCTGTATCACGGTTGAGTTTCATAGATACGGAAGGCCGATCAAAAGAAACCATGACGGTCTGAAAAATAAATTGACGAAACGCCATGCAACTTTTCCTATTGTCATGATGCGATTCCCGGCGGCACCAGCGCGAATGCATTGCAATTAAAGGCCGATTTTTCTACTTTTTATTGCGCCGACAGTCTATTGCAAACTAAAGTGCGTTGCCATTGAAGTCGGTGCATCTTGATACGGCTTCTATTATAGAATTGCATTCTCTCCGAAACAAAAGTTATCTCGCTCAATCTCACTTGTTCATTGATCGATGAAATTAACATCTCTCTCCGATCTAAAGTTTATGTCGGGCGTTCCCGACGAAGAAATTCATCCCCAAAAAAAATCACACGACGGAAAGGGGGCGGTTGTTCAGATCACCCTTGAGACGGCCGGGAGAAAAGGAAAAGCAGTCACTGTTCTTAGCGGACTTCATCACAACCCGAATATGATGAACGATATCGCGCGGCAGCTGAAACAAGAATGCGGCGCGGGTGGATCGGTAAAGGCAGGAAGGATCGAGATCCAGGGCGACCAGCGCAAACGGGTTGCGGCAATGATGAAAAACATGGGATACGTTGTGAATCTATAGTGCGACAATTTGAATTGAAAGGTCGAACCAGAAAGGATAAAATGGAAAAGAGGAAATTAGGGAGAAACGGCTTAGAAACCTCGGCTCTTGGCCTGGGGTGCATGGGTATGTCCGATTTTTATGGTGGAAGGGACGATGCAGAATCTCTTGCGACCATCGACCGAGCGCTCGAACTCGGCATCACACTCCTCGACACAGCCGACATGTACGGTCCTCACACAAATGAAGAGCTCGTCGGAAAAGCGATCAAAGGGAAGCGCGAGCGCGTCATTCTTGCGACAAAATTTGGCATTGTGCGAGATCCTGCAAACCCGAAGCACCGGACTGTCAATGGAAAGAAAGAGTATGTGCGGATGTCCTGCGAGGGGAGTCTCCGCCGGCTCGGTGTCGAAACGATCGACCTCTACTATCTTCATCGCGTCGACCCAAATACTCCGATCGAAGAAACCGTAGGAGCAATGAGCGCGCTTGTCGAAGAAGGGAAGATCCGCTTCATCGGTCTTTCGGAGGCATCGGCGAAAACCATTCGACGGGCCCATGCAGTGCATCCGATCACGGCAATTCAATCCGAGTATTCGTTGTGGACAAGGGATCCTGAGACCGAAGTGCTTTCGACGTGCAGGGAGCTGGGAATAGGCTTCGTCGCGTACAGCCCGCTGGGGCGCGGATTTCTCACAGGCCGAATGAAAGACGTTGATCGTTTGGACCCCGACGATGTGCGTCGCAATTCACCCCGCTTTCAGGGAGAAAATTTTACGAACAATCTTACCCTTCTTGAGAGGGTTGAAACAATTGCGCGCCGCAAGAACTGCACGCCTTCCCAACTTGCGCTCGCTTGGGTTCTTTCCCGAGGACAAGATGTTGTCCCGATCCCGGGAACCAAGCGGCGGCAATATTTGGAAGAAAATGTAGGCGCCGTAAACATTGTGCTCACTAAGGAAGACCTCCATGAGATCGATCGGGCGCTCCCACCCGGCGCTGCATCGGGGACACGCTATCCGGCCGCCGCAATGCCTTCAGTGAACAGATAGATAGCGACGTGAAACGGAAAAAGAAAAAGAACGAGCATCAGGTTTCGAAAAATGGAGAAGAAAAGAAAATTCTCCTGAGGCGTATCGCCATCGGCGTTTGTCTCGTCGCTGTCGGAGCCGCTGCGTATTTTTTATCGAATACTTTCCAAAGTTTGCCGAAGGAAACACATCCGACAAAGGCCGCCGATGATGAAGTGAATCTGACAACCGATGAGCTTTTTAAGCTGACGGTCCAGCGTGCGTACGCGATCGATGTTCTTTTTAAACAGGTCTACAACTCGGCGTGGGAAGCCGCCAACGGGGCGATTGGAGAAGCGTTTCTTTACGCGGCGACCGGAGACCAGAGCCTTTTGAACATCTATACTCGTGAGCGGAAGTTTTCCGATATGATGAACGGAACCTGGGTTGACGATCGCGCGTGGGTGTGCCTCGCCGAATTGTACTGGTGGGAATTTTCAGGAAAGCAGCATGATGATTGGGTCGCCGACGCAAGGAAACGATACGACGAGGCCCGAAAGGAAGGAAGGCTCTCAAATCATGAGGGCTTCTGGAGTTGGTATAGCTGGCCTCCGGATTCGAAAGTTGACGACATGATCATTTCCAACAGCAATACGAATCAAATGGTCACCGTCGCGTGCATGTTGTACGAAGCGACGAAGGACAAACGGTATTACAACGACGCACTGCTTGTATGGAACGGAGATAAGAAATATCCGGGCATCGAGAAAATGTTTTATCGGGGCAATGGAGTTTGGGAAGGGAAAGGAGGGAGGGCCGCATTCGGCAAACAGCTGCCGTGGGAAAGCGCGTCCTATCTCTCCGTTATCGCTGCGTTGTATCGAATGACCGGAGACGCAAAATTCAAAGACATAGCGATCGCGTCGGCGCGACGGATCATGGATCCCGCAAACGGATGGGTCGATCCGACGGATTATTATCAACTGCGCATGGACGGAAACGGCGCGTTCGTCCATTTTATTCTTGATGCATATCTCATTGCGCCCGATTCACTTTCGGATATTCCAAAGAAAGTCGGCCGCATGCTTCAACACGTTTGGTCGAATAATCATGGGGCGGCGTACGTACTCCTTCATCGTTTGAGCGACAATGCTATTCGAAACGGATGGAACCCCCGAGGCGGTGAAGAGGGGTACGGTGTGGATCAGATCGGAACCGTTCACGCCCAATCGCAGGCGATGCGCGCCTTCGGCGTCTACGCATACGTTTTGCACGAAGAATTGAAAAAGCGATAAGAACGCATCTCTGCGTAACTATATTTACAAAATGCCTTCTCGTCTGCGAGCGCTTCGCAAAGGACGAAGAGAGATGTCGAACTGGAAAATGAGCGACCGCTTTCACAATATGTGCTGCGATCGCTCTATTCCATTTTGCATCGTGCCGGCAGGGACATGATAAATTCAACGAGCATCGAGGAGAGAACAACGCTATGGCCACAACGAATTTAGAGACTGCTACCTTCGCAGCGGGATGTTTCTGGTGCGTCGAAGCAGTCTTTCAAGACCTCAAAGGGGTAGACTCTGTAGTCTCGGGATATGCGGGGGGGAGCGTTCCCAACCCCACGTACGAGGAGGTCTGCTCGGGCAGCACGGGGCATGCCGAGGCGTGCCAGATCGCCTATGACCCGGCAAAAATTTCTTACGCAGAGTTGCTCGAAGTCTTCTGGAAGACCCACGACCCTACCACCCTCAATCGGCAGGGGAACGACCTCGGGACTCAATATCGCTCTGCAATTTTTTATCACAACGACGATCAGCGAAAGCTTGCCGAGCATTACAAGAAGGAGCTTGATTCATCCAGCGCCTTCGATGCACCGATTGTCACTGAAATTGTTCCCTTCTCGAATTTTTACAAAGCGGAAAATTATCATCAGAA
>DATJXA010000053.1:0-12845 GCA_035500675.1 Bacteroidota bacterium | reverse complement strand
CCGTTGTCCACGACGATAGGATACGTCATGTTCGTCTGAACGGCAAAGTCATGGACGAGCTTGAGGACATCGTCATTCCGGTCGACCGAGATGCCGATGATCTTAATATTCTTGTCTTTATACTCGTTGCTGAGGGCGATGAGGTCCGGCAACTCGCGTTTGCACGGCCCGCACCATGTTGCCCAGAAATTGATCAGCACGACGCTGTTTTTCGAAAAATCTGCGAAGGAAACTTGCTTCCCCTTTTCGTCGGTCCAACTGAAATTCGCGACTTTGTTCCCCTCGCTTTTTTCAACGCCGCTCACTTTCGACACGTTGGCGATATAATCGCTTGTCGAGCTCGACGCCTGATCGTCGTTATCGTTTTTTGCGCAGCCGTTCAAAAGGGCTATCACGCACAATGCTGAAAAAATTTTTAATGTCGAATACATGAGGGCGTCCTTGAAGGAAAATATGTAGGGGGTCTACTGCGGGTCCTTGTTGCTCAGGAGTGCGACCATTTTTTCTTTATCCATTTTGCTCACTGCGGCGCAAAGTGTATTCTTGTGTTTCCAAAGAACGACGTTGCACCGGTCGGGCGTCTGTTCGAAATACCATCCCGTTTTCGCAAGGACGGATTTCGCGTTTTCGGGCAGCGCGACTTTGGTTCCCCGCAGCGCTTCGTCCATGTCGACCTGGTAGACGTACAGAATCCCTTCGCCCCCTATTTTATAGACGACGTGGACAAGCCGCACTCCGTCGATATCGGAAAAAATACCGCCGCACCAATCGCAGTCGTCGAGCGAGGCTACGCTCACATCGAATGAGGTCTTTTTTGAAAGATACTCTCGCACATCGCCCGCATCGTGGCTGACCATCGTCGGCTTAAGGGCGCCGGTCATTGCGGCGCTGTAGTACTGGAGCGATTGCGCGATGATATTCTTGTCGGACGAGACCGGAATTGCGTTGTTCTTCTGGAGAAGAGAAACGGCGCCGGACGCGAACATAAGAAACGCCACAAGAGCCACAGCAGGGTTCAGGAACGCCTCACCGAACATTCCTGCGAACCACGAACGAGAGGCCGG
Organism: Bacteroidota bacterium; assembly: GCA_035500675.1. Taxonomy (GTDB): domain Bacteria; phylum Bacteroidota; class Ignavibacteria; order UBA10030; family UBA8401; genus JAGVPT01. The sequence goes on along the minus strand of DATJXA010000053.1, from coordinate 11,781 downwards.
GCGAATGTCGTGAAGGGCGTTGAGAAGGGCGGAACGAACTTCTTGCGGAACGGTTTGGTGTTGGACCCTCTTGGACAGAACCGATTTTGTGATCTGTTCTCTTTCGTATTCGTTGCGACAGGCTGGGCACGCTTTCGCATGAGAAGAAAAATGCTGTTTGCTGTCGCTTTCCAGGCGGTTGTCCACCGCCTCGCTGATAGATTCTTGAAACTCTTTGCAATCCACCGCTACACCCTCTGTCCAAATACTGTCATGCGTTAGTCCTTTCCGACAAATCCTCTATTTTTTGCATACTCATACAGTTTTGCGTAAAGAAGTTTTCGCCCGCGGTGCAGTCGCGACCGCACCGTCCCGACGGGGCACTCCACAAATTCGGCGATCTCTTCGTACGTCAGTCCCTCGATATCGCAAAGGATGACGACCGTGCGAAACTCTTCCGGCAAAGATTCCAGCGCCTTCGTAACGTCGTCGTCGAGCAAATGCCCGAACAACTTTTCCTGAAGGTCGTTCGCATCGGCAGAATCTTCCCGGATGATGTTGTAAAAATTCTGAATGTCGTTATAGTCAACGGTATCGGGTTCTTTGACCGCCTTCCGATAGACGTTGATGTACGTGTTTTTCATTATACGGAACAACCATGCGCGGACGTTCGTTCCTTTTTCGTACTTATCCCAGAAGCGGTATGCCTTGAGAAAAGTCTCCTGGAGGAGGTCGTGGGCGTCGTCGGCATTCCCGGTCATACGGAGCGCATAATTATAGAGGATATCCGTATGCGGGATAGCCTCCTTTTCAAACTCCTTATGGAGTCCGGTCATGGGGTTCGTGATGGCGAGAGAGAATGCGAACATAAATTCATCCCAACGCGGTTCCGCTGCGCCTCTAAAGGTACATCTTTACGGGGTTCGAGCTTGGCCGATTCTTCATGACCGGCAAAGCTTGATTAAAACTTAACGAAAAACGGAATGACATTCAACCCGTCTATTTGTATATTGGCGTAGTCCTTTAGCATCGGAGAGCAATCGAGGCCCCATCATGAAAAATCTTATAAATTATTCCTCAATTTTAATCTCAATCGCACTTTCCGTCGCACTTTCCGTTTTTCTTAGCTCCTGTTCAAACGAATCTGCCCGAATGAGTGCCCAGCTTCCGGGGAGAATGAACGACGGTCGAACCCTGCTCCCGAACGGATGGATTCTTTCCCCTGCCGGAACGTCCGTAGGGCTTGGAGATCTCCCACTCGGCATGCGTCTTTCTCCGGACGGGAAATTTGCGGCGATCGTGAATAGCGGCGAAGGCGACCAGACGATCTCGATCGTCAACATTGGCGAGCATCGCGTTGTACAGACATTGCCGATCGCGAAGTCGTGGATGGGAATTTGCTTCAACACAAAAGGGAACAGAATTTATGTTTCCGCCGGCGACGACAACGGGATCGACGAATACTCGTTCGAGCACGACTCAACGAAACTTCTCCGGATGATCGGCTTGGGAAGAAAATATCCCGACGAATATATTTCTCCGACCGACATCGCGGTCGACGACAAAGACTCGTCCCTCTACGTTGTGACAAAAGGGAACAGCACTCTTTACAAGATCGACATTTCAACCGGCAATATCGTGAGATCGCTCGTCTGTTTGCATCCGTTGTATTCCTGCCTCCTCGATGAAAAACGGCACACGCTTTACGTGAGCGAGTGGGGCGGAGCCCGCGTCGATGTGGTAAACGCGGATTCATTAAGCATGACTGCGTCCATCGGCGTAGGCGATCATCCGAACGACATGACAGAAACGAAGGATGGGAAACGGCTTTTCGTCGCAAACGCAAACGTAAATTCGGTCTCAGTGATCGACCTCGACCGGCTGAAGGCCATCGAAACGATCTCCACATCTCTTTCGCCCGACGAGCTCAACGGCAGCACGCCCAATTCGGTCGCCCTCTCGCCGAACGACTCGACGCTTTACATTGCAAATGCAGATAATAACTTTCTCGCGGTGATTGACGTATCGAAATTTGGCAGCAGCCGGCACGTTGGGTTCATTCCGACCGGCTGGTATCCGACCGTGGTGCGCTGCGTCGATTCTCTGATCCTCGTGACAAACGGAAAGGGGATGGCGTCGAAGGCGAATGCGCATCACGAGTACATTGCGCGGCTGCTTCTCGGATCGTTGTCGTTCATACACGCTCCCGCGGCGAATGAACTAGAAAAATATTCGGCGGAAGTAATTCAGAACACGCCGCTGACGCGTACACATTCTGCTCCGGTGTGGAGCCAAGAAAATCCGATCCCAAAGTCTCCCTCGGCATCTTCTCCGATAAAGCATGTCATTTACGTCATCAAGGAGAACCGATCGTACGATCAGGTGCTTGGAGATGTTCGGGAAGGAAATGGTGATTCTGCTTTGTGTCTCTTCGGGAAGGACGTTACGCCAAACGAACACGCCTTTGCCGAAGACTTCACCCTCTTCGACAATTTTTACGTCGACGCCGAGGTAAGCGCGGACGGCCATAACTGGTCGATGGCGGCGTACGCAACAGACTTTGTCGAAAAAACCTGGCCGACAATGTACAGCGGCAGGGGGGGAGAGTATGTGTACGAGAAGGAAGGGATCACCAGTCCCACCGAGGGCTATATCTGGGACGACTGCAATCGCCACGATGTCTCTTTGAGGAATTACGGCGAGTTTGTGTATGAAGGTGACACGGCGAACGGCGCATCACGCATCAAAGCTTCGGGCCTGCTGGCGCATACTTCCGCCGCCTACCGTGGATGGGATCTGAGTTACCCGGACGTACAGCGGGCAAAAGATTGGATCAAAGAGTTTGATGCGTATGAAAAAGGAGATTCGCTGCCGCAGTTTGAAATTATCAAACTGCCGAACGACCATACGGCGGGGACGAAAAAGGGAGCGCTATCGCCCCGCGCGATGGTTGCCGACAACGACAGAGCGTTAGGAATGATCGTCGAAAGAATTTCACACAGCAAGTACTGGAAAGAATCTGCGGTCTTCGTTCTCGAGGACGATGCGCAGAACGGGCCCGACCATGTGGATGCACATCGCTCGATCGCTTTCGTCGTCAGTCCGTACACAAAAAGAAAATTTGTCGACCACACGATGTATTCAACTTCTGGCATGCTCCGCACAATGGAGCTGATCGTCGGTCTTCCGCCGATGAGTCAGTATGATGCCGGAGCGACGCCGATGTACGCGGCGTTCATGGATCAGCCGGACCTTACACCGTTCGTTGCGCGCGAAAACATCATCGACCTTCGCGAGAAAAATGCTCTCGGCGCTTACGGTCAGCAGCGAATGGAAGCCTTCGATCTTTCGAGGGAGGACCAGGTGCCCGATGCGGAATTCAATGAGATCATCTGGAAGTCGGTGCGGGGGGGCGCTTCCGTGATGCCGGCGCCGGTACGAAGCGCATTTATACCGACATCTATGCACGGCGACGATGACGACGACGATTAAGCTTCGATAATTTTTCATGTCCGCACTCTTTCGATTTTTTGACCGGTCGCTGACCTTCAAGCAGCTCCTCTGGCTGATTCCCATTCTCTTGACACTCCACAATGTTGAGGAAGCGTTGACAATGCCCCAATGGGTGGCGACAAACCTTGCGGCAATTAAGAGTCATCTTTCGTTTGATCCCGGAATAGAGTTTACCAGCACCCAACTGCTCGTTTCCCTTTCGCTGGCAACCGTCGTTCCATGGGGAGCGGCAATATTCTGTGTCAATGGGGAAAAAGGGAGCATCAAGGTAGCACTTCTCATATTGCTGCAAGCGATCGTTTTCCTGAATGCGATTGTGCCGCACCTTTCATGGACAGTGTGGATGGGAGAATACAATCCGGGTTTCATCACAGCGCTGTTGATCAATCTCCCCTTCTCGCTTTATTTTTTCCGCAGAGCTTTTCGTGAGGGATATCTTGTGAGGAAATCAGCCGTTGCAATATTCCTCGCCGCGCTCCCGGCATATCCCGCCGCCGCATGGTCTCTCCATTTCCTTGGGGAGGTTATCGCTAAGAAATTATTTCTGGTATGAGAATAGAAAAAAGGTCGTGAGTATATTTTCTGTCAGAGATGCACATTGCAGGCCCTGAGTTGCACAGAGAATCGAGGAAGTCGGTAATGTCTCGCGTTGAATATTTTTATTTTTCAACTTGTGGATTCCCGACAAAAACGTTCGGTCTACGACCTCGTTGAGGGAATGACGTGCCTCAACGCTCGTCATGCCCGCATGCTTGACCTTGCCTCGCAAAACAAGTATTTTGCCTTGTGCAATTTGAAAAGGAGAAGAACGCTATGACGGTCGCGATCGGTATGCAGAAGGCCCCGCATGTGAGGAACGGCGGCGATGTTGACATCCATTCGATCCGGAAATACGTGGTCGGAGTGGACGAAGAAATTCCATTGCTCGGAGGGGGGCGGAGAGCGTATATCAACCTGGACAATGCCGCGAGCACGCCGACGATATCGTTGATCACCGACAAGGTGAACGAATTTTTGAAATGGTACTCGAACGTCCATCGCGGGACCGGCTTCAAGTCGAAGCTCTCGTCGTGGGTGTTCGAAGAAGCGCGAAGCGCGATCGAACGGTTCGTCAACGCCGACGCGTCGGAGAGCGTCGTCCTCTTTTGTAAAAATACGACAGAGGCGATCAACAAGCTTGCGCACCGATACCCGTTTCAGCCTGGCGACGTTGTCCTGACTTCCGTGATGGAACACCATTCGAACGAACTTCCCTGGCGAAAAGTCGCGCACGTCGTTCATATCGAAGTGATGCCGGACGGGAGAATTGACGAAGGCGATTTCGAGGAAAAAATTTCACAGTATGGGCCGAAGATCAAGCTCGTCGCCATTTCCGGCGCATCGAACGTCACCGGTTTCATCAACCCCGTCCATACGTATGCTCGGTGGGCTCATGCTATCGGAGCGGAGATCATGGTCGACGCCGCGCAGCTCGCTCCGCACCGGCCTCTCGATATGAAACCGAAGAGCGATCCCGAACATCTTGATTACATCGCATTTTCCGCCCATAAGATGTACGCGCCGTTCGGCGTGGGCGTTCTCGTCGGCAGCCGTCATACGTTTGAAGAAGGAGACCCCGAATACGTCGGCGGAGGGACTGTCGATATCGTCAGCCTTGAAAATGCGTACTGGACCGATCTGCCCGACAAAGAGGAGGCCGGGACACCCGATATTGTCGGAGCCGTCGCGCTGGCAGAGGCGATCCGGGTCATTGAACAAATTGGCTGGGAAAATATCATCGAGCATGAGGCATCGCTCACGGCGTACGCGCTCGAAAAGATAAAGAACATACCCGGCGTGTCGCTCTATGGCGGGAAAGAAATTGCCGACGTCCGCAACCGGCTCGGAGTCTTGACGTTTAATGTGAACGACCTGAGCCACGCACTGGTCGCCTCGATCCTCAGCTATGAATGGGGGATCGGGACACGCAACGGATGCTTCTGCGCGCACCCGTACGTCAAGTGTCTTCTCCATGTCAACGAGGCTGAAGCGGAGGATATGGAACGAAGGATACTCGCTCGCGACCGCTCTACGGTCGCGGGGTTCGTACGCGCAAGCTTCGGCATCTACAACACCCGGCATGAAGTCGATGTGTTATGCGAGGCCCTTTCGGCGATCGCAAAAGGAAACTTTCAGGATGGCTATATCCTGAACAAGGAACGCGGCGAATATTATCGGGTCGATGAAGCCGAGGAGTTCGAAAAATATTTCTCGCTTTAATATGCATGCCACAAAGTCACGAAGGCACAAAAAATCCAAAAAGGTTCAGCCGTGCAAATCATACGAGAAAACTTTTATTTACCTCTTAGTGTCTTCGCGATTTTGTGGCAAGTTTTTTCTGCTGCACAAGTAATCTCCCCACAAGCATGAACCCCAAAAAATTATCGCTCGCAACACGAGCGATCCACGGCAAAAAAAGATCTCCTCATAAAGGTCCAGTCTCTTTACCGATCTACCAAACCTCGACGTACCGGCTTGAGAATTCGGGCGATGCGATCCGCTATGCGAAGGGAGATGCGTCGGTCTACGTCTATTCCCGGTATCACAACCCTACCGTCCATGACGTCGAAGAGAAAATTGCCCTGATCGAGGAGGGAGAAGCTGCCGCATTGTTCGCCTCTGGCATGGCGGCAATTTCTTCGGCGGTCTTTGCTCTTCTCAGGGCTGGAGATGAAATTGTCAGCACCCCCGCGTTATACGGAGGCACGTATCGTTTTTTCCGCGACGTGCTGCCGGAAAGCAAAATTCTTGTCAAATACGTCCGCCCCGACCGGCTCTCCGATCTACGGAAACTCATCACAAAAAAAACGAAACTGGTATACTTCGAAACGCCGACAAATCCAACGCTGGGGTTGGTCGATATCCACGAGATCGTATCCGAGGTGAAACGGATGGAGAAGAAACTCCGGACGCGCATCCTTACGATGATCGATAACACTTTCGCCTCCTGCATGAACCAGAGGCCGTTCGATGCGGGCGTCGATATCGTGATGGAGAGCGCCACGAAGTATCTTGGGGGGCACAGCGACCTTCTCGCAGGCGTGCTCGTCGGCGTCCAACCTCTCATTGATAAGATCAGAGGCACAGCAAAATATCTCGGAGGCTGTGCCGATCCGTTTATGGCATATCTTCTCTACCGAAGCTTGAAAACCTTCGAGGTCCGCGTGCAACGGCAGAATGAGAACGCTCTCGCTTTGGCAGAGAGCCTTGAAAGCCATCCTCAAGTGATCCGGGTCATCTATCCCGGGCTGCCTTCGCATCCGCAGCATCAACTTGCGAAAAAGCAAATGACAGGGTTCGGGGGGATGGTGACGATCGAAGTCCGAGGGGGAGTAAAGGGGGCGGTGAGAGTATGCGACTCGCTCAATGTCGCTGTCAACGCCATGTCGCTCGGGGGGACTGAAACGCTCGTGAGCATCCCCGTTTATTCTTCGCATGTCAACATGTCTAAAGCCGAACTGAAAAAGCATGGCGTCACTCCGGGGATGATCCGCATTTCTGTCGGCATCGAAGGCGTACAAGATTTGATAGAGGACTTCGAACAGGCGTTGCAGAAGATCTGAAAGAGGCGAGGAACGGAAGAGTGCGGCTCCTTTCTGGAATCCCATCCCGTTTTTCTCTATATTGATCTGCCATCTACGCACACATGGAATTTATTCCTTCGTACATACCGCTGTATGCTTCGGGCGAATTTCAGAGGCGCCTGAATATCTTGGAGGGGAAGCTCGAGTCGTGCACGATCTGTCCTCACGATTGCGGCAACAATCGCCTAAAAGACGAGATCGCACGGTGTTATTCCGGATACCTTCCCGTCGTCTCGGCGTATTGTCAGCATTTTGGAGAAGAGCCCGCTCTCGGGGGGTCGGAAGGAGTCGGGAATATTTTTCTCGGCAACTGCAATTTGCGCTGCGTCTATTGTCAGAATTTTCAGATCAGCCAGAACTGGAAAGAGGAAAAGAAGAATGAGGTCTCGTTCGAGCGCATGGCCGAAATGATGCTTGAGCTTCAAGCGAAAGGCGTTCACGCGATCGGATTCGTTTCCCCGACTCATTTCGTTCCGCAAATTGTCCGCGCACTTTCGATTGCCATCCCTCAAGGCCTCCACTTGCCTCTCATTTATAATACCAACGCCTACGACGCCGTCGACGTCCTCCGCTTGCTCGACGGCATCTTCGACATCTATCTTCCCGACCTCAAATACAGCGAGGACGATTTCGGCTACAAGTATTCCAAAGTGCGATCGTACACCGAAATATCCCGCAACGCCCTGAAAGAAATGCACAGGCAAGTCGGGAGCGATCTGGTCTACGGAGATGACGGGTTGGTGAAACGCGGCCTTATCGTCAGGCATCTCGTCCTCCCGAACGATATCGCCTCGTCCGAAGAGACGCTACGATGGATCTCCGCAGAATTGGACAGCCGCGTGACGCTCAGCGTCATGTCGCAGTATTATCCGACGCACAAGGCCTTGACCACCGAACTGCTGGACCGTCGAATTCGTGAGAGCGAGTACGACAAAGTGATGCGCCTGCTCGACAAATACAGATTTGAAAACGGCTGGGCTCAGGAATTTGAAAGCCACGATTACTACAGGCCCGATTTTAACGACAGGGTCGAGCCGTTTAAGAAATAAGATATACGAGATACGAAGGAAGAGAAGGAGGATAACGATGGCGCTGCTTTCTGAGAAACAGATCACTGCCGGATTAAAAAAGGCAAAGGGGTGGAAGAGGGAGGGGAGCGAGATCGGTAAAACGTACATTTTCGAAGATTTTGTGAGGGCGATGGGTTTTGTCCAATCGGTTGCGCTCCTCGCGGAAAAGATGAATCATCATCCGGATATCGATATACGGTGGAACAAAGTCACGCTGAGTCTCTCGACTCACAGCGCCGGCGGGCTCACCGAAAAAGATTTCACGCTGGCAGGCCAAATCAACGACCTCAAATGAACGGCAATGAATAACGAAGAACGCATCAAGGCACTGGGCGAACTCCTCGCAAAAGATCAGAACGATGCTTTCTCACGATATGCCCTCGCGCTTGAATACAACAGCCTGGGCGAGACCGATAAAGCGATCGATGAGTTGCAGGAACTGATCAGACGCGATCCCAACTACATTGCAGCATACCGGCAGTTGGGCCAGTTGTATGCTAAGATGAACAAGACCCGCGAAGCAAAAAAATATTACCGGAAGGGGATCGAGCTGGCGGAGGAAACGAACGATTCACACGCCAAAAGAGAAATGGAAGAAGAATTGGAGGAGATCGAGGATGAGTGGTAGGTTGTGCAGTGAAAAGGTCTAATATTTTGTCGCTTGAAAATTGAACCTAAGCTTACCGCTCCTATGAAACTTCCCAAAGAGGACCTGCTGCAAATATTCCGCGAGACCAAAGCGCTGCTCGACGGGCACTTTCTTCTCACGTCCGGTTTGCACAGCCCCCAGTATTTTCAGTGCGCCAAAGTGCTCCAGTATCCGAAATACCTGCACCTTCTTGCGGGGGAGATCGCGAAGCATTTTGACTTGAGCGAGATCGAACTGGTGATCTCTCCGGCCATTGGAGGGATCGTCGTTGGGACCGAGGTGGGCAGAATGCTCGGCGCCAGAACGATCTTTGCCGAACGAGAGCAGGGAACGATGAAACTCCGAAGGGGTTTCGAAATAAAAAGGGGAGAACGGGTGCTCGTTGTCGAAGACGTCGTGACAACCGGAGGATCCGTCAAAGAGATCATCCAGCTTGCGGATGAGGCCGGCGCGAAACTGGCCGGCGTCGGATATATTGTCGACCGGAGCAACGGAAAGACCGTATTCAACGCGAAATCGTTTTCCGTCCTTCAAATGGACGTGGTGACGTACACACCCGACGCGTGTCCGCTTTGTAAAGAAGGGACTCCCGCCGTGAAACCGGGAAGCCGAAAATAATAGTTTCAGACCGCAATGAAATCCATTCTCAACCTTCTCAGCGATAAGCTCTTGGCGAGAGTTGAAGCAATTCTTGGCACCGGTCTGTTGTTCCATGCGGTTGCAGGGCTTATTGCTTTCATACTTGTGTTGATTGCAGGAAAGGTCGTCAAATTTCTCCTGACAATCGCCGCACGGAGGATCGTCGCTAAGGCAGAACGGAACCTCGACAATACGATTCTTGAGCTTATCGTCGAGCGGGTGATGCCGGTCAGCGCGATCACGGGAATGTACCTTGGTCTGCGCGAGCTCAGCATGGGGTTGACCGCCGCAAACACGAACTTCATGAAATTTCTCGACTACTCGAACGGGGCGCTCTATCTTTTGATGGCGCTCGTCTTGACGGTGCTCGGCGTCAAGATTGCCGACACGTTTATCCGGAATGCGCTCCGTTCAGTCGCTGAAAAGGGGTCGTCGAATTTTGACCAGGCCTTCGCGCCGCTGGTCAACCGCCTCGTGAATATTCTTGTCGCCGTTCTCGCCGTCATCGTCGTCCTCGACCATTTCGGACAGAACATTTCGAGCCTTCTCGCTCTCCTCAGCATCGGCTCCCTCGCGATCGGACTGGCGGCGCAGGATACGATCTCGAACATGATCTCGGGTTTCGTCATCATGCTCGACCGTCCGTTCCGCATTGGCGATAGGGTGAAAATTCCCACGGGAGAAGAGGGAGATGTCGTTGAGATCGGCCTACGAAGCACAAAGATCCTCGATTTCGACAACAACCACGTGATCGTCCCTAACAGCGAATTTCTCAAGACGCGCATCGTCAACTATTCGTTTCCAGTGCCGGCGGTCCGCGTCGTTGTCGAAGTGACGGTCGCCTACGGCTCGGATGTCGCGCGGGTTAAAAAAATTATGCTGGACCTTGCGCGCGCTCATCCGGCAGTGCTAAAAGACCCGGCGCCCGAGGCGAGTCTCATGAAGCTTGGAGAGGCGGGGTTGAATTTCAAACTCTTTTGCAGAGTGTCGTCGTTTCAGCAGCAGTTCCCGACTGGAGAGAAACTTCGCGTCCAAATCTATGAAGCCCTTCAAAAGGCAAAGATCGAATTCGCTCCGGTGGGCTATCTCGTCCCAAGCGCTGGGAGAAAACGCTGATGAATTTCGAGGTCCTTCGCAAAGAAAAATTATACAACGGCAGGATCGTCAATCTTGTTGTCGACCATATCCGGTATGCTTCGGGAAACGAAGCGATCCGCGAGATCATCGAGCATCCGGGCGGGAGCGTGATTCTCCCCGTACTCGACAACGACGACATCATTTTGGTCAAACAGTACAGGTATCCGATTGAAGGGGAGGTGATCGAACTACCGGCGGGAAAGCTTGATGCGGGCGAGGATCCGCTTCACTGCGCCGAACGAGAACTCCGCGAAGAGACGGGCTATGTCGCGCAACGGTGGACAAAGCTGACAGCGATGTTGACGACGCCCGGTTTTTGCAACGAGCGCCTCCATATTTATATGGCGCAAGGCCTTTCGCAGTCGCCGCAGGGACAATCGCTTGAAGAAGGAGAGCAGACGATACAGTTGCTTCGGCTGCCGATCGACGAAGCGGTTGCAATGATAGAGCGACATGAAATTGTCGACGGAAAGTCGATCGCCGGAATTTTTATGGGAGAAAAGCTATTGAGGAGAGGGCGATGACAAAAACGGACGACAAAACCAAAGAGCATCCGAAAGACCGAACGTACCGAGTCGACTTGAAGCGATGCCTCGTGGCTTCATGCGACGGAGAGCTTGCCGAGATCTCCTACTACGAAAGAAATAATTGGGTAACGGTCGAACTCCAGTGCAATCACTGCAAACGAAAGTTCGTCGTGAAGGTGGAAATGTGAGAATGAAAGAAGAGAGGGATGTGGAGGCAGGAGACCGGAAGGATTTTTCAATTAAGAAGACCCTCTTCAACCACCTCGTGTTTACCCTGCCTTCTTTCTCCAAAAATTCTAGTTTATGCCAGTGATTAAAAATATCGTATTCGACGTCGACGGAACGCTTCTCGATTCTAAGCGGGATATTGCCGGCGCTCAGTTGTGGGTGTTGCAACAGCTCGGCGTGGAAAATTTCACGATCGAAGACCTCTATCCTCATATCGGCAAAACGCTGCAGGAGACGTTTACTCTTCTTCTCCCGGACCGTCTCCATCCGAAAATTCCGGAAGCCGCCGTGATGTATAGAGATTATTATCGTCCCCGCGCGCTCGAGAACACGAAGCTCTTCCCCGGTGTCATGGAGACCGTCGAAATCCTCCACTTGAAAAACATGAATCTTGCCACTGCGACGATCAAATCCAG
>DATJXA010000052.1:0-28838 GCA_035500675.1 Bacteroidota bacterium | reverse complement strand
CCCGCCTCTTCAAGCTTACGCAAGCGTTCGCTCGCCGCGGGAAGCGACAAGCCAACAAGTTCTGCAAGCTCATTTCGCCGGGTCCTACCCTCCTTTTGCAACAGCTCAAGAATAGTGATATCGATATCATCAAGAACCATTGCGCTAAAACAAAATTAATTGCGTAAGATTGCTATGTATTTAGTTATTTAATTTTTTAGTCAAAAGACTTCACAAATATAAGGTACGATTGCCCTCTTGTCAAGAAGTTTTCAACCCGGTGTTCATAAGTTCCTTCCTACAAGTATCGGCTTCGCTTTGAGTCCCCGGTGATGGCTTCGTCGTACGGGATGGCGGTGCGGTCCGTGTATGTACAGCAACGCGAAGCAACCATAATGTTCACAGATGCTTCGCGTGACCGAAATGCGCATATGCTTTTGCAGAGTAACCCATTTCTCTGATGACAGATCGTTCTTAAAAAAAGATCCATCGATAAAATTTCTCCCCTGAGCACCTCGAAAGTGAGTCGTGAACGTCGTCTCTTGCAAGCGCCCTGGTGTGAAGAGGTTTCTCTGCCGGCGGAAGCAAAGCAATCCTTCAACGCCCGGGCTTGTTCGATCATTGCAAGAGAGACGTCATGCAACAAAAGTTTCACTCTCTATAACCGGCACGAAGCAGCACGACTATGCGCTGTACGTCGACCGATGTTTTATCTGTTGCAACAACGTCCATCCGTATCCGACGATCACTCCGGCTGAAACCACCCATTGAATTCCATTCTCGGCAAAGAGAAAGGGGAAAATAAGTTGGAACGAAGTGAGAAGGATAAGGAGGAGCGCTATCCTTGTCATTGAACCCGGCATGATCAGCCAATTACTCTTGAGTTGGCCGCCGTTCTGAAGCCGACGGTTACGTTCTCGAGCAGCAGTCTGAAATGCGCCGAAAGCATACCCAGCAACGCCGCCCAAAGCAAAACCACCGACCGGGATGAGAATATTCAATAAGTATGTCATTGTACTCTTTCTCTTTCTTTCAAAAATCCGTGCTACGCCCGAAAGCGCAGCACGGATCTCTGATAAATAGGTTAATGCGAGCGCGGAGTTTCCGAAAGTTTATCCAGCACGATGCCGCTGTATCCAAGGACGCCCATTTCGGGTATATCGAGTCCGTCGAGTTCGACTTCTGCAGACACGCGATTCCCGACAAGGACTTCGGCAATCTTAAAGACGATGTACGAAAGAATCCCGAGGGTCACGAAGCATGTGATAACGCCGATGCACTCGGCCCAGAATTGGCCCATGCCGCCGCCGTAGAAAAGCCCCGTCACAGTTCCCGGAACTCCGTTCCATCCATCGCCGTACGTTCCGTCGGCAAGAAGCCCGATCGAGAGACAGCCCCATGCGCCATTGACTCCGTGAACGGAGATTGCGCCGACAGGGTCGTCGATGTGTATCTTGTCGAAGAAGAAGACCGACTCAACAACAAGGATACCAGCGACGATGCCGACAATACACGCTCCGCCGGCGCTGACAAACGCAGATGGCGCCGTAATTGCGACAAGTCCGGCAAGCATCCCATTTGCCATCATCGAAGGATCCGGCTTTTTCGTTTTGAACCACCACATATAAAGAGTGGCAAAGAGCGCGCCGGTCGCAGAAGCAAGCATCGTGTTCACCGCGACCACCGCAATCCGGAGGTCGGTTCCAGCAAGGGTCGAGCCAGGGTTAAACCCGAACCAACCGAATGCAAGGATAAACGTTCCGAGAAGAGCAAACGGAATATTGTGGGCCGGAATTGCGTTCGCGGAACCGTCTTTGTTGTATTTGCCGATTCGCGGACCGAGCAGCCATGCAAAGACAAGGCCTATAACCCCGCCTTGCATGTGCACGACGGTCGACCCTGCAAAGTCTACGTGTCCATGTCCCAATCCGAAATTTACGCCGAGTTGAGAAAGCCAACCGCCGCCCCATACCCAATTGCCAAAAACTGGGTACATGACAGAGCCGATAAATAATCCATAGATGACGAATGCAGAATAGCGCCATCGCTCTGCAGCAGCTCCTGTTGGGATCGTTGCGGTCGTGTCCATGAAGACCATCTGGAATAAAAACAGCGCGAAGGCCGCTGTGTCATATCCAGCTCCTTGTAACATGAATCCTTTGAGTCCGATCAACCCAAAGGGCTTCCCCAACAGGGTGATCGTGAATTCATTATTGAGACCGGCATAACTTCCCATCGTGCCGATCGCCCCAACGCCTCCAAACATAAAAGCGAACCCGCACACGTAGAAGCCGAGCATACCAAGCGGATAAATCATAAAATTCATCGCCATGGTATGGCTTGAGTTTTTAGCTCGGGTCAACCCCGACTCAACAAGAGCAAAACCCGCTTGCATGAACATGACTAAAAACCCTGTCACCAATGTCCACACAAAATTAATTGCGACGCGGTTATGGCCTGCAGCATCTCCGATTTCCTGAAGGGTCGGCTGCCCCGGAGTCGCCGCCGGCACGTCGGCGATCGTTCCCGTTTTCGTTCCCGAGGGGTCTGGCTGATCTCCTGCGTGTGCCAGCGATGACATCCCTATAAAGATCATCACTAAAGCGCACAGCAAAATTAGAAATTTGTTGTTCCAAAATGATTTCATAGTTGATTCCTTTTTTATTGATTAGTTAATCACCGATTGAAGGTCATCACAGGCTGATGCCGAAAATGAGATATGTCTTTTCGAGATACGGGTTTAAAATATACTGTGCATTGACAGGAAGAGAGAAGCTATCGGTGATCTTAATCGTTTTTGCAGCCTGCACGCCGACGTTGATGAGGCCTGCTTTCGCCGTTGTGTACCACACCGTGCTTTTTGCAGGAGTGAGGCCGACCGTAAACGTCAAGGTGGTGGTTGAATCTACCGCGTATGGATATGATGCCTGGATATAGCTTGAATTATCCGGATCCGGAGTTCCTCCGATCACGTCATAATAACCGGCAATTGAAATCGGCATCGAGGCGGGACCGGTGTATCCAAGTCCGACTTCAACGACGTGCGAACCGGCTCCCTTTGCCGTATTATAATTGAAGAAAGTTGCCGTCGGAGGTAAAAAGGTCGGGATATAATAATCCGTCACATAGACTGCAACAGGCCCGATACCGTACGACCCCCACAGGTCGTTTTCAAAGTAGCTGTTGGTCGTGCTGAAAGATCCCCACGCACCGAATGAAAGATTCCCTGTTGTGTAGCTCAACGCCGGTTGAAGGCTCTGCGCGCTGAGGTCCGCTCCACGCCAAATATAATGGCTGTAAAAATCCATCCCGTACTTCACCTGAGTAAGCGCACTCGTAGTGAAAACGGCGATCAGGGAAAAAACGGCGAGGGTTATTTTTACAAAGTTTTTCATGGGATACTCCTTATATTGTGCTGTGTCATAAACCTTTGATTTAGTTACAGCGCGTCTTCCCCGACCTCTTCGGTCCGGACACGGATGGCCTCTTCGACCGGGAACACGAATATTTTCCCGTCTCCAACATTTCCGGTTTTCGACGCCTTGACGATCAACGATACGATCTTATCGAGCATTTTATCGCTCACGACTACCTCGAGCTTGACCTTGGGAAGGAAGTCTATCTTGTATTCCGAACCGCGATACACCTCCGTATGCCCTTTCTGACGGCCAACGCCTTTAACCTCGGAGATCGTCATGCCGTGAACACCGCTCTCCTGCAATGCGGTACGGACCTCTTCGAGCTTATGCGGCCGTATGATGGCCTCGATTTTTTTCATTGTACCTCCATAAAGTGAAGACTGTTTGTGAATTCAGTGCATTCTGCACATTCGTGATAAAGGGGCTGCCGGCATATCTCCTTCGCCCGAGGGAAAATCGGGCCATTTTCGAGTTAACTATCAATAGGGATTGGACGTAATAATATACTGCATTATTTTATTTTGTCAAGTACTATTTAAAGAATTTCTTATTTTTTCTTTACTTAATAAGGCGTCAAAAATTGACGCGATCTCTCGCCGCTGTGACGCTTGCCCCAACGATTCGCGTCAACGAACGCGTTACAACGATCCATAGAGCGGGTCAGTTCAAACTAAAAACGCAGGCTGGAACGATTGAAGTAAAAAGATGGAAAGATGAGAGAGGATAACACGAAAGCGCGGCAATCGGGTCGGGAGAGCGGGCGAAAATTACTGTGCGAATCCTTACCCGCGGTCGGCGCTTTTGCGGAGTGCTTTTATTGCGCCGCCGATATCGGGCGACCCAAAAACGGCAGTCCCGACAACGAGAACGTCTGCGCCGGCATTAATTATTTCCGATGCGTTCGTTGTGTCGATCCCGCCGTCGACTTCAATCAAGGCGTGGAGTTTTCTTTTTTTGAGGATATCACGAAGATGTCGAATTCGTTCGAGGCTATGCCGGAGAAACTGCTGGCCTCCGAACCCGGGGTTGACAGACATGAGCAGAACATTGTCGACTTCCGGCAAAATATCTTCCAGCGTGCCAAGAGGCGTTGCCGGGTTAAGACTCACTCCGGGCTTCATCCCCAACTGACGGATCGCCGAAACGGTGCGCTGGAGATGACGGCATGCTTCAACATGGACTGTAAGATTCGTGGCACCCGCCCTCTGAAATTCCTCGAGATACAGATCCGGATTTTCGATCATTAGATGCGTGTCGAGCGGAAGCCGGGTCAGCCCGCGAACTGTTTTTACCACCGATGATCCAAAACTGATATTAGGAACAAAGTGGCCATCCATGATATCGAGATGAATATAATCCGCTCCAGCTTTTTCCGCCGTAGCAATTTGATCCCCAAGATCTCCGAAATTCGCCGCGAGAATCGAAGGAGCGATCAGGACTGATTTTTTCTTCCGAGGGATCATTAGTGTTCTCTTACGACTGCTTTTTTCTCCGGCGCTTGCGCAACAAACAGATCAATTGGTTTGCCGTAGCTCACCACTTCGTTCATTCTCGGCAGTTGATCGATCACTGTGTTGGGGAGCAAATCTGCATTCGATTGATACACCAGGTTCCCCACCTTGAACCCTTTTTGCACCAAAATTCTTTGAGCCTCAGTGAGCGTCTTACCGATAAGGCTTGGGACAACCAAGCTGTCCAGAGATTCCCCACTGCTTTGCGTTACGCCGATGTAGACGCCTCGCTTGACCTTTGCTCCAGCTGCGACATCCTGAGAAATAATGGTCCCATCAGGAAAGTCTTTTGAAATTTCACGCACCACGACGCCGAGCTTAAGTCCAGCCCGCTCAAGCGCGAACTTCGTATCCCGTAATGAACGTCCTTTCAGGTCGGGCACAAGAGCAAGCTGTTCCCCGCCGCTGATCGTCAAGTAGATCCGGCGATTCGGTTTTACGATTTGTTGCGCTACCGGGTTCTGTGCAACAACGTATCCTTCCGGATAATCTTTATCGGGCCGCACATCTCCCTTCCTCGATTCGAGGCCCAATGAATCCAGCACGTGGATCGCTTCTGTTTCGGGAATGCCTACGACGTCGGGCACCGCAAGCGTTCCGCCGTGATTAACGTACCAGGGGAGAATGACGTTATCAAGAAGGATAATAAGCGCAATGAACCCGCCGAAACACCAAAGGGCGATTCTTGTAACTTTTGACTGGAAGAAGTTTTTCATGAAGTCTATTAGAAGGTACTCAGATTCAATCCTGAAACGCAAGTTTAGCTATGGTGCAAAAGAGACTCTATGTATTTTCCAACGATATCAAACTCGAGGTTGACTTTCGAGCCGGCTTTGTAACGGGCGAAGATCGTATTCTCGAATGTGTATGGGATGATCGCTACCTCAAATGTATCCCGGTGGAGTCTCGCAACCGTTAAACTCACTCCGTCGACTGCGATTGAACCGACGGGAATGAGGTATTTGCGGAATTTTATTGAGAATTGAATTGTGAACATCCAACTAGACAGCAACGCTTTTCGTCGAAGAACTATTCCGGTCGCATCCACATGACCTTGAACAAGATGGCCTCCTAGTGTTTGACGGAGGGATACGGGCCGTTCAAGGTTGACCATACTCCCTGGTCGCAAACTTCCGAGGTTTGTTTTCAGCAGGGTCTCTTTTACTGCATCGAGGGCAAAAATTTTGGTCGCGCGGCGGACGACGGTGAGACATGTCCCGTTCACTGCGACACTATTATCGACCTTAAGTCCAGAAAGGATCTTCCGAGCTTCGATCTCGAACCGACGGCCGTCGCCTTGCACGTGAACGGAACGCACGCGGCCAATTTCTTCGACAATCCCCGTAAACATATCTAGTTCGCCTCGTAATCGTATACTATTTTTGAAACTCGAGCGATAACGGCAATGCCCAATTTTGCGTCGCGCAAATCCTTGGAGAGGACGACAAGAACGTACGTTCGGCCATTAGGAAGAGTAATGATCGCAGAATCATGCTCGATCCCCGGGCTGCTGCCCGTCTTATGCGCTACTCTGACGGATTTTGGGAGGAGCGCCGGAATCATGTCATTGAATTTCTGAGATGAAAGAATCTCGAGCATTCGCGCCGACGCATCTCGGCTGACGAGCTTTTTTTTTGCCAGTTTTTCCAAAAGGCGTTCAAGAGCGTATGCAGTCACTGTGTTATTCTTTCCTGCTTCATACGCGCGTGTATCTTCGACCCCTCTTAAAATTCGGATCCCGTTCATCCCGAGAGTCTCCATCGTTCTTTGAATATTCTTTGCGCCCACAAATTCGATGAGGTTGTCCGCTGCAAGATTGCTGCTGACTGTGATCATATCGAACACGAGTTTCCGAATAGGCAATCGCTTTCCGACATCGCTGTAAAGGCTATCGTCGCTGTCGCTCACGGCGTTGAGCGAATATGACGAACCGTCTGCAATGCTGGTAAATGAATTGTTGACCACGAGAGAATCGTCGAGCGAAAACTTCCCTCGTCTGGCTTCATTGAACACCTCGATCATTACCGGGGTTTTAATCGTGCTCGCTGCCTGAAACACTTCGCGTCCATTCCTAAAGTAAGTTTTCCCGGACCGGAGATCCTTAAACGCGACCGCAAAAACTCCATGGACCTCGCGGACGACGGAGTCAATTTCTTTTGCCATCTCTTGTAATGTTTTTCGCCCGGCGATCGCATCACCGGCAACGAGCAAACAAGCAAGTACGATGATCGCTCCTGTCCGCATCCTATACAGCTGATGAATATACTGGATAGCCCTCAATAAGAAGGTCGGGTCCGATCATGCTCCGTTTCTGTCGCCGCAAACGCCGAAAGCCATGTCCCGCTTTTATGCCGGCGATGCCGTCGCCGAACTTCTTATCAGAAATAAATAAATATATTTTATCGACGGATCGCGACCTCAAAAATTGGCGGTACATGGCTCCACCGCCTTCAACGAGAACGGATGCAATTTTTCTTTTCGCTAGTTCTCTCAAAATCTCCTGTACTGGAATCAGACCGCTTTTAGTTTTCTTCACAATGAAGTCTACGCCTTTTTTGCGTAACGGCCTCATTTTTTTCAGATTCCCTCCGCCGGCAAAAACGATGGTCCGGCCCCGATGCTGGTCGTTAAAAAGATGAGCCGTCAACGAAGTCCGGAGACGGCCGTCAACGAGGATCCTGTATGGATTTCTTCCTTTGACATGACGCACAGTGAGCCGGGGGTCATCGGCCATTGCGGTCCCGGCGCCCACGAGCACACTGTCATATTCCGCTCTTAGGACGTGCGTCATTCTCCTGGCTTGTTTCGACGTGATCCATCGCGACGAACCGTCCTTCCTTGCAATGAAACCGTCCCTTGTTTGGGCGGCTTTGATAGCGACAAACGGCATTCCGGTAGTAATGTATTTGACAAACCGTTCATTGATGATTGTGGCCTCGCGTTTCAAAACTCCGACCACGACCTCAATTCCAGCGGCACGAAGTGCTGCAAACCCTTTTCCGGCAACTAGCGGATTAGGGTCTTGCATCGCAGCCACGACTTTCGAGATCCCTTGCTTAACGATCGCGTCGACGCACGGAGGCGTTTTGCCGTGATGAACGCACGGCTCGAGGTTGACATACAGCGTTGCGTTTTTAATTGTCGAGTGACGTTTCAACGCATCGCGGATTGCATTGACCTCTGCGTGGGCTTCGCCAAATTTTCGGTGGTAGCCTGTGCCTATCACGCGACCCTTATGGACGATCACTGCGCCGACGCAAGGATTGGGGCTTACCGCGCTTCCGCCTTTTTGTGCAAGTCTCAGGCATTCCATCATCAATTTTTCGTCTTTGCGGCTTGCCATTTGCCGACTCTGCCTAAAATAAAAAAAATCACGGAACCTCCATCGCCGATCCGTGATGCCCATGCTTGCACGACGCCGTCTTATTTGAAACGGATCTCTTTCCCTTTAGCCGCTGACTGATAAATTGCGTCGACGATCCTCATGCGAAGCACCGCTTCGTCTGCTGTCGAGATCACGGGATGCATGCCGCGCACCGTGCCGATGAAATGCTTCAACTCATTTTCATACGACCGGCGAAAAAGATTTTGCGGATCGTCGATTTTTCCCGGAGTAACGTTGACGATGTTTCCATGCATCTCGCGATGGATCTTCAGCGGATTAAGCTTCGCGCTTCCTTTGTCGCCGTAAATATTACAATAAAATAATTCATTCTCGATGTAAAAACTCCAGCTTACTTCGATGGTGATCGTTGCCCCGTTCTTCATGAAAAGAAACACCGCAGCGGAATCTTCGACGCCTGGAGTCGCGTGCGAGTAGTTAGATGCGTTGACCCTCAGAACCTCTGGGTAACCGGTCATCCACAGGGCAAGGTCGAGCATGACGATCCCGAGGTCGAGAAATACCCCTCCCCCTGACTTATCTTTGTGCCCCATCCATGCGTTTTGATCGGTCAGCTTTTTTAGCCATCCCGCCTTCACGTAAAAGACCTTGCCGAGGTCGTTGTTCTCGATGAAGCTGCGAAGGATCATCGTGTCCGGCCGAAATCGATTATTCATCCCGACCATAACTTTTTTCTTCGCTTTCTTTGCCGCTTCCGCAATTGCAACCGCCTCAAGATATTTTCGCGCGATGGGTTTCTCGACAAAGATATCTTTTTTTGCGTCGAGGCAAATGAGCGAGATCTCTTTGTGCGCGTTCGTCGTCACACAAATGTCAACGGCGTCAAGCTCTTCCTTCGCGAGCATTTCGTTGATGTCGGAGTAATAACGTTTAATCCCGTATTTTTCGGCAAGCGTTCGCGCGCGCGACCGATCTTTGTCGCACACGCAGGAGACTATTGCGTCGGGAATTTTGGTAAGAATGGGCAGGTGAAAAACTTGTGCGATCCAGCCTAATCCAACGATACCGATTTTTGCTTTGTCCATTGCTGGCTAAATAATTTCCCCAATTTACAATGCGCGGCGTTCGGTAGATCTGTTTCGGGAAGGATGTTGTGCGCAGAATTCTTTCACAATTCCGGCAATCCCCTTCGCGTCTAGTTTAACTATCTGGTATAATTCAGCCGGAGTGCCATGCTCGATGAATTCGTCCGGAATTCCGTGGAGGCGAACGGCGACGTCTCGATGATTCATCTCCGTCATCGCTTCGAGGACGGCAGCGCCAAATCCGCCATGGATGCTGTTCTCTTCGACAGTGACAACGCGGTCGAACTTCTCAAGTATTTGCTCCAGAAGCGCAGTGTCGATCGGTTTGGCAAACCGCATATTGACAACCTCCGCCAGGATACCTTCTTTCGCAAGAAGGTCTGCGGCGGCAAGGGCGTTATAGACAATAGTCCCGATGCTGAGAATGGCGACGTCATGCCCGGTCCGTAAGACTTCTCCCTTTCCGATCTCTATTTTATCAAACCCTTTTTTCACGGGAACGCCGAGCGCATTTCCGCGTGGGTAACGGAGAGCGATCGGGCCTCCCCGATGTTCCACTGCGGTAAAGACCATGTCCCGCAGCTCGCTTTCATCCTTCGGAGCCATAATGACCATTCCGGGAATGCATCGAAGGTAGGACAAATCGAATGCTCCATGATGAGTCGGACCGTCGGCGCCGACAAGGCCGCCTCTGTCCAGGACAAAGACGACATTAAGATTCTGAAGGGCAACATCGTGAATGATCTGATCGTACGCCCGCTGGAGGAATGTCGAATAAATCGCTGTCACAGGAATATACCCTTCGGTCGCGAGGCCCGCCGCGAACGTCACGGCATGCTGCTCCGCAATGCCGACGTCGAAAAACCGGTCGGGCATCGCTTTCTGGAGCGCCTTCAACCCCGTTCCGTCCGGCATAGCGGCGGTAATTCCGACGACCTTCGGGTTCGTTGCACAAATTTCGACCAGCGCTTCGCCAAAAATTGTAGTGAACGCTGGCGGCGCATTTGGGTTTTTCGGTGAAATGCCGGTGACCTTATCAAATGGCGTCACTCCATGCAACCGGGTAGCTTCTTTTTCGGCAGGAGCGTATCCTTTTCCTTTCTCGGTGATCGCATGGATAAGGATCGGGCCCTTAAGGTTTTTCACATGGCGGAATATCTCGACAAGCTTCACGACGTTGTGCCCGTTAAAGGGGCCAAAATAACGGAAGCCGAGCGCCTCGAAAAGCATTCCCGGAGTAACAACGGCCTTCAACCCTTTTTCGACATTCTGGGCGACGGAGCGGAGCCGGTCGCCGAACGAGTCGAGCTTTCCCGTAAGATCCCAGACGTTCGATTTGAATTTATTGTAGCTCGGATGGGTCAGTACCTCTGCGAAGTAATTATGGAAGGACCAGAGATTCGGCGCTATGGATGAGAGCGATACCATGCGATTGTCGTTCAGCACGACGATCATATCTTTCTTCAGCAGGCCGGCGTTGTTCATCGCCTCGTATGCCATTCCGCCCGTCAAAGAGCCGTCTCCGACGATCGCAACGACTTTGAAATCCTCATGATTGAAATCGCGCGCAGTCGCGATTCCGAGCGCTGCGGAAATCGCGGTACTCGCATGACCCGCTCCGAATGTATCGTAGTCACTCTCGCTTCTTTTGAGGAATCCGCTGATCCCGTGAAGCTGCCGGATGGTGTGAAAGCGGCTCTTCCTGCCGGTGATGATCTTGTGAGGATACGCCTGATGTCCGACATCCCAGACTAATTTATCTTTTGGAGTATCGAACACATAGTGAAGCGCCACCGCTAATTCGACGGCGCCCAAGCCGGCGCCAAGATGGCCGCCGGTCTTTGAAATTGAGTCGACCAAAAATTCACGAACCTCTTTAGAAAAAGTTCGGAGGTCTTTCAACTGCAATTTCCTCAGATCAGCCGGGGTCTCGACCTTCTGGAAAAAATGCGTCGAACCTTCGTTCACATCGTCGCTCATTCGCTGTCCACCAATTCTATCTTATTGCTCATATTCTTATTTAATTTTTTGATCTTCAGTTCTGCTTTTGAGAGGGTCTCCATACATTCCTTCGAAAGCTCAATGCCCTCTTCGTAGAGCGCAATAGCGTTTTCCAGGGGGACATCCCCTTGCTCGAGGGAATCAACGATCTTCTCCAGACGCGCAAGCGATTGTTCAAATGTTCGTTTTGTCTGTTCTTTCTTTGAAGAAGCCATCGTCGTCATTTCTTTTTCTGCAACGATTCAACCGTGGACTCTGCATCGCCGTCGGAGAACCGTATCGTGATCCGATCGTTTGTCGCCAAATTCGACATCTTCGGAACGATCGCATCTCCGCGATAAACCATCGCATAACCCCGTTTCAGGGTCAATTGCGGGTCGACCGATTGAACACGCTTCAAAAAAGATTCAATCCGCTGGCGGACATTTTCTTGAAAATGAACGATGTTCAGTCGGAGCCGGTGTTCCAAATTGTCGACAGTTTGACTGCGTTGACAGACGATATCGAGAGGCCTGTTGAATGAATAACTGCCGACCAGGCTGTTCACGCGATCAATTTCAGATTGAACCCGTCCGTTGATCAAATTTTGCATAGTATAGGAAAAATTCTGAAGAATATCAATGACTTCGGCCCGATCCTTCACGACCAACTCCGCGGCTGCCGACGGGGTGGGCGCACGAAGATCGGCGACAAAATCGCTGATCGTGAAATCGATCTCATGTCCCACTGCGCTGACGACCGGAGTTGATGAATTATAGATTGCCCGGACAACGATCTCCTCGTTGAACGCCCAAAGGTCTTCAAGCGATCCGCCCCCCCTTCCAACGATAATGACATCGATCTTTCCAAGTTCATTCAGGTCGTTGATCGCTTGAGCGATCTCTTCAGCGGCGCCGATCCCTTGTACTTTGACCGGCGCAAGGATGACCTCGACGGAAGGGAATCTCCTTCTCAGGATGTTTATCATATCTTGGATCGCCGCGCCGGTGGGCGAGGTCACGATACCGATCCTTTGCGGGTATGCCGGGAGAGGTCGTTTATGCCCTTCATCGAACAAACCTTCGGCATTGAGCTTTTGCTTAAGTCGGTCGAACGCAAGCTGAAGTTCTCCGACCCCAACGGGTTGAAGTTGAAGGCAATCGATCTGATAATTGCCGCGCGGCTCGTACACTGTGATGTTGCCGCGTACAATAATTTTCATCCCATCGTTAGGACGGAAGAGGAGCTGGTTCACTCTGCTTCGCCACATCACTGCGGACAATTGGGCACCTTCGTCCTTGAGGGTAAAATAGAGATGGCCGGACGTATGGAATTTGATGTTTGAAACCTCGCCCTGCACCCACACCTCGCTGAAACCCATTTCGAGCACGCCTTTGATGCGTCGGGTGATTTCAGAAACGGAGACGATGTTTTTCGGGTCTTGCATACGTGAAATATATGGTTAAAAATTCGCATATCAAACTGTTGGGTAGTGGGCTGCTTTCAGAAACCTTCCGAAGGGTTTCTATTTAAAATGAGCAAATGCTAAAGCTTTTACAATGTTTAGCCAAAAAACCTTCGGAAGGTTTGTGGTCAAGCCTCAAAGTAATCCGCTATCAACTCCGAGTAGCCTTTGCGAACAACGTTGTCAATGTGTATATTTCTTCCAGAGAGGAGAAATTATGAAACTCGACGTTCTTGCGATCGGCGCACATCCCGATGATGTAGAGCTCGCCTGCGGCGCCACAGTCGCAAAGCTCGCTCAAGCGGGGAAAAAAATCGGAATTCTTGACCTCACTCAAGGCGAATTAGGAACTCGGGGGACGAAAGAAATTCGGAAACGCGAATCGGAAGAATCGACAAAAATTCTGGGGGTCAATGTTCGCGAGAACCTGAAAATGCCCGACGGCAACATCGACGTCGGACAGAAAAATGTGTTGAAGGTGATCGAGTCATTGCGTGCCTTCCAGCCCGATATTCTCATATTCCCGCACTCCCTTGAGCGCCATCCCGACCACGAACATGCGCATCGTCTTTGCCGAGAGGCATGGTTCTATGCGGGTCTTGAGAAAATCACGACGACGGTGAACGGGAAAAGGCAGGAACCATTTCGCCCGAAGAAATATTTCAATTACATGCAAAAGTACGAGTTCACTCCATCTTTTATCGTCGATGTATCGAGCTCATATTCAATGAAAACCGAGGCTCTCTCCGCCTTCAAGTCGCAATTCTATGACCCCAAAAGCAAGGAACGGGAAACGTTGCTCTCATCTAAAATATTTCTGAAGTCGATCGAAGCGCGCGACGTCCATTATGGGAGCCTTATCAACGTCGCGTACGGTGAGCCTTTTTTTTCGATTGAACCCTTAGGCGTCGATTCTTTTTTTTAGTTTGAAATTAAAAATTAACGTAGTATACATAGAATGAAAGCTGCGCAGGAACTTTTGTCCTGCAGCGGCTCGTTCACTTATATATTGGATGGAAAAGAAGTTTTGTTGGCACTTTTAATTGACAAAAGATTATGAAGAAATTATTCGCGGTGATGGCATTCGGCCTTCTTGCTGTCGTGGCTGCTGCTTCCATAACTGCAGTCTATGCCGGCGGGATCAAATCCACCGGGTCAGTTGCACATAAACGGAAAGGTTCAACAAAGCGGCGGGAACCAAAAAAGCGGGTTACGCGAAGAAGCTTCAAACCTGCATAAAGAAATAACTCTGATATCTCAACGTCGACGATCTGCATAAATAACTTTGCTTTGAAATCGCTCATTCACATCCACACTGACGCACTGCGATGAAATGTTCTACCTGCGGTAATGAATTAAGCACAAACGACAAGTTCTGTTCTCACTGCGGGTCGAAAGTGGACCCGGTAAGTTCATCGGTACCCTCTCAGCAACACTCCCTCCCCTCCTCGGCTTTCGTTCTCGGCAAGAAAGGCATGTCGAATCGCGCCAAAGCGATGTATGGGGGAATCGCTTTTTGTCTTTTGATCGGGATGGGGGTTGTTTTCGTCCATAACCTCCCCGGAGGAGAAAACCCCGTCATCGAAAAGCAACCGACTGTTTCCCAGCCGGTCAACTATGAAGGTGTGAAACTGACGATGACCCCGGTTCAATCGAAGGTCGAAAACGGATACATCATAATAGCATTGTCAGACGTGCTCGAGAAAAAGATGGTTGGTTTTACGTACGATGGAAAAAATAAACAAGTGGATCTGCTGGCGTACATCAACCCGGAGGGTAAACTCGTCACTTCGATCGCCATGTGCGAGCCGTGCAATTCAAAAAGCTTTCATACCGAATCGAACGACATCGTATGCGACAATTGCGGGACACGGTGGAATTTTACGACGCTCGAGGGCATCAGCGGAACATGTCAGAAGTATCCGCCCGACCCGATTCCGAGCGAGATTGTCGGCAATGAGATTCGCATTGACGAAAAGAGCGTCGAGAACTGGAAGATGAGAATATGACGAGAAGATTTTTGGCAGGGGCGATCCTTCTGTCGGCGGTTGCAGGTTGCGCAAAACCATCCTCAACGCAAAATGCAGTCTCTTCACCCGCGGTCGCAACGGCGGAAATTCAATTGCCGACGCTCAAGTGTACGACGTGCGTTCATACGATCCAGAATGCGCTCGCTGCTGTAGACGGCATAGAGAACGCAGATGTGAACCTCAACGCAAAAAGCGTTACTGTAAAATTTATCCCTGCAAAATTGGAAATTGCTAAAATACGGAAGGTGATCAATGAAGCAGGTTACGATGCCGATTCCATGAAACGAGATTCCACGGCGTACGAAAATCTACCGGAATGCTGTAAGTAACGCCGTCAACCCTGTGCGTTTCTCCTCGCCTCCCCCGCTCTTCTTACGATCGTAATAAGAAAACCCGCCACGAGCGTTATCGTTCCGATCCACACAAGATTGATGAATGGCTTGATGCTCGCCTCCACGATGAGCGTCTCGGCTTTTTGCTGCTGGCCTGCGGCCAGCGGCGTGGCGACTGTAACTGTGACCGACGATTTTCCCCTTCCCCCGTTTCCCAGCCCCATTCCTTTTATGGTAAACGAGACATCGCTATTCTCAAGCGTCGCGGGAACATATATCACTTTCCCCCTTTGGTTCTGCATCTCCGGAGTAAGATGCTCAGTTTTGCCTCCCTTGGTCACTTCCAGGTTTACTGTCACAACATTCCCTTTTTCGGGAGACGTAGCAAAACTGTATCCGGTGTACTGGATCGACATGCCATCGAATTGTTGCACCTCATCTTTCTCGATCGTCAGGTCCTGTTCATTTTTCGAATCCGGAGCTTCAAGCGAAAGAGGTGAAACATAAAAATCCTTCGTCATCAGATTGATGATATCCGGGTTTCGCATCAACCCCTCGCTCTCTTTGTTATTGAACATGACCGGAGCGACGATGAATTTTTCGCCTCCCCGTTCCACCTCTACGTCGAAAGCAAACCTTCCTCGTTCGATCGGATGGTAGCCCAGATAGCGCATGGTATAGCCCATCGCCTGTACCTGTTTTCCCTCCTCCAAAGATATGGTCTCTTTGTTGTCGTACTTTGCGGATGCAACGAACCCTAAGAACATCAACGAGAGCCCGATATGAGCGATCGATCCGCCGGCCATTTTCGGGTTCCCGCGGAAGATGCGATATCCCACTATTGAATTTGTGAAAAGAGCGAACGACGATGCGCACAAGAAGATCAGCATGGCAACTTGATGCGCGCCGGCAATGAAACTCCCGAGCGTAAAAAGAAGCGCGAGCCCTACGGGGATTCGCAGGCTTTTCATGAGGGATTCGGTATCGGAATTCTTCCACCAGAGCAATTGGCCGACGCCGGCAAGAATTGCGATACAAATTCCCAGCGGCAACGTCGTTGTCACATAATACGAGGAGTCGACAGCTGAGACTTTACCTTTCAAAATTCCGGTGATGATCGGCGATGACGTCCCGATGACAATAAACAGCGCCGCAAAGACGATCGCTGAAGACCCGAGAAACAACGCGAATTCCCGCGAAAGGAAGCTATGTCCAACGGGCACCTTCGGCATCTCTTTCATCCGCGAGAAAAAAAGACCGAATCCGATGGAAGCGAACAGGAAGAGTCCCGCGAGCAACAGCCAATAGACCAACATGCCCGGTTCGACGAAAGAATGGACGGACGTATCGCCAAGGACGCCGCTCCGTGTCAGGAACGTCGAGTACAGCACCATCATAAAGCAAAAGATGCTCAGGATAAAATTAGTTTTAATGAAACTGCCGCTTCTCCGCTGCGACAGCATGGTGTGGATCGAGGCAACGCAGACCAGCCACGGTATGAGCGAAGAATTTTCCACAGGGTCCCATCCCCAATAACCTCCCCATCCTAGCGTCTCGTATGCCCAGAAACCCCCCATGACAATACCCGTTCCAAGGATCATCGCCCCGAATACCGTCCATGGCGTCGACACGCGAATCCAACTGACGTAGTCGCGGCGCAGCATACCTGCAACGGCGTACGCAAACGGCACCGACATTGAAGTGAATCCGATGAACAGTACTTGCGGATGGATGACCATCCAATAATTCTGAAGCAGAGGGTTCAAGCCTTTCCCTTCGCTCGGGTACTGCGCCCAGAGCCCTTTCGCCTGGTCGAGCCACACAAAATTGGTTACACCCGCAGGAATAGGTCCGCTGTGAATGAGGTCTTTCGGGAACAGGTCCCAAATATACGCGAAAGGATTTTTGACGATGATCATGAGAAGGAGAAACGAAAGGATCGCGGAATAGATCAGCATGAGCTCCGCTTCGTACCCCTTCTTCGAGGAATACCACATCAGAACAAGGCCGACAATGCTCGTATAGAAGGCCCACAGTGAGAAGCTTCCTTCCTGGCCTGCATAAAATGTCGAGAAAAGAAGAGGGCCCGGCAGATCTGTAGAGCTATAATTCCAGACGTACGCATAGTGGAACTGATGCGTCATGATCAGGTAGATAAGCAAACCAGCCGCGGACACCATGCCGGCTACTGCGGTGCGGTACGCCAACCGGGCATATTTTAATAACACGGATGAGCGCTTTCGATGCACCAGGTAATACAACAGCGTCGCGAGGAGCGCAGCAGCGAATGCAGTTCGTATAATAATGCTTCCAACCATTCTCTATCTTCCTTCGGGCAAAAATTCTTTTATAGCGTCTTATTCACGGCAGTTGAATCCCCCTGATATTTTGAAGGACATTTTGTGAGGATCTCCGTCGCGTGGAAATATCCATCCTGATATCTCCCTTTAGCAACAATGCTTTTCGCCAGTTCGAAATTGTTGGGCTTTGCCCCGTCGAATACGACCTTCGCCTCTTGTTCATTATCGTCCTTCATATAAAAAATGAACTGGTCGCTCTTCGCGTCGAAGGTCGATTCTTTATCTTTCACCCATTCGCCCTTTACTTGGACTTTTTTGTTCATTTTTTCCGCCTTGGAAAAATCGGTGTATTCCACGTTGCTGTCCAGGAACGAGACCGCCCCGAA
The DNA here is from genome assembly GCA_035500675.1 of Bacteroidota bacterium. Taxonomy (GTDB): domain Bacteria; phylum Bacteroidota; class Ignavibacteria; order UBA10030; family UBA8401; genus JAGVPT01. The sequence goes on along the minus strand of DATJXA010000052.1, from coordinate 11,008 downwards.
GATAATAAAAGCGACGATCACAACGGCCGCGATAATAACTTTCACTTTCATAGAATGCTCCTTATTTCTTCAGGCTGTCTTCAAGTTTAGTGATTTTTCGGTCAAGTCGTACAAGATACACGACAAGCCCCAGCCAAATAATGAGAACGATGCTCATGACGATATACAATTGATGGTCTGCAAGGAAATCCACGAGTCAACTCCTATGGTTGGTGAATCGATTGTTCAAGGCGGGCCGACCGCACTTTCAAATTAAAAAACCAGAAATACAACAATGTAAAACCGACGATCGAAGCGAAAAACACGACCTGCATGTTCGCAGGCATGTGGAGCTGTGCCACCGGCGTCGAACCGGCTTCATCGCCTTTCGCTCCCGGATGAAGTCCGGTCATGATCCGCGGCATCACAAAAATGAAAAAAGGAGCTGTCACGCCGGCGATGACCGAATACACGGCCGAGAGGGTCGCTTTTTTCTCATCGACGTCGATCGCGGAACGGAGCGTAAAATAGGCCCCATAAATTAACAGCAAAACAAAGATCGAAGTTTCTCGCGGGTCCCAATTCCAAAACGACCCCCAATTGAATTTCGCCCAGATCGAACCGGTGACGGTTGCGAGAACACAGAACATTGTGCCGAGGCCCGCGGCCGAAACGGACCGGAGGTCGTAATCCATTTTCTTTGTCTTCAGAAAGAGAATGCCGTATACCATCGACGCAATGAATGCGACAAGCGTTGTCCACGACATCGGCACATGGAAGAAGATGATCCGAGCCTTATCTTCAAGCGCCGGGATAATGGGAAGCTCGTACCATGCGTGAGGAACCGGGACCATCGGCATGAGAAGGCCGGCAACGATCACGAGCGTCAACCAAATGAGCAGAGCAATTTTCCAGAAAAAATATTTGGGCATCTTCAATCCTTCCACACAAATTCGAACAGGATGACGGAAACGGCGACAACGACCACCGTGTATGAGACCAAAATTTGGAACTCGCCGAGCGCCTCTTCAAAAAAGGCTCCTTCAATCGAAAGCTGCGTGGCCTTGATGACCGTGATGAGCATCGGGAGCAGAATGGGAAAAGAAAGCACGGGATACAACGTGCCTTTTGTATTTGCCTTCGCGATGATCGCCGCGATGATTGTTGAGGAGCTCGCGATGGCGCAGCTGCCGAGAAAAATCGTCGTCCAGAATATCGCCTCTGACGACACGACAAAATTATTGATGAAGATGATGTAGAGCAACGCGATGACGACGTTCAGCGAGAAGGTCAGCACAAAATTAAAAAACAACTTACCGACATACACCGGCGTCGGACGCGCGATGAGCTGCAGCGTGGGGACTGTCCCCCGCTCTTCTTCGCTGACAAACGTCCTCGACAATCCGGACATGCTCGAAAAGAAAATGATGACCCACAGCATCCCGGCAAGAACGTCGCTGCTGACCGATTCGCTTCCGAGGGAGAACAAAATGACGGAGAGAGCCGTCACGACAAACATGAACAGCGCGTTGAGCGCGTAACGGGTGCGGAGTTCCGAGCGCGAGTCTTTGAGGAAAATATGGTACGATGGAGCAAAAAGGGGTTTCACGGCACTTCTATAATAACATATTAGGAGGGGACTTTCAAGTTCGCTTCTGTATGATCCTTGAACGATCAAGGTCGATCCGTGCCCCGGCAAATTCAAGGTCATCCTCATCGTTTGTGGCGATAATAAGGATGCCGGTTTGTAGTTGAGCACGCATCGCTTCGCGCACGACGCCGATGCCTTCGGCATCGAGGTTCGCCGTCGGTTCATCGAGCACGAGAATTTCCGGATGATGAAGCAACGCAGCAGCGTATTTCAATCGTTGTTTCATGCCCGAAGAGTATCCATGGACTTCATCGTTGCGCCGGTCGAAGAGGCCGAATCGTTTCAAAAGGTCGTCGGCCTGACTCATTTTATCGACGGGAATTCCCCGAATATTGCCGATAAGAACCAGATTTTCGATCCCCGAAAACTCGTCGTAGAGGTTAATGTACGGAGAAACAAACCCGATATGGTTGAACAGATCTTCACTAGAAATTTCTTTCCCCGCGACCGAGCACTGAATGCTCCCTTTGTCCGGGGAGAGCAGGCCACAGATGATTTTCGCAATGGTCGATTTACCAGACCCATTCTTTCCGGTGATCGCAAGCGACTGCCGTTCCTTCAAAGAAAAAGAGATGTCTTCAAAGATCAGGCGGCGATGGAATGATTTGGAGAGCGGCTTGGCTGAGAACAAAATCGGCGTCACCTCTCTGTCCGCGAGCGGCTTCTCCATTTTACCGCCCGACGATCTACGGTGCCGTTTTGGTTGTTTATTTTGAGGATGCGCCATGAGCGAAATATACTGTAACAACGTTGTGTTCCGGCTCCGTGTAGACGATGTCGAGTTTCCCGTTGCCGTTAAAGTCTCCGAACCTGAACATCGCGCCTTTCGGGATGTCGATGAGAAACGTTCCGGGAAGGAATCGGCCGTTACCTTTTCCCTTGAAGAAAAATAGCTCTGAGGTTTGGTCATCGAGCGCGACGAGGTCGTTGATACCGTCGCCGTCGAAATCGACCACCTGAAGTTGTTCGGGGTCGCTGATATGGACGGTATCGATGACGGTAACAAATTCGCCGAATCTGCCCGCCCCCTTTCCGAGCGCGATACGGATAGAATTCGTCGGCGTTGAATACAAGATGCAATCGGGGTTGTTGTCTCCATTGAGGTCGGCAAACAGCATGTAACACCGTTTCATGACGGAATCGGGGAAAATATAGGAGAGCGTCTTCCCGCGATACTGACCAGTCGAATCGCTGAAGGTGATGCCGAGATTGTACCGGAGTGAATCGGTGTCGAAATAAATGTATCCAAGGTCCGGTCTGCCGTCATCGTTGAAATCGTTGACCGATCCGGCGAGGATCCGGGCCGGGATGATCGGTTTAAAATTGCGCTCGACAAACCTTGCGCCTGAAACTTGTCGAAAGTAGGACAAGGAGCGCTGGCGCATTGTAGAATAAATATAAAATTCGATCGCCTGGTTCTGCAACGCTGCATCCGGCATGAACATTCTCGGGTTCTCAGCCGTCGAGATGGCATAGGTATAAGGAGACACAGGCCGTTGACGGCGGTGAGGGTTTGGCATCGAAAGCGACAGTACGGAGACTTTAGCGATCGACTCGTGAGTAAGGAGAAATGTCAACGATGTATCGTTCTTTGAGTAGAGCCGGATCGACGAAGGGTTATCGACCGTCGGGAAACTGATTTGGCCCGACATGCGGTTCTGCTGTGAACTAAAAAGAAGCGAAAGAGTCGACGAGGCGTCGTTGACAACTGCAATATCGTCGAGGCCGTCGTCGTTCAGGTCGGAAACGACAAGCCCGAGAGGCTTCCTACCGACTGCAAACGATACCTTCCCGCCGATGCCCGATGTTTCGGCACCGGTGCGAAGTCTTTTTCGCGCATTCCAGTAACATGTCAGCATTTTATTCGGGCCGTCAACGACAAGGAGGTCATTCCATCCATCGTTGTCAAAATCTCCTACAAGCGATGCAGTTGCGTTCAGCGGACAGCCGAACACCACCTCATCGTAAAACGTGCCGTCGCCTTGATTTTGAAATACACCGAAAATGCCATCTTTTCCGTCAAAGGATAAAATATCGGTCCCTAACTTCGACGAGACCGGAGCGGCAAGAATGCTGTTCGTCTCGTGCCCATACTCCAAATTCTGATACTGAAAATATGTCGCCATGCCGTCGCCTGCAAAAAAACGTATCGACCTCCCTTGGCTCGACGTCACGGCATAATCGAGAATCTTGTCGCGGTTAAAGTCTCCGAATGCAACGTTCACCGTGTCCTGGCCGAACGACACGATATTTTGTTCTGAGAACTGCAACTCCCCCATTCCGTAGTAGAAGACCATTTCGTTTGTGAGCCAATTATGAATGACGAGGTCGGGGAAATCATCGTCGTTCAATTTGATCACAGAGGCGTCGATGACCGGGATCTCCGGAAGAATCAGCGTCTTTTCTCTGAACGTTCCGTCCTTATTCCCGCGCAGGACCGAAATGCCGGAAGATAATTTTCCGAAACACAGAATATCCGTTGTGCTGTCATTGTCGATGTCCGCGAGAAGAACTTTTTCTGGATAGAAATTTACCGGATATTTTGTCGAGGAATAAACCGAGTCGGTGGGCGAACTGAGCCACACCTCGACCTGACTCGCTTCCCGATGAACGATGACAATATCTTCTTTGCCATCTCCGTTAAAATCCTGCGCTGCGAGGAAAGTAACATCGGTCGCTTCCCCGATCGGCTTTTCCTCAAAAGATTCGCCGCTCCCTTTATTGATGAGAACAACGATCTGCCGCGTCTCCTGGTTGTAGCACAAGATGTCCGGGTATGGGTCGTTATTGAAATGAATAACAGTGGGAAGCGAAGGCATGAACGAGACCGGAATTTCCGACACCATGCCCAAGGGGGCTGTGTTTCCCCGGTTCTGGGCAGCGACCGAGCGAGGGATCACAAGAGAGAACACTGCAAGCAGGCCTAGGCAGGCTAAGAGATGAGGGGCTCGGTCGATTGTCATTACACAGCGTTCATAACATGCGGCGAATTTAACGGCGGGCGGTTTTTGTCCGGCGTTGAAGCCGTTCTTCGCGCCGCCGCAGGGCATCGGCGAAACGACGCAATTCATCCTCACTCTCGGGCCGGACGCCCGGCGATGGAACGGGATTTCCATTTTCGTCGATTGCGACGAACGTAAGGTAAGCGGTATTTGCATGTCTCACCTCTCCCGTGAGGAGATTTTCTGAAAGCACTTTCACTCCGACTTCCATTGACGTATTGAAGGCCCTATTAACCGAAGCGCGGAGCATGACGACCTCACCGGTCTTTATAGGATGAATAAAATTGAGGTCATCGACAGACGCAGTCACGCAAATACGCTTCGCGTGACGGGCGGCGGCAATAGCCGCAGCAAGGTCGATCCAGTGCATAAGCTGTCCGCCGAGAAGATTGCCGAGCTGGTTCGTATCGTTTGGAAGAACCAGCTGGGTCATCTCCACTTGAGACTGGCGCACCGTGAAGGTTAATTTTTCTGTCACGGCGTTGCGCTCGTCGAGAGCCCCGGATTCTTTTTCGGCGGCTCGGTTTTTTCTGATTCGATCTGAGCCTTCAACAGATCGACGTCGGGTTTAAGATTGCTCGAAGGATATTTTTGATAAAATAGACCGATCGCTTCGAGTGCGCCGGCTTTATCATGCCTTTGATGGAGCGCTTCGGCCTTTCCGAGGAGCGCATCATCGGCATAATCGGTATCGTGGTACCGATCCAGCACGATGTCGAAATATTGGATAGCCGCTCGGTAATATTCAAGCCGATAATATAACTCTGCGTTATCGTACTCCTTTTTTGCGAGCTTGTTATTCAGTTCCTGAATTTTTGCCGCGGCATCTTTCGCCAGCGAATCCGTCGGGAAATATTCGATAAACGACTGGAAGTCGTCGATCGCCTGCTTTGTGTATTTCTGGTCGAGTTCGGGCTGTGGGGAAAGTTCATAATCTGCCATCGCCTTCATGAATCGCGCTCGTTCGACCAACGGGCTTGACGGCATCGTCCTGATCAACACATCGCATTCCGATGCCGCAAGGATATATTCTTCGCGTCGATAGCGGCATTGGGCAATATAGAATTGCGCGCTATCGGCCACCAAACTTCCCGGGTATTGGACTGTAACGATCTTAAAATCGTCAGCGGCATCGAGATAATCGTGTTTGTTGAACTTTTCGAGTGCGCGTGCATAGCGGACCTCGAGCGGGAGCGATTCAACTTCTTTGCTGGAGCTACAACCGAAATTTATCACGGCAAAAAGACAGGCCGCCGCTGTACATATTGCGATATTTTTCAATTCAAAAGACCCTTCGTAAAAAAATAAATGGTTGAAAGCGATCACTGAAAGACGGCTATCAACTCCGGATTGTAAAGAATAAGTAGACCGCGACGCCGGCAGCACCCCCAATAATGAACGGCTCTAAAAACTGTTCAAGGATCGACCCCGCAGGGATTTCGCCATGGATAATCTTTTCACTCCCCTTTTGCAGATCTTCCATGTCGGAAACCTTCACTGTGTCGTTATATTCCGCGTTTTGAGTCCCAGCCCAAAGAATTTTTCCGTCAACGTATCGGGTAACGACGAAACGCATTGCGAGCGTAACCGTGCGGCAGCATTGCCGAGCGGAAAATAGTCCGTCGGAAAACGGTTCGCCGTAGACGATCCCGGCGCTTGCGACAGACGATACCACACCTAAGTCCGCAATGCCGTTGCCCGAATATACCCCCGTAAACCTTTGACGGAAACCTTGTGCGAGTGTGCCAGCAAGAAAACGGTTTGCGTCCCCTTCCTCGATCGTGAGCCTGATCGTGCTCGTGTCCGGAATCTTCGCGTCATCGCAAAAATGGTTCACCGTCTGAAGACATAAGTCGGAGAGAACAGCTCCGTTGGATTTTGGAACGCTGGCGTCAAAACTCAGTGCTCGTGTCCCGCCGATGCTCAATCCGAATAAAATAACAGCGGATCGTTCCAGAATTCGATTCACGCGTAAATTCCGCGAACTTTGAGAGTCTTGGCAACTTTGTCGATTGCCATGATGTATGCACCGATGCGAAGAGAAACTTTGTAATGTTCAGCCGTCTCGTACACAGCGTTAAAGGCAGAGGTCATCATCCTTTCGAGCCGCCGATTGACCCGGTCAATGGACCAGAAATATCCGACACGGTCTTGCACCCATTCAAAATAGGACACCGTCACACCGCCCGCGTTCGCAAGAATATCAGGAATGACAATGATCCCTTTATCTCGTAGGATCGGATCTGCTTTCGCAGTTGTCGGGCCGTTGGCTCCTTCAGTGATGATCTTTGCTTTTATCTTCGACGCGTTGCGAGCCGTAATTTGATCCTCCTTTGCTGCTGGCACAAGGACGTCGCATTCAAGCTCCAGCAGCTCGGACTGCGTGATCTTTTCCGCTCCCGTGAACCCGTTGAGCACCTTATGCGTTTTCATCCATTCGATGGCTTTCTCGACGTCGATACCCTTCTTGTTAAAATATCCGCCCGTCACGTCTCCTAAGCCGACGATCTTGCAACCTTGCTGCTGAAGAAGCTGGGCTGAGACCGAGCCGACGTTGCCAAACCCTTGGACGACCACGCCTGTTTCTTTCGGTTTCAATTTTATTTTTTCCATCGCCCCGATCGTTACCATCATTACGCCGCGGCCCGTCGCTTCGCGTCGCCCAAGCGACCCGCCGATGATCAACGGCTTTCCAGTCACTACGCCTGTCGACGTCCTTTTCATGTGCATGCTGTACGTGTCCATGATCCATGCCATGACCTGTTCGTTCGTCCCCATGTCGGGAGCGGGAATGTCTTTATCCTCGCCGAAAATGTCCAGCATGTTCGCCGTATACCGGCGCGTAACTTTTTCTAATTCGACGGGAGTTAATTTAGCGGGATCGCACCGGACGCCGCCTTTGGCTCCCCCGAATGGAATGTTGACAACGGAACATTTCCACGTCATCCATGCCGCTAACGCCTTCACTTCGTCGAGGTTGACGTCGGGTGCAAAGCGCAGTCCTCCTTTCGATGGTCCGAGAATGTCGTTGTGGATGACACGGTATCCTTCAAAGACCTCGATCTCGCCGTTGTCCATCTGAATAGGGATCGAGACAATGACTTGTTTGACCGGCGTCTTAAGATATTCGTAGACTCCCTTTTCCAGTCCGAGCAATTCCGCGGCAACATCGAAGCGCTCCATCATCGATTCGAACGGATTCTCTCTGTTCGTAATCGGTGCCGGCTCCTTGTAACTCAATAGATCGTTCTGTTCCATGAGAGTCCTTTACAAGATTAAGTGGTACCGCGCATCGCTATCTGCTCGAGTCGGGCAATGCGTTCTTCCATCGGCGGATGTGTGGCGAAAAGTTTTGCGATCCCTCCAGATCGCAACGGGTTGACGATAAACAAATGAGAGGTTGCGGGCTGGGCATTGGTCATAGGGATTTGTTTGGATTCGCGGTCGAGCTTTTTTAAAGCGTTTGCAAGACTGAGCGGCTTTCCGCAGATCTGAGACCCGCCTGCATCGGCGGCGAATTCGCGAGATCGTGATATCGCCAGTTGAATCAGAACGGCGGCTAGCGGAGCGAGGATCAGCATGAGGATATCGCCAAGTCCTCCGCCTGAATCCCTGTCATCGCTTCTCCCTCCCGAAAAGATCATTGCCCAACCCGCCATTCTTGCAATGAGCGTGATCGTGCCGACCATCGTCGCAACGATTGTTCCGGTCAAAATATCCCGATGCTTAATATGAGCGAACTCGTGCGACAGCACACCTTCCAGCTCGTCATCACTCAGCGATTGCAGGATACCCGATGTCACCGCAATGGCAGCGTGATCGGGACTGCGGCCCGTGGCGAAGGCGTTGGCCGCTTCGCTTGTAATAAGATATACACGGGGCGCCGGTACCTGAGCCTGCGCCGCAAGCCTATGAACGATCCTGACCAATCGCGGTTGATCCGACTCGGTCACTTCTTGAGCCCGGTACATCATAAGAACAACTTTGTCTGAAAACCAGTACATCCCGATATTCATCACGAGCGAAAAAAGAAAAGCTAAGACCATTCCCTGCGCTCCGCCGAACGCCTCGCCGATGAGGAGCAGAAGCACCATCATCAATGTCATGAGGAAAGCAGTTTTCATTCCGTTCATTTAACACACTCCTCTAAAAATTCGATCTCATTTCAAATTTAGCGAAATCCATACGGACTCGCAACCCGGAACAATCCGAGGTAGTGATACTTTTGCCATTTCTTCCCACCGTTGTATGGATGCCCGCCAGAAGCAAGCGGGCATGACGAGCGCTGAGTCTGTGTCATTCCCTAACGTTTCTATCGGGAATCCGAAACGGACCTCACCCAATCCGGCTTATCTTCATCACAACGTTACGGAAAATGGAAAAATAGGAGCGAAAAAATAGGCACAGAAGCTGGAGCAGATGTAAGCGGAAAAATTTAGATAACCTCGTCATTAGCGGCGCTTCCCGTCACTCCCCAACTTCACACGGCGCAATTGGCCCAACGTAAATTCCAGAGAGTCGTCGACAAAGTGTCTCGACAATCTCCTCGCCCGCCGAACTGCGTTTTCATCGACATCCGCAAAGATCATCTCTTCATCGAACAACTTGGCCGATGCGATGACCTCTCCCGAGGGATCAACGACCTCGGAGCCGCCCCAGAAGTTCACCCCGTCTTCGAAGCCAACCCTGTTGGCGAACACGATGTAAGAACTTAGCAGGCGCGCGTACGATTTGTGATGCTCACGATTAATTGCAGCTGTAGGGAGCTCCTTGGACGAACCGGACATTCGCGTCGGACTTGCCGCAAGTGCGATAATCACTTCAGCGCCTTCGCTTGCAAGGATATACGGTAGAGACAGGTGCCAAAGATCTTCGCAGATGAGAATTCCCAATGAGCCGAGCCGCGAGCGAAAGGCGCGGACTTCCTTGCCGGGGCTGAAGTAGCGCATTTCTTCGAACATACCGTACGTCGGAGGATAGATCTTGCGGTGGCCGGAATAAAGTTCCTCGTCCTCAAACACAAAAGCGGAATTGTAAAGGCCAAAATTTTCGCCTTCTTCAACTCCCCCAGCGATGATCGTGATGGCGCGGCTGAGCTTGAGAAGCTCTTTGAACGGGGAAGAACTGCCGACCTTTATCGCGACATCCCAATTCAAATCTTTCACCGAGTAGCCGGTGAGACTCAGCTCCGGGAAAACGATCAACGAAGCGCCTTTCGCGATCGCTTTCTTGGTGTACGCAACGTGATGGGCAATATTCTTTTGAAGATTTCCAACGGCTGCGTCAACCTGGGCTACGGCGATTTTCATTTTTTTCATGTGCGCACTGAATTAACGGATTGACACATCGTTCGGGAGCTCGTTTGTATCGCCGGAATGTCTTGGGAACTCCTCGGCAAGCTTCGTCCCAATCTCTTTCACGACTTCACAAATACCGTCGCAAAATTTTTGCTTTTTGAAATGGGACGTGAGTGTCACGGCGAGGTCATCCCAGTAACGCTCATGTACTCTTTTGTGGATCCCCTCGTCGGCAATGATTTGGAATGCTCGTTCACCTAACGAAAAAAAAAGCAATACACCGCTTTTCTCTTTCGTCTTCTCCATTCCCAGCTCGTGAAAATTTTTCAGCGCGAACGCGTGGAGAGAAAGCTTCCTCTCGTTCCATGCGCGGCGCTTGCGGATGCTCACCCTGATCTGTCCGCTCGTATTTCGTTCGGCCGCCGCGATCGCGCCCGCGATTTTCGTGAGTTCGTCGTGTGTGAGAAGCGGGTGCCGCTTGAACAGAGCCATGACGTTAGTCCGAGATATCGATCATTCTGATATTTTTGATGTACTGCACGGTCTTATCCTCTTTAAGGGATTTCAGCTTGCTCAGCTTCAATTGCATGCGTTCGACGTTGTCGCTGATGATGCGAAGGTACATGGCCATCTCGGATGCGATCCTGCTCTGTGTGAGCTGCTGAACATTTTTCTCCATCGCATCGAGGGGCGTAATCAGATCCTGGCTGATGCCGAGGACGAGTTCCTGGATCGCCTCGATGCGCTGGCGGCTGATCTCGAGGGCGGACAATTGTTGCCGCAGCCGAACGCGCTCGAGCACGCTGATGATCGTCCTCGGAAGGACCGGGGTCGATATTTCCTCCTTCACGAGAAAATCCTCTACGCCGAGCTTCATCGTTTCGACCGCAAGGTTAAAATCCCGGTTGACGGTAATGAACACGACGGGAATCGTGATGCCTCGTTCGACAAGAACGCTTGTCACTTCTACGCCGTTCATGCCGGGGAGGTTGTAGTCCATCAGGATGATATCGAAATTCTTCGTTGACTCAAGGACGCTGAGTCCATCCTCGCCGCTCTTTTCCCAGTCGAGGTGGAAA
>DATJXA010000051.1:0-6132 GCA_035500675.1 Bacteroidota bacterium | reverse complement strand
CTGAAAACGATCTACTTTCCGTTGAGCGAATGGATATTCTACTGTTGTTATCAGCTGAGCGGCGAAATGTTATGGAGCTATAAAATTCTTTATCTCATCGCTGAGATGGCAACGATGTTCGGCCTCTATTTAATTTTAACGCGGCTGAACATCCCAAAAAAATATCTCCTGCTCTATGCTCTCTGCCCTCTGTCGATCATCGAATTTGCGGTCGACGGTCACCTCGATGCGGTTGGGCTGCCTTTTTTTATCTTCGGACTTTTCTTTTATTTGAATGACCGGAAATATCTGGCATATGTCCTTCTCGGCCTTTCGATTTCGATCAAACCGGTAGGGCTGATATTCCTTCCCCTCTTTCTGTTTTTCGAGAAAGGCTGGCGAAACAAGATCACCGCAGTCGTCGTCCCCCCGCTCACCGTCGCCGTGCAGTTTATTCCCTACATTTTCACCTCGAACCCTTTTGAAACGTTGTTCGACTTCACAAAAAATTGGTCGTTCAACGGCATCGTCTTTGAGACGTTGAACCTCTACTTCAACGACAACCAGCCGTCGCGACTTTGGTGCGGGGTACTTCTCGTTATAGTTCTCGCACTCCTTCTTTTTAAACGCCGGAATTTCACCGACACGCTGTATTTCGCTCTTCTCTCGTTGATGATTTTTTCGCCCGTCGTTCATCCCTGGTATGTGGGATGGATTGCGGTCATATTGCCGATAGCGCGGCGATGGTCGGGAATCGCTCTTGCGGCGGGAGTAAGCCTGACGAGTTTCACGGTGATGCATTACCGGCTGACCGGTGTGTGGCAGCAATACCCAGCCGTGTTGGCGCTGGAGTATATTCCCGTGATCGTTTTAGCGATCGTGGAATTACGCGGTCATCTCGCGTGGAAAGGCGACACGTCGGTGGTGTGAGAGATCGGCTGGAGTGCAGTTTGCTTGAAAAGCTCATCTCTGCTGAAACGGTTGCTGGACGGTTCCGTTTCTAACAGGTCGCGGCACACTGCGGCGATATTCCTTGATGCCGAATTATTTTGGAGGGGACACAATTTTTTCAGTTCCTCGATATCGTAATTGGAATAGACTTCTTTCCCCAGGGCGATCCCGACAAAAACTGTGGATGAGAATTGCGTAATGAGCACGTCGCAGTTCGCGATCATATGTTCGGTATTTCCGTCCTCGAAGACCAACGCCCCTTCGGCATACTGACGGATCTCCCTCGTCGCCCTTTCAATATTCTCGTTCGGATGAAGTTTAAAGATCAGCGTGCGTCCGTCCGCGATCCGGACGGCTTGCTCTATCACCCGGCGCCTGTTCTCAATCTTAAAGGTGTCGCGGGCGTCCGATGTGCACACCAGGACATAATGTTTGAACGGAAAATCGTTGTCCAAATACTGCGCACAGTTGTCAAAATTCGGGATGCCGGTCACGACGATCTTTCCTGGATCGACCCCCTTCAACGTGAAGAGCTCTCGGTATCCCTCACTCGCTACGCATAACCGGTCGTAGGCGTTGCTGAGACCGAAGGTCGACGTGCTTGCAATCCAGCGCGGAAGGAACGGAAGAAGTTTGACAAGGTGGTAAAGAAAATTCTCCGGGTCCGTCATCCCTTCCTGCACAAGCACAATTGTTTTGTCGCGAATATTTTTCGGAACGACGATATCTGCGCACGTGACGACAAGGTCGTAGTCGTTTGCAGTCCCCTTGTAGTCGACCATGAGTTCATGACTCGCGAGATACTCGAAACACCGTTTCACTATCTTGTTTCCGAGTATTGAAAACTCCAGGAGTCCCATCCTCCGGTAAAGGTCGTAGATACCGTCATGATAATGCGGTGAAAAATAATGCTCACATTCAGGCAGCTCGAGGGCAATTTTGTGCATCTGCGTCGTTTGGTTCCGCGACCCGCAAATGAATAATATCTTCTTTCGCCGATAGTCGCCTTTTTCGCGGTCCACCGATGTCCCCTCGCCCGTTGTTGAAGAACGTATGTTCAGCATAAATTTCTCATCCGATAGACTGCGAAGGCTGCGTTCCAGTATCTTCATTGGCTTGCGATCCTTTTTCATCAGACGTTCGGTCAAATTTCCGAAACGCAAATATGTGCTGCGCGAAGTAGTTCTTCGGAAAATTCACTCCCGCGAGTCCGTAACCGGAGGGCTTCACCGGCCTTGGCAGATAAGCGGTCCCGAACATCCAATCCCATATCGCAAGCTTCGTGCTGAAGTTGATCCCTCCCTCGGTGATCTCCCTCGCATGATGCCATCGGTGCATTTCGGGACCATTGATCACATACTGCAGAAAGCCCGAATGGACATCGATATTCGAATGGATGTACATCCCCCACACGCTGTCGGCAATTCCTTTAAAGAGAGCGATCTGCGGGGATGCGCCAAGCAGTACAATGGGAGCGTATTCGATCGTCTGATTGATAAGGATCTCGATCGAATGAGAGCGCGCTCCCGACAACCAATCGACATCCGGCGACGAATGATGCGCCTCGTGGATGCGCCAAAGATACTTCGAGGCATGCTGCCATCTGTGAAACCAGTAAATATACAGGTCGTGCAAGACAAGGAAAAAAATTGCCTGCCAGACGATCGGCCAGTCGCTCACCAAGCGAAGACGCGACATCCCGGTGGTATGATCGATCCAATCGACAAAAAAGAAGATGATGTATCCGAGGAGATAGCTTTGGAGGATCGCATAGAATGCAAGGTCGCTGAAAAATCCCGACCTCAGCAGCGTCTGGTGTCCGTCGTACGGAAAGAGGCGTTCCAGCAGAATGACGATGCATGCTGAGCCGACGACGATGATCGGCGATGTAATTTCCAACGGCATACGTTACCGAGGAACGGTCACTGATTCGAAGGACGGAATTCTCCGCAGTTTGTTCCGCTGCCCGATCTCGCTCGGATAGACCCGTTTCACTCCGTCACCCAGTGCGCGCTCCACATCGCGGATATTTTGCACCAGCCGTACAAGCCCTCCGATCTCGACCGAGGCCGCCTGATCGCTTCCCCACATTGCCCGGTCGAGCGTAATGTGGCGCTCAATAAAAATCGCGCCGAGAGAGACGGCGATCCATGTCGGCGTGAGGCCGGTCTCATGACCGGAGTACCCGACCGGCACTGAAGGATACATCGATTGAAGCGTCTGGATCATGCGAAGGTTGAGTTCTTGCGGAGGGCAGGGGTATGTCGACGTCGCATGCGCAAGCAGCAGATTGTCGGTGCCGATGAGACCTACTGCGGTCTCAATTTCCTCTAACGTCGACATCCCTGTCGACAGGATCAGCGGCTTGCCGGTCGACTTCATCGCAAGCAGCAAATCGATGTCGGTGAGCGTCGCCGACGGGGCCTTATAGCACGGAACGTCGTATGCCCGGATGAACTCCACCGACTCTTCATCCCAACACGATGCGAACCATGCCATCCCGCGCGCGGCGCAGTAGCTGTCGATCTCGTCGTATTCTTTTTTCCAGAATTCTACCTTATGCCGGTACTTGATGTACGACATGCGCCCCCACGGCGTGTCGCGTTCGATATCGCGTTGATCGTGCGGGACACAAAGTTCCGGCGTCCGTTTCTGAAATTTTACCGCATCACAGCCGGCGAGAAATGCAGCGTCGATGAGTTTTTTCGCAATATCGATCGAACCGTTGTGGTTGATCCCTATTTCGGCGATAACATACACCGGTTGGTCGGAACCGACGAGTTTATCACCGAGGCGAACTTTCATGTTTCTCATGATGCCCTTTGTAAAATTATGAATTATGAATTAACAATTATGAATGGTCGTCTATTGGCCTGTTAAAACAGGAACGTCGATTACCAAATCGTCCATCCGCCGTCGACGACGAGGTTCGCCCCCGTCATATATTTCGATGCGTCGCTTGCGAGAAAAACGACGGCGCCTTTATAATCGCTCGGATACGCCATGCGTCCAAGCGGAGTGCGCGAAGAATATTTTTCTACGAACGGTTCGTTCTGCCCGTTCTTCACTCCGCCCGGAGAGAGCGCGTTGACCCTCACTCCCTTCTTTCCCCAATAGGATGCGAGGTATCGCGTCAGCGCAAGGACGGCTCCTTTTGTCGTCGGATAAGCGGGAGATTTGTAAAAATCCTGCGTGCCGTCCGGGTTCGCGTAGAGGGATTGATCCGGTGCGACCACCGCGTACGTCGACGCGATGTTAATGATACTGCCAAAGCCCTGCTCCATCATCGCCGTGCCGAGAATCTGGCAGCACAAAAATGTCCCGGTGATATTCACGGTAAGAGATCGGTTCCACGACTCGAGAGGGAAATTTTCGAATTTCATCATCTCGGCAGAACCCGCTCCCGCTTCGACCATATCGTTGATCGCCGCGTTGTTGACGAGAATGTCGATACGTCCGAATTCGTCGAGGATATATTCTTTTGCCCTCAGGATAGAAACCCGGTCGGTGATCTCGCATTGGCAGCCGAGTGAAAGAACGTGGTATTCATCCGTCAACGAGATCGCCAGCTCTTCGCATCCTTTACAATCGAGGTCCGTGACGAGAACGTGAGCGCCGGCTTCAGCGAGCGCATAGCAGTGTTGTCTCCCGAGCAACCCCTGCGACCCCGTGACGAGGGCGACTTTATTCCTAAGCGAGAAAATCGATTTCTCTGTAAGGCTTTCGTTCATAACGGCTTAGGCGCCTTTTTAGGTTTCACGTTGAAGTTGCTCGTCTTGCGAAAAACCGGCTCGACGACTTTTCCTCTAAGCGCGTGCGCAACAGAATTTGTCTCCACAGCCTTTTTGAGAATCGCGAGCGACTCGCGGTAGGCAAGCAGCGTATAATCGATGTCGCCATCGGAATGGGAAAAGGAGATGTTGTGGAAACCGCTCCATAAAATTCCGCGCTTGAACATCTCCTGCTGGACCAGCGATTTCATCTCGAGGGGGTTCCCTGCCGACGGCTGGAACGCGACGATGCTCCTGCAGTCAAACCCGCGGCATGACACGTAGTCCATCTCGAGCGCTTGCGCTATCGTATTGACGCCATGGCGTATTTTTTTTCCCTGCTTCTTGATATACTCGAGAACTCGCTGCGTTCGCATCTCCTCGATCGTCGCCTTTGCCGCAGCAAGCGAAAGCGTCTCTCCTCCGAACGTTGTGTAGAAGAAGACCTCTTTCTCGAGAAGTTTCATGATCTCCGCGCGCCCCGTAAGGATCGAGAGCGGCATGCCGTTTGCGACAGCTTTCGAGAAGGTGGCGAGGTCGGCCTTGATGCCGAAATACTCCTGCGCTCCGCCGAGCGCGATCCGGAACCCCGTCCACATTTCATCGAAAACGAGGAGCGCGCCTTTCTGCCTGCACGTATCTTTCAGCTTATGAAGAAAATTATTCTCCGGTGCGTCGAAGACCGTCGGCTCAAGAATGACGCACGCAGTTTCCTCGTCGATCGAATCCACTACCGACTCGAGGTCGTTGTAATTTATCGTGAATGTGTGGTCTTGCACTTCCTGTAAAATTCCTTTGTTCCTGTCCGTAACGCCGATGTACCAGTCGTGCCAGCCATGGTACCCGCAGCAAAGGACGTTCGGACGCCCGGTATACGCTCGCGCAAGACGGATCGCGGCGCTCGTAGCGTCGGCCCCGGTCTTGCTGAAGCGGACCATTTCCGCGTTAGGGATGACGTCTCTGATCATCTCGGCGACTTCCACTTCAAGAGGGTGCATCATCGAAAAGGTGATGCCGCTGTCAAGCTGTTTGCGGATGGCCGCGTCGACCGGTTCGTAGCAATAGCCGAGCGAGATCGGACCGATCCCCATGTTGTAATCGATGTACTCGTTCCCGTCGGCGTCCCACACGTGCGAACCCTTCCCTCGCACGAGATATTTCGGAGCTACGCCATCGACGTATTGCCCCGGACCTTTCGCGAGGGTCTGTGTCGCGCCGGGGATGAGCCCGAGCGAGCGGTCGTAATACAGATTGGATTGGCTGATGTGGGGGTATGTCTCGTTAAAACGGACTCCGTTCATGGCGTGTGCCTTTCTGTTATGGCAGCCCGCGCTGTCATTGGACCGTCGTCGGGCTGTCGTGTTCTAGATCCATCACTTTTTTTCCGCGCATCGCATAAAGAATACGCAACGCGAGCTGGCGGCCGCCGAAC
>DATJXA010000050.1:0-3231 GCA_035500675.1 Bacteroidota bacterium | reverse complement strand
CCAGTCCTATTGAAGCGCGGGCTCTCGGCAACGATCGAAGAGCTCCTCATGGCGGCAGAATATATCCTCTCCCACGGGAACTACAACGTTATTCTCTGCGAGCGCGGCATTCGGACGTTCGAGACGTATACCCGCAACACGCTCGATCTCAACGCCGTCCCCGTTATAAAAAAACTGTCTCACCTTCCGGTCATTGTCGACCCAAGCCATGGAACGGGAGCCTGGGATCTTGTGACGCCGCTCGCGCTTGCGGCAATCGCCGCAGGAGCGGATGGTTTGATGGTAGAAGTGCATAATCATCCCGAGCAGGCGATCTCGGACGGTTTTCAATCTCTTAAACCGGAAACTTTTTTACAACTGATGAAAAAGGCAAAAGAGATCGCGCCGGTTGCGGGGCGGACGCTGTGAGAAACACAGTCGCAAATGTCCGGCGACAAAAGCGAAATAGTTGTTGTGTTGGACATAGTGATACGGAAGCTATAATAGGCTCATAGAGTTTTTCATTACGCCGTTAGCTTAACACCCGGAATGGAAAAAACATCTGCGTCCTCTAAAGGACGATCGGCCAAGGAATTGGAATCGCGGACGAAGAAAACGTACGCCTTCGTCGAAGATATCGATGCCTTTGCTTTCGCAGAAAGTCAGAAGGGTAATTCGCCCGAGCAATCTTTCCATTCCTTTCTGACGAAAGTCATAAAGTTCAGCGAGGCCTCAGCCGGGGCCATCTATCTCGTTGACGGAAAACTTTTGAGACTCGTCGCTTCGAACTCATACCCCGCACGCTTAGTCCAGGATCTGAACGGGATGCGACCCTCGGCATCGCATCTTGGCGCCGCAATTAAAAAGAAAAAAAGCCTCTATTACGCTGCCGGCAAGAAAAAGAAATTCCCGGCGAGATCCATCGACCGCATCCCCGTCGAAAAAACCTCCCTTTTACACATTCCCGTTGTCGCTGAGAAAAATGTCATCGGCGTGGTGGAGATTGTCGGAGGGAGCGAATTGCTCCACGGAACTCATGGAGAATTTGTCTGCTCACGGATCGCGAGGAGCGCCTGCATGCTGCTTCGGGATGCCGAACGGTTTGCCCGGAAAGGAATGTCTGACGCCGACTACGAAACGGCAATTGAGAATATGATGGATGGCGTTGTCATCGTCCGCGATCTTCAGATCTTGTACGCGAACAATGCCCTGGCGAAATTATTCGGATACGATTCTCCGGCGGAGCTGAAAGGGAGGGGGATCAGCGTGTTCATCGCGCCGGAGGACCGCGAACGGATCATCGAAAGGAGCCGCAACCGGATGTTGGGGAAGAAGGTCCCGAGCCGGTATGAATACAAGGCGATCCGGCGGAACGGAACGATGTTCGAAGTAGAGATTGTCGTGAGCCTGATTCCGTACCGGGGAAAGCAGGCCGTCCTTGCCGTCCATCGCGACATCACGCTGCGACATGCCATCGAAAAGGAACTGCAGCAGTCGGAGCAAATGTTCCGCAACGTCATCGACGGGGTCCTCACCGTCGGAGACGCTCTCGTCGTGACGAACCTCGAAGGCAAAGTTCTTCAGGTGAACAGCGAGTTCGAGCGGTTCACGGGAATAAAAAAATCCGACGCGCTAGGAAAAGAGTTCCCCTACGAATGGCTTCTCGACGAGGAGATGGCGCGTTATGTATTGTGGATCAAGGAACTCCGCGAGAAAAAGAGCTTGAGAGATTTCGATATTCACTGGAAGCACACGTCGGGCCGATTGATCTCCGTCAGCATGAATACGACGCTCCTCTATAACGCGCTCAATCGCCCGGTTGCGATGATGAATATGGCGCGCGATATCACGGAGCGGAAAAAATTAGAAGAAGAGAATCGCCTTCAGTTTGAGCGGCTCCGCGCATTGTACGAACTGAGCCGCACATTGACGTCGCTTCTCAGGATCAACGAGATCGCCGAGGCAGTGTATAGGCATCTTCTCGAAGTATTCCCGTTCGACGCATTTTTCATCGACCTCTACGACGAAACGACGAATTCTGTCCGCTCCATCATCTGTTATGATCTTATCGACAATGTGAGGACGAAAATTCCGCCCGATGCCGTCGATTCGGCCCTTCAGGAAGGGACGGGGATCGCGAAAGTCATTGAAGCGAAGAGATCGATCCTGGAAAATCGGGACGCCAATTCGAGCGAGATGATGGAACACCCGTTCGGCGACAAGCACAGACGTTCCCTTTCTCTGTTGTATATCCCGATGTTCTCGAAAGACAAGACCATCGGCGTGCTCTCGATCCAGAGCTACACTCCCAATTTGTACGACAGCGGTCATATCCGGACGCTCGAAAGTTTTGCGAACTTGTCGGCCATCGCCCTAGAGAAGGCGAAATTGTACGAAGAGACGGTTTCTAAGTCGCTCCAACTCCAAAACCGGAACAAAGAACTTGACGATTTCACTTACGTTGTCTCGCACGATCTCAAAGAACCTCTCGTCACGGTCGAAGGATACAGCCGTGTGCTCCTCAAAGATCTCGGGGCGGACAAAAATACAGCATCAGTGGACTACGTCAATTCCATTATTCAGGCGTGCACAAGGATGAAGGGTCTCATCGACGATCTTCTGGTTCTCTCTCGCGTGTCGAGGTTGACGGAGGTCATGGAGAATGTCTCTCTTAACGACATCCTCACGGAAGTGCTCGACGATTTAAGTTTCTCGCTCCAAGAAAAACACATCACGCCTTTTTTGCCGGAAAACCGGGTGACGTATTACTGCAACCCGACGCACATCAAACTCGTCTTCCGGAATTTGATCTCGAATGCAATCAAGTTCAACAACAGCGATAGTCCGTTCATCAAAATTGTTCTGGAGGAGGGAGACAAGCGCATCCTTTGTTCCATCCAGGACAACGGCATCGGTATTGAAAAAAGGTTTTTTGACAAGATATTTGTTATCTTTCAGCGTTTACACCCCGAATATGAAGGAAGCGGGGCCGGGTTGGCGATCGTCAAGAAGATCATCGAACTTTACCAGGGCCAAATTTGGCTCGAATCTGATCTTGGAAAAGGCACGACCTTTTATTTTTCGCTGCCTCGCTGATTCGATGAAAACGGTGGGCAGCGAGACGTCGAGCGCCGTAACTGTGGAAGATGCAGCACACAGGAGGAGTTTTTAATGGTGGAATTTTTGTCGAGAGAAATGGCGCAAACAAAGACGAAAGAGCTTATTAAAATTCTCATGGTGGAGGACAACGAC
>DATJXA010000049.1:0-7660 GCA_035500675.1 Bacteroidota bacterium | reverse complement strand
GGAAACTAGCGATCGTAGCGTGTCCGCACAAGTCCACCTCGTTGGTCGGGGTGAACCACCGGATGCGTAAATCCGCCTGTTTGCTCGACGCGGGAAGAACGAAAGCTGTCTCCGGCAAATTCATTTCCCGTGCGATGCGTTGCATCTGCTCTTCCGAAAGATGTTCCGCCTCGAGAACTACCGCGGCGGGGTTTCCCGTAAACGCCGTTGTCGTAAACGCATCCACATGTTTTACTGCAACCGCATTCATGTGCGTTGACCAATGAGAGGTAAGGCAACCAGAGTGTGTTTCTCTTTTATATAGTAGACGACAGCATCATCTACGAAGAAGGAATCGGGCGCAGGAGTCGGCGTCGAGCTGTTTACAATGTCCGTATACAACCGTTTGCCATTCGACTCGTCAATGACCACCAATGTATTCTGCAGGTCGTCATTGTTCTTGGCATTGTCGTGCGCCCGAACGCTGTGAAAATTCATTACGAGCTTGCCGCCCATCCGAACATATTCGACAGACCCTCGGACCGTTTCGCCTTTCGATACCTGTGTCACAAACGAAGCGATGAGCGGGTATTCGGCGCTGCTTTCATCGAACGGTTCGGGAAACCGGAGGTCGTTCCGGCCGTGACTTGCATTCTTGCGTTCGTACAGATCGGAAGGGGCTTCTTTCAATTCCTGCATAAATTCTCCGGTTGCTGCATCGAGCTCATAATAGAGACGCTTCTCAAACATGTCGCGAAAGGCCATCACGCGTTCCTTTGTCGCGTATAAAAAAGCGTAATGGTTGTCGCGCCACAATTCTCGTCCAGTCCCAAGGTCGACCGCTACGATCTTGCTATGTTCGGGCATGTCAGGCTTCTTGAATCCATGAAGAAAAACTTTGTCGTGCACAACGCCCTCGATGCCGATCCACCATGCTTCTCCGAACGAATTTCCCTTCCATAAAAGATCCCCGTTGACTGCATTGAGGCAAAAAAATTCCACCTCTTTTGTTTCAGTGTTACGATCTTCTCCGACGATAAAATTAGTATCGGAAAAAAGCAGGCGCCACAGCACTCCCGACGCGTCGTACGACCAAGCCGGCTTCAACTGTTTTTGTTGGAAGAGGGATGAAATATTCATTGATGGATCGAGTGGGTAGATGCGATTCGCATTGTTAAAATAAATCATTTTTGCCTCAGTTACAACAAACCCCGACAACCCATTGATACATGCATACATTAGGAAAAATTCTTCAACAAATTCCACACCTCCTGTGATACAGATTACATCGACGGCGATAGCCTTCCTATCCAAGGCCCGCGCAACTCAGCAACCCAGGCTTAGCGCGAAACTCTCCGCTCCTTCTAACCAAAGCGACAAGGTCCGCATGATGCTTTTAGGGGGAAATGTCCACACGACTGAAACTTTTCGTCCGCGGGAGAAGGAAGGAGGGATAAAATGAACTATGATAGCTGCTTTAACAATTTCGTCCCCCTCGACCGGAAGCCGGCGCTTCCAGTCGGCATCTGTTGCTCGATGAGCAACCGAATTTCTTTCTTCAGGTCCGGTTCCTTCCGCGCGATGTTGGCAAGGACCGTCATCGAAAACACCTTTACGGCAATTGGTTCCCTGGCTGAGGAGAGCAGGTCAAAACAAATAGTGGCTATTTTTCCAACCAAGAGCCGAGGGATTTCAATATCCTGTATGATGCGGACGACATTTCTTTTCACCGCAACATGGACGCCCGGTTCACGCATCCGATCGAGCATGACGTTGAGATATGGGACAATGAGCTGAGGATGTTCGTCCGCACAATGTTTGATGATCCACGCGGCGCGCTGAGTCGCCCTGTATTCGCCCTTCAAAAAAACCTCCATGAGTTGTGTAAATCGCCTTGGGTCGTTTCCGACCCAGTGAGAAAGTCGAATGCTCTGGCGTTTGGAATGTTCGCGCAAAATCTCTGCCTTGAGGTCCATAGGAATCCTGAAAAGATGGTTCCCGAAATTGAGCCGACAAAATCTATATCAGCAACTTTACTCAAAGGGTGCTCTAAAAGCAAGCACAGCAAAAGAGTGAACGGTTCCCTCCAGGGAACCGTTCACTGAAATGCGTCTTCACTTGGATGTAAACCGATTCCTTCGTACATTAAGAAGAAATTTCTCTCCTGAACTCATTTCATTAATCCTATGAAACTCACCAAGACCCTTCTTCGGAAAGTCCCGAAAGCTCTCCTTCATGATCACCTCGACGGCGGGCTGCGTCCGCAAACGATCATCGAATTGGCAAAGGACCAAAAATATTCCAAGCTCCCGACAACGGACGCCGAGGAACTTGCAGCATGGTTCCAGCGGGGGGCGCAAAGGGGGAGTCTTCCCCTTTTCCTCGAAGGGTTCGAGCACACGTGCGCAGTCATGCAAACGGAAGAGGCGCTCGAGCGAGTCGCGTACGAAACTTTGGAAGATATGAAAAAAGACGGGGTCGTTTATCTTGAGTCCCGATTCGCCCCGGTTTTTCACACCCAAAAAGGGCTTCATACGGAAACGATTGTGAAGGCAGTCCTGCGCGGATTTGAGAAGGGCAAAAAAGATTTCGGGGTGACGTACGGACTTCTCCTTTGCGCGATGAGAAACATGGACCCGAAAATATCGTTGGAGATTGCGGAGTTGGCCGTTGATTTCCGGAACCAGGGCGTTGTCGGCTTCGACCTTGCCGGCGAAGAGGGAGGATACCCTCCCAAAAAGCATATCGATGCGTTCCATTACATCCAGCGGGAAAATTTCAACATCACTGTTCACGCCGGCGAAGCGTTTGGGAAGGAATCGATCTGGCAAGCGCTTCAATGGTGCGGCGCGCATCGGATCGGTCACGCGACACGATTGATCGAAGACATGAGGGTGAAGGAAGGCCAGGTGTTAAGCATGGGAACGCTTGCGCAGTACGTTCTCGACAAGCGCATCCCGCTTGAAATCTGCCTCACGAGCAACGTGCACACGGGAGCGGTGAAAGAGATCGACGAACACCCATTCGGCATATTTTATCGCTACAAGTTTCGCGTTACGTTGAACACGGACGACCGCTTGATGAGTGGTATCACGCTGACCGACGAGTACTACACCGCCGCGGAACATTTTGGTCTCACGCTGGAGGAACTGGAGAAGATCACTATCAATGCCATGAAGAGCGCATTCATTCCCTACAAACAAAGAATCGCTATCATCTACGACGTTCTTAAGCCTGGGTACGCGAAAGTAAAAAATTCTTTGAAAAAGGGATGATTGTGATTACGCAGATTACTCGGATTTAGCTCAGATTGCAGATCACTCAGATTGTTTAAAAAAACGGGGGGAGACAAAATGGAAAAGATCTATGGGGAACAATATCCAAAAAAAGATATTACCGAGAAGATCATCGGGGCGGCGTTTGTAGTTCATAGAAAATTGGGCGCCGGTTTCGCGGAGAAGGTGTATGAGAACGCGCTGGCGCAAGAACTGCGTGCTTCCACCCTCTCTGTAGAACAGCAAAAGGAGCTAAAGGTTGTATACGGCGGGGAATTCGTGGGCGGATTTATAGTGGACATCCTTGTAGAAAATTCTGTCATCGTTGAATTGAAGGCGGTCCGTTTCATCGAGAATGTCCACGAGAAACAACTCTTGAATTATCTGAAAGCGGCAAATCTTCCGGTCGGATTGCTCTTGAACTTTGGGAATAGCAGCGTTCAGATCAAACGAAAAGTTTATGCAGTACGATAATCCTATCAAGAAAAAATCTGAGCAATCTGCAATCTGAGTCAAATCTGCGCAATCTGAGTAATCAATGAGATTGTTCTTTCTTCGACATGCCGACGCCGATTCCTCGGGTCAAACCACCGACACCGACAGAATGCTTACCCAGACCGGGATCGACGAAGCATCGATCGTCGCTGCCGCAATCGCGGCGATGAAATTGGATATTACATTGATCTTCACGAGCCCTTTTGTACGGGCAAGGCAAACGGCCGACATTGTAGCGAAACAGTTTCCTTCCATAAAAGTACAAGCGTTGAACTATCTTCTCTCAAACAGCGACCCACAGAGTCTCTTTCGTGAACTGCAATCCTTTCCGAGGGACGCAAGAGCATTGCTTGTCAGCCATGAACCGTTCATCAGTCGCTGCATCGCGAACCTCATTGGCTTCAGCGGAGATGCGAAAATCAGTATCAAGAAAGCAACGCTCTCGTGCGTTGAAGTCGGGTCGCCTGTGCAGCGCGGCGCCGGCATCCTGCTTTGGCTGATGACGAACGAACAGTTGCGACTTATGAAGCTTTGATAGAACTTCCAACAACCAGAAAGTTTCCTTCCCTTCTCCCCGAAAAGAAAATTTTTCTCCGAATTCTTCTGGATTTTCAGCAAAAATTTTAGTTACTTTTGACCTTTCGCAACAATCACCCACGGATAATATATAAGAGATGACGGCAAAATTTTTGGAGATACACTCCTCTTCCCTTCTGGACAAAATCCATATCCTTTCGCGCAACTTGTGGTGGTCGTGGAACTTCGAGGCGCAATCGATCTTTCGCGAACTTTCGCCCGAAGCGTGGGATCGGACCCACCACAATCCGGTTGCTCTTCTTGCAGAGATGTCCCGCGAAGAACTCGTAGCGCGGCTTGCAAGTGCTGAGTTGGCAAAGAAGGTCGAATCGGCATGGAAGAATTATGCGGCATATTCAAAAGGGAATAACACCTGGGCATCGTCGAAAGCAAAGAAACTCGAACGGCCTGTCGCATATTTCAGCGCAGAATTCGGCTTCCATGAGAGCCTTCGCACGTATTCAGGCGGCTTGGGCATTCTCGCCGGCGATCATACAAAATCGGCGAGCGATCTTGGGATTCCGTTCGTCGGCATCTCCCTCTTTTATCGTCAAGGATATTTTGAGCAGCGTATCGCTGCCGATGGATGGCAGAATGAGCAGTACGTTTCCGCCGACCCTTCAAAGCTTCCCCTCCGTATCGTTGTCGACGAGAACGGAGAGCCTGTTCGGTGCCTCATCAATATTGGTTTCAGTACCGTTCGTTTCCACGCATGGAAACTCAACGTCGGACGGAGCGTCGTGTTCCTCCTCGACACCAACGTCCGGGAAAATGAGGAGCGTTTCCGCGACCTGACGGCCCACGTCTACGGCGGCGACAGTACGACACGCATCTCGCAGGAGATCATCCTCGGCGTCGGCGGCGTGCGGTTGCTCCGCGCATTAGGCATCACGCCATCGTCTTTTCACATGAACGAAGGACATTCCGCATTTCTTACTCTCGAACTCCTGCGCGAACAAGTCGAAAAGGACATCGAGATCAAGACGGCTGAAGAAAACGTTAAGCGCCAATGTTTGTTCACAACGCACACTCCGGTACCTGCCGGGCATGACCGCTTTTCAAAAGACCTCATGGACTATTCCCTCGCTTCAATGACAAAAGCAATGAGGATCTCTTCAGAAGACCTCATGAACTACGGCCGCGTCGTTCCGAACGATGCAAACGAAACGTTCTGCATGACGGTCCTCGCACTCAAAATGGCCCGGGCTGCAAACGGCGTCAGTGAGTTACACGGACAGGTGAGCAGAGAGATGTGGAGACCGTTGTTCGGGAATACTGCTGCGGACAAAGTCCCGATCGGCCACATCACGAACGGGATCCATGTAGGAAGTTGGCTGAATGAAAAAACGGAACGCTTCTGGACAACGCATCTCGGCAAACTATGGCAGTCCCATTACCTTGAGCCGGATTTTTGGCAAAAAGCGATGAAGGGGAACGCTTTTACGGACGAGGAACTCTGGTCTCTCCGTTATGAACTTCGCCGGGACCTTGTCGAATTCTCACGCCAGGCTCTCAGCGTTCAACACGCGCGGTTCGGCAACGGAACTGCAGTTTTTGAAAAAGTCTTGAACCCCGATGCCCTTACGATCGGTTTCTCGCGGCGCTTCGCAACGTACAAGCGCGCTCCGCTTCTCTTCTCCGACCTCGAACGAGCGCTCGAACTCTTCAACGACCCTGAACGTCCTCTCCAATTGATTTTCGCCGGCAAAGCGCATCCGCGCGACGACGAGGGAAAGAAATTCATCAAAAAAATCATCGAGCTGACAAACCATCCCCGCCTCTTCGGCAAAGTGGTCTTTCTCGAAAACTACGACATCAACATGGCGCGGCATCTCGTTGCCGGAGCGGATGTGTGGTTGAACAACCCGCGTCGTCCTCTCGAAGCAAGCGGAACGAGCGGACAGAAGGTTGTCATCCACGGCGGCCTCAATTGCAGTATCATGGACGGATGGTGGCGAGAAGGTTTCAACGGTACGAACGGCTGGGCGATCGGGAACGATGCGCCCCCCGCGACGCCGGAACGACAAGACGCGATCGACGCGGAAAATCTTTTTTCCGTGATCAAGAATGAGATAGTCCCCGAATTCTATGAGAGGGACGAGAAGAATATCCCCCGCCATTGGCTGGCAAGAATACGGAAATCCATCGCTTCTTTAGTCCCTGTCTACAACACGCACCGCATGGTGGCCGATTACGTAAAAAAATATTACGTATAGCACGGGACAAAAAAAGTTGATAGCGAACACAACTTTTCTTCCGGTTCTTCGTTTCTTTAGGTAGAAGGAAGGAGGAAAAGAGCATGAAAACATCATTCGGCTTTGACGACCTTTCGCAGGAAGAGCGGGAAGCCCTTGAAGAGGTCCTGCTTGAAGAGATGGAGATGCAGCAATGGGACTGCATCACGTACTCAATCATCCTTGGCGAGGAGATCATTCTCTCCCGTCAATAAGTAATGAGGATTATGCTGAAAATACTAACGTGGACTGCGGTCATTGCGGGAATGATGGCGATTCCCCTGCTGGTGCGGAAGCGGTTTACGACATCGGCGGCGCGTGATCTCAACGTCCGTTACGACATCGACGACTACGTCTCTGAAGTTAACCTCTGAAGAGAGTTGTCGCGGGGGGAGGACTTCGGTCAAGATATTTTTTCCACCCTCACTGTATTCGTCGTTCCGCGGGCAAGCAGAGGAATACCGGCGGTCATGACGACGTAATCTCCCTTCTTAACATACCCGGACTTTAAAAGCTCCTGTCTAATGCTTTCGAGAGTTGTATCCGTGTCGGCAATTTTCGGTACGAGAATCGACCGCACTCCCCAGATCAAATTGAGACGCCTCCTGATGCGTTCGCGGTCCGTGACCGCGATGATCTTCCCCTGCGGCCGGTACTTCGCGATCGTCTTGGCCGTTTCCCCCGAGTGAGTAATCGGCACAATTGCCGCTGCGCCGATTTGTTTGGCAAGAACGCACGCCGAGCGGCCGAGCGCTTTGAATACCGCGGACTGCATATCGCTTGCCTCTTCGGGAAGATCGAGCCTGTCATGACATTCCTGTTCCGCCCGCCGGATGATCATATCCATCGTTTCCACAACGCCGACAACATATTTTCCGACAGATGTTTCTCCGCTGAGCATTACCGCGTCCGCACCGTCCAGCACCGCGTTGGCGACGTCGTTTGCCTCCGCCCTCGTAGGACGAGGGTTTTCGATCATCGACTCGAGCATTTGGGTAGCAATGATGACCGGTTTGCCTGCTGCGTTTGCTTTTTTGCAGATCAATTTCTGCGCGATGGGCACATCTTGCGTCGGACACTCAACGCCGAGGTCTCCGCGCG
>DATJXA010000048.1:0-7567 GCA_035500675.1 Bacteroidota bacterium | reverse complement strand
CTCGTTTGTCGGAGGGAAGAATGCAACGGGGACGGTCTGGGCAGACGACTTCCTGTTGACGGGACGCGGAGGGAACTGGGCAGGACAGGATTGGAACACAGGAGTCGGAGTCCCGACGGGTTGGTATTATTGGTTACCGCCCAACGGAGGCAACGATGGATTGTTATCGAACGGGTTTGAGAACACGGTCGTGACGAACGAAGCTTCACACTCGGGCGCATACTCTCTCAAATTCAACATGCCTGCCGGTCGTGCGGCGCATGATGGATTTGTTGGGACGAAACGCTTCCCGTTAAATAGCGGGAACACAACAATCAGCGAAGGCGATATCATGCGCGTGAGCGTATGGATCAAGGCAAGCGGTCTGGTTCCGGACTCAGCGGCAAAATATCCGGGTACGTGGGCAGTCGGCATCACGCCGTTGTGGTTTGCGAAATACGGCAACAACGACGGGTATAACAATGTCGGACCCGCGACGGACTATACCTTCACGTTCCCGAATGTCACATCGTTCGATTGGACTCAGTACACGGAGGACATCGTGGTGCCAGCAGGTGTTAATGCCACCGCGCTGGAGACCCGATTGCATATCTATTCGACTTTTGTCGGGACGGTGTATTTCGACGATCTGACTGTGCAAAAGGTTGGAACGACGACGACAGTCCAAGGCGAAGGTACGAATACTCCTAAGGTCTTCGACCTTTCAAACAACTATCCGAATCCATTCAACCCATCGACGACGATAAACTACAGCGTTCCGACAAACGGAATAGTGTCGCTGGTCGTCTACAATATTCTCGGACAGCAAGTGCGGACGCTCGTCAATGCGCCCATGAATGCCGGACGATACTCTATTGTATGGGATGGACGCGGTGAAGCGGGATCGGTTCTGAGCAGCGGTGTATATCTTTACCGACTCCAGGCCGGTTCGATGGCAATTGTGAAAAAGATGTTGCTCTTGAAGTAAAGCTGCATAGGGCGGGGCATTTGAAAAAATGCCCCGTTCTCTATTTAATAGTAAGCATTATCGTGTTTGGAATGGCACAGGTGCGAACCGACTTCATCGAGGAACAATGAAATCGATCATTGCTACCGTTTTCCTTTTCATTCTCTACGTTACTTCCGCTTTCGGCGGAACAACCGGCAAAATTTCCGGAAAAGTAGCCGACGCTCAATCGAAAGAGCCGCCGATCGGAGTCAACATTGTCATCGTGGGAACGACACTTGGCACAACGTCGGATCTGAACGGCGATTACTTCATCATCAACATCCCTCCCGGGACATATGAAGTAAAGGCATCCGCCATCGGTTACGCACCGCAAATTGTTAGCAATGTTTCCGTTTCCGCCGACCGAACCACTCAGATCGATTTTACACTTGCGCAGCAAGGTGTAGAAATGAAAACGGTGGAAGTGGTTGCCGTCCGGCCCCTCGTACAAAAAGATCTCACCTCGACCACATCGACTGTGACAAGCGGTCAAATTGCATCCTTACCTATAGAGGACGTTTCCTCTGCCGTTAACCTTCAAGCAGGGGTCGTCGACGGCCATTTTCGCGGCGGCCGCAGCAACGAAGTGAAATACCTCATCGACGGCATGTCTGTCAACGATGTGTTTTCGGGAGGATCGGAGCTCGAAGCCGAGATCAACTCGGTGCAGGAGATCCAAGTTCTCAGCGGCACATTCAATGCAGAATACGGCGAAGCGCTCTCTGGAGTCGTGAACGAAGTGACAAAAACTGCGCATGAAAACTATGCGGGCAGTTTCTCGGCGTACACGGGAGATTACGTCAGCTCGAGGACCGGTCTTTTTCAAAACATCGATCATATTTCTCCGTCCGATCTTCAAAATTATGAAGGATTGCTCAGCGGTCCTTTGCCCGGAACGGGAAAATTTATGAAATTTGTCTTGTCGGGCCGTTATTACTATAACGACGGCTATTTGTATGGCAAGAGGGTATTCAACCCGTCGGATTCTTCAAATTTCTCCGCTAACGACCCGTCGCAATGGTATATCGGCTCGACAGGAGATGGAAAATATGTGCCGATGAATTATCAAAAGCGCTACAATCTTCAGGGAAAGGTCTCGTTCGATGTGGGAAATTCGAAAGGCCTGATCCTTCAGGGCATCTATCAAGACAATCAGTACAGAGACTACGATCAACAATTTCAGCTTGATCCGGACGGTGATTACACGCAGTATCAAAAGAGCTTCATTGGAATGGCGAGCTTCAATGATGTCCTCAGTAATTCGTCGTTCATCGATTTTAACGCGTCCGCGTTCGTTTCGGACTATAAGGAATATGTCTATGAAAATCCGCTCGACCCGCGCTACGTCAATCCTCAACGCTTAATGGATGCGGGAGCGAACGCGTTCCTGACCGGTGGTACGGAAAACTGGCATTTTTACCATCAGACGAACACTTACACGGACAAGATCGATTTCACATCTCAGGTGACGAATGTTCACGAAATAAAGACCGGAATAGAGGGGGAGTTACACAGACTAAATTACCAAGATTACCAGATCCATGTCGACGCATCGAGCGGATTTAAACCGGCTCTCCCCGCTCCTGGCTCTTTCGATTACAACACGTATGACAACACGCCGTATCAGCTTGCCGCGTACATCCAGGATAAGATAGAACTGCCGTACCTCGTCGTGAACGTCGGCCTGCGTTTTGATTATTTCGAGCCGGATGGAGAGGGGTTGAAGAATCCGAACGACATCGCCGAAATCGATCAGCTTCAGTCGCCTTTTCCCGACTCGCTTGTGACGAAGGCGTCTGCAAAATACCAACTCAGTCCGAGAATAGGTATCTCGTATCCTATTACTGATCAAGGCGCAGTGCATATTTCCTACGGCCATTTCTTTCAGATCCCTGCATTCGAATATTTGTACAAGAATCCGAATTTCCGGATCCCCCTTACGGGAAATTATCCCGACTTCATCGGAAGCACAATCGGCAATGCCGATTTGCAGCCGCAAAGGACGACGATGTACGAGGTCGGCTTGCAGCAGGAGCTCGCTCCGAACCTCGGCATTACCGTAACAGGATACTATAAGGATATTCGAAACCTTCTCGGGTTACAACTTTTCCTCAAAAACAACTTCGTGAAGTTTGGAGAATACGTCAACGTGGATTACGGGGCCGTGCAAGGGTTCACGATTTCAATCGACAGACGATTGACCGACGGATTTGGCGCGAACCTCGATTATACATACCAGGTTGCAAAGGGGAACACTTCTGATCCGGAAGATGACTATAACAAAGCAACGGCGAACCCGCCGATCGCAATCAATCAAGAGCTCGTGCCGTTAAATTGGGATAGACGCCATTCTCTCAACCTGACGGTCACAGCAGGGGATCCGAATGACCTGCTCGCGAGCTTCATCGTTCGGCTCGGTTCCGGCCTCCCGTACACACCGGCATTGCAGAATCAACGGACGGGCTTAGAGAACAGCGGCAACATGCCGATGTTTTTTAACACAGATATTTATCTGACGAAATATCTTAACTTGTTCGAGCTTCCGCTTTCCCTGTTTGTAAAAGTCTACAACGTTTTCGATACCGCAAACGAGATCAACGTCTTTACCGATACGGGTCGGGCGGGATATACGCTTGCGCTGACGCAAGCGGAACGGGCG
The DNA here is from genome assembly GCA_035500675.1 of Bacteroidota bacterium. Lineage (GTDB taxonomy): Bacteria > Bacteroidota > Ignavibacteria > UBA10030 > UBA8401 > JAGVPT01. The sequence goes on along the minus strand of DATJXA010000048.1, from coordinate 3,920 downwards.
GCGATCCCCGTGCGCGGCGACAATACATTGCAGCAGTACTACTCACGTCCCGATTTCTACTCCGCGCCGCGGCAGGTTGAGATCGGCATGTCGTTAACATTCTAAGACGATGGATCGTTATCAATTCAAAATCGGCGGAGAAAGAATCCATTCGATGAAACTGATCGGCATAGTTCTCTTGTTCGGTGCCTTGTTCTTCCGGGCAAATGCGCAGCAAATTGTCGACAAGAACAAAGGAAACCATAATGAGACGAAGTTGGGGTTTATGGACGGCAACCTCGTCGAGACATGCTATTATAATTTTGGCGAGATTGCGGATTGGAAAAACGAAGCAAGTTTGAGCGGAGTGTGGCCTAAAGGGACCAACCACACATACATTGATGGAGTAGCGGTGATCGTCCAAGCCGAAACGCATGACCCATCCGGGAACGTTATCCACCCCCTGGAAACCAACTATTACGAATATACGCGCTACGATGTCTCCACCGGCGTGACGTACGGATGGTGGCCGCTTCCGGGCTACGCAAGCCGCTTTCAATCGAGCCCTGCGCGGAGCGACGACCCATCGACCTGGCCTCCCCACTGGCCAGACCGTCCGAGCAGTTGGGACGGAAGGTGGAACGGCTTTTTCGGTAATGGGGTCCTGAATGCCGACCTTGAAACGTATTTCGTCATGGATGATAACGAAGACCGGCAATATATTCTCAGCAACCATTTTTACCCCGATGCAGATGACACCTCGCGGGGCGGATTGGGCATGCAGGTGCATGCGCGGGGGTTCCAGTGGTCGCAAGTACTTGCTGAAGATGTTATTTTCTGGCTGTATGATATTACGAATATGGGGACGACAGATTATGCAAAAACTCTTTTTGCACAGTACGTCGATTGGGGAATCGGAGGACATGATAATTCATCGAACAACGCGGGCGACTACAACGCATCGCTGAACCTCTCGTATGCATGGTCGACAGTCTCCACAGGAAGTCCCGGAAGTTGGAGCCCCGTTGGGTACTGCGGTTATGCCTTTCTCGAAAGTCCCGGCATTTCGGACGATCACGTCGACAACGACCACGACGGTCTCACCGATGAGCGGCGCGACAACGTGGCAAAAGTTTTCATCAGCAATGTTTTTCAAGACCCGTTTATCGTTGACGTCCAACAAGACACGGCGCTCTTTCATGCGTTCTACGGATACGCATGGCGGCCGCACTGGGATGCGGATGAAAATGCGAATTGGCGATCCTTTACGGACCTCAACAACAACGGGAAATGGGATCCCGGCGAACCGTTGAACGACGACGTCGGCACAGATGGTTTAGGACCGTTGGACGCGGGATATCCGGGCCCGGACGCCGACGGGACGGAAGGGAATGGGAGGCCCGACCAGGGTGAACCAAATTTTGGTATCCTCGATAAGGACGAATCGGATCAAATAGGATTGACCGGCTTTATTATCTCGGCTGTCCATACGTACGACCTCAACAACGACGAGAGAAATTGGACTGCATTTTCATCCGCTCCACAGCCACACGGACAATCGCTCGTCGGAGTCAACCTCGCGAACGATTTCTCCAGCTATTTTTTCCATCTCAACGGGCGAAACACGTATAGTGCGGCGACAGGCACAACTCAGGAAACGGGGGAAACTGAACGCTTTTCCATGGCGCTGATCTTTGGTTTGAATGCCAACGATCTTTTCCTGAGGAAAAAGACCGTCCAGCAAATCTATAACGCGAACTATCAGTTTGCCAAACCGCCCGACAAGCCAACGATCAAAGCCATTGCCGGAGACCATAGAGTGACGCTCTATTGGGACAACAGGTCCGAGCTGACATTCGATGCGTTCTATCAGAGATACAATTTTGAAGGGTATCGCATCTATCGCAGCACTGAGCCAAATTTCGTTGAAGACAAGACGATCACAGATGCGAACGGCCAGCCGACATACCGCGTGCCGATCGCGCAGTATGACCTTGCGGACGGGGTCGTCGGCCTTGCGCCAATCGGGGTCAACGGAGCCTATTTCAACCTCGGCGACGATTCCGGCCTCCAGCACTCGTTTGTCGATTCGACCGTTCAAAACGGACAGACGTACTACTATGCTGTGACCGCTTACGATCAGGGTTACACGACCACGACCGTCACAGGCGAGGTGGTCGGCATCCCTCCCTCGGAGACTACGAGTATCATTAAGGTGGATGTGAACGGCGTGGTAAAGACCGACGTCAATACGGCTGTCGTGACGCCGCATGCGCCCGCGGCCGGCTATCTTGCGCCCAATATTAAAGTGAACGTGGCCACCGGTCCCGGAACGGGTTCGTTGTCCGTCGATATCCTCGACCCCGATTCGCTTCTCAACAACCACACCTACAAACTTGAGTTCAGCGATTCCAGCGCCTTTCACGATAATCCAAATCCGTGGTTCTGGCTTACCGACGAGACAGCCCCCGACACTGTCATCAAGCTGACCCAGCTGACGACCGCTCAGCAGCAATCGTCGATCGTTCGAGGCATGGCGTTGAACTTGACGAACGATCAGGCCGTTGCGATCGATGGACCCAACACAAAGTGGGAAAAAGGGAACAGCAACTATGTCGTCCAGGTAGGGTTTGATTCGCGTTTTGCTCCGGCATACCAACCCAGCCGGGTGAATTACCCTGCAGATTTTGAAATTACGTTTACGCCAAAAGGGCAGGGGGACCTCTCGTTCCCTTCATCCAGCTTCAGCGGACCGCAGCCGTCCAATATCGTTATCAAGAACCTGACGGAGAATATCGACCACGTGCAATTCATTTTCCAGGACGTCAACAACAATGAGGTGTTTGACGATGGGGATGCGATTTTCATCGTGTGCGGCGATTCAGCCGGCAAACCTGCGATAGATTATCCGACCTCGAAAAAGACCTGGTCGATGTCGTTGATCAAGGATACAACCATTGCGGCATCATCGCAGCGCGCACCTCAGGCGGGCGATGTGTACAGGATTTCGACGAAGAAACCTTTCCGCACGGGCGAGTACTTCGAGTTTACGACGACTTCGCCGACCTTTAATGTCCAACAAGCGAAGTATGATATCAAAAAAGTTGCAGTCGTTCCTAATCCGTATGTTGGCGCGGACTCGTGGGAGCCGGTGACGACATCGGTCGGCAGAGGAAATCGGCTGGTCTATTTTATACATCTGCCGAGCAAATGTACGATCCGCATCTATACGATGAGCGCGCAGCTCGTTCAAACGTTGCATCATGATAGTAACATCGACAATGGTCAGGAGCCGTGGAACCTCATTTCGCGTGATGGAATGGACATTGCTTTTGGCGTATATGTCTTTCATGTGGATGCCCCCGGCATCGGATCGTTCATCGGTAAATTTGCCGTTATGAAATAATGAAACCGGAGCGTATATTTATGAAGCACTGCTTGCGGGTCATCATTTTCAGCGCGATGGTTCCGCTCGCGACTTATGGGCAGGGGCCGAACGACGTCTCAAAGTCGGGGACCACTGCGGCCTCGTTCCTCGAAATTTCCGTCGGAGCGCCGGCGATCGGCATGGGAGGCGCTTTCGTCAGCCTCTCAAACGACCCTACTGCGTTGTACTGGAACCCTGCGGGTATTGCGATGCTGACCGGCACCGACGCGCTACTTGCACACACCGATTGGATTGCGGATACGAGGTTCGATTTTGCCGGACTTGTTTTGCCGGTGGGAAATTTCGGAACGCTTGGTTTCAGTCTCACTTCTCTTACAATGGCCGATATGATGGTGCGGACGGTGGAGATGCCTGAAGGGACCGGAGAATATTTCAGCGCAAGCGATCTGGCGGCAGGAATCTCTTATGCACGGCCTCTCACGGACCGTTTTTCGATCGGCTTTACCGCGAAATTCATTCAGCAATCGATTTGGCATGAGACCGCAAACGCGTT
>DATJXA010000047.1:0-8108 GCA_035500675.1 Bacteroidota bacterium | reverse complement strand
TAAGGTCATGGTTTACTCCCTCAAAGAAACCATCAAGCGATATCATGTTGAACAAATATAGCTTCCTCATTTAAACTGCCTCCTATTTTTCAATTACGTAGCGCACACTGCAAAGGTTTTTCGAGCATCAATTTTAGATTGGAATTAATCAAACAAGGCATAACCTCAAGCTGACTTATTGTTTATTATAGGCCTGCTTCAGCGTTTCGATATCGAATTTTTTCATCTTAAGGAACGCCTCAGTTATTCGGGCGACCTTCTGCGGGTCTTTATCTTTTTGCATTTGGCCCAATATGGTCGGCACGATCTGCCATGAAAGGCCGTATTTGTCTTTCAGCCAGCCGCATTGTTCTGCTTTTGGATCAGCGGAAAGTTTACTCCAATAATAATCAATTTCCTGTTGGGTTTCGCACTCAACAACAAACGAGATGGATTCGTTGAATTTGACAAAAGGGCCGGCGCTCATAAGACGAAAATCCCGGCCAAATATCTCCATCGTAACAATTTCGACCGTCCCGGAGGGAGTATTATGAAGAATCGTCGAATCTTTTATTTTTGAGCCTTTGAACACGGAGGCGTAGAACTTTGCCGCTTCCGCTGCCTCCTTATCGAACCATAAAAATGTAGTGATCTTTTCCATAAACCTTCCTTTGAGTTAGTTCCGTAGCTTTTTGTTTTTAGCGTTTTGCGGATGCGGGCACTTTTGTAAACGCTTCACCGGCCACTTACCACTACATGGCCGAGCATCAGCACTAGACGATATTGGAACGCTACTTGAACATCGCGTTGATTTCTTCATTAGCCGGACGTATCTCCCAGCTTCCGCCCATCCGGACTGAAGGATGTTTGGACATCAATTGGATAGCCTGGTTTAAGTCTCGCGCTTCAAGTATCATAATTCCGCCCAGTTGTTCCTTCGTTTCGGCAAACGGGCCGTCAGTAATACTAGGCCTCCCATTCGCATATCGAATGGTCGTTGCTGTGTGAACACTCTGAAGCGCTTCGCCTCCGGTAAAATGTCCACTTTTTCGGAGCTCTTTGTCGTATAAAAGACATTCATCGACAAATGTCTTTTGCTCCTCCGCGGTTTTTTGACCCCATATTTTTTCGTCGAGATAACCTAGACAAATGTATTTCATATTATTTAAGATAAGTGATCATGTGCATTTCCTTAATCTGTAGCCGCAATCTGAAAATTGCGGTTACTTCAGATTGCGGCACCTTCAAATAGCGGTTACCGTCTTTTTATCGTTTGTGTTTATCGAGCGCTGCCTGGACAACAGAATTGTCCGCTGCCTTCCGCACATCATCAGGGAATTCTGATGTCTCGAACACCTGACGAACCTCAATAACAGCGCCTGAATCGACTTTAACCGCGGGACATCGCTTCGCCCAATCGATCGCTTCTTCTTTTGATTTAACATCGATCATCCAATATCCCCCGACCACTTCCTTTGCTTCTACAAACGGACCGTCGGTGACGGACGTTTTTCCGCCGCGGAAAGCGACGCGTGCCCCCTTGAGCATTGGATGAAGTCCATCAAGAGAGATGAGAACGCCACCTTTTGCAAGCTCTTCATTATACTTCATCATTGCAGCGACCGCTTCTGCTGGAGGCGCAAAATTCTCTCCAGCTTTTTTGCTCGCCGGAGCACTGGATTGGTATTCGGGTGGAATCATGAACATCATAAATCGCATCGTTGTATCTCCTATTGTTTTAATTTTTAGGTTGATAAATTAATATCTAGCAAAAATAAAGTCTCCTCCACCCTACTGTCGCGCGTAGGCCGGCTGGTCGGGCATTAAGCGGATCTCACTTTCACCGTCCCCGGCGATCGAGAGGAAGCGCTTTGCCAATTCGACAGCCTCCGACTTCGAATTTACTCTGATAATTGCGAAACCGCCAATTAACTCTTTTGTTTCAGTGAAGGGCCCGTCGGTGATTGTCAATTTCCCTCCGGCTAAGCGGACACGTGCCCCCTTCGAGCTGGGCTGGAGTCCGTCAGTCAATAACAAGACTCCGGACTGAGCCAGTTCAGCTATAAACTCTCCCATTTTTGCCATCATTGATTGGCTCGGAGGTATGCCCGCTTCCATGCTCTTAATATCAGCCGGTTTGTAGATCATCATAAACCGCATAATCGTGTCTCCTTAATGAATAGTTGATAAAGTCATCCGGAATAGATCGTTTCGTCGGGGTTACATTACTTAGTCGATTGGCGGCAACCAAAATCGACATCCGAAATTAAGTTTAGGCCTGAGGAAATCGGAAATTTCTTCTTTTAAAATCCAGTCGTTGAACTCGACCTCTACAATATAGTCGGTTGGCAGAACCGGATTTCGACATCTCGGTTTAAAAAATTTTAATTATTTTTTCCCTCTAAATCCTTCAATTTTCGCTCAAGAAACTTCCTTTCAGGCCCTTGTTGCGCAAGGGCAAGTGCTTTTTCATACGAGATTTTCGCTTCGGCCTTCTCTCCCAACCGCCGGCATAATTCCGCCCGAGCTGAATAAACGAGATGGTAATTTGACAATTCGCCTCGTGCAAGGATTGCGTCAATCAGATCCAGGCCAGATTTCGGTCCATCGCACATTGCGACGGCAACCGCCCGGTTTAGCTCGATGACGGGCGACGCTTGCATTCTCAACAACACATCATACAGCTCTACAATTTCCTTCCAATCTGTTGCATCGGGGGCGGAAGCTTCGGCGTGGACCGCGGCAATCGCAGCTTGAACGGAGTAGGGTCCGACTCGGTTTGAGGAAAATGCCCTTTCGACCAAGGCCACTCCTTCAGCAATTTGTCGTTTATCCCACAATGAACGATCCTGATCTTCCAAGAGAATCAAATCCCCATCCGACGATGTGCGTGCAACGCGGCGGGATTCCTGAAGCAACATCAACGCCAGCAGGCCGATCACCTCCGGCTCCGGAAGTAATTGCGTGAGCAAGCGTCCCAAGCGGATCGCCTCACCGGAAAGATCTGCACGAGTCAACACGTCGCCCGATGACGCCGAGTAACCTTCATTGAATACGAGATAGATGACATGAAGCACGGCCTCGAGACGCTCTGGCAATTCCGATTGTGAAGGCACCTCGTAAGGAATACGCGCGGCGCGAATTTTCGCTTTAGCCCGCACAATGCGCTGCGCAAGCGTCACGGGTGTAGTAAGAAAAGCATGGGCAATTTCTTCAGTCGTGAGGTCGCACACTTCGCGGAGCGTGAGGGCAATGCGGGCGTCGGGAGATAAAGCAGGATGACAACATGTGAAAATCAACCGAAGCTCGTCGTCCTCTATATTTTTGTCGATCTGCTCAGCGGGGTCGATAGTATCGGCTTCAAGGCGGTCGGCCGCTTGGTCCAAGGATAAATCAAACTTAGCATGGCGCCTCATGCCATCGATCGCTTTGAAGCGCGCTGCTGAAACGATCCATGCCCGTGGATTAGAGGGAATGCCTTCTACAGACCATTGCTCAGTTGCAGCAGCGAATGCATCGTGCATCGCATCCTCGGCAACGTCGAAATCGCCGAGAAGCCGAATGAGCGTCGCAAGGATGCGGCGCGATTCGGTCTTATAGATTTCGTCGATTGCCTTACGAGTTTGGTCGGCAGAATCTTCCATGAGCAAGATTATTGTTTCGACAATAGTTATCATGAATAATACTTTAACACGAGAGAAAAGGCAAGATTGATAATTGGATATATCTTGATTAATTTCTGACAGTCGGGGGAAGGCCGCTAGAATCAAACGCCATTATCCATCTAAAAATGTCGCAAAATTAATTCCTAAACCTTTGTATCATTATACAAAACTTACACACCTACCATGAGCAGACGGCCACTTCCTGTTACTATCATCAGTTGCCTCTTCATCGTTGTCGGCATTGCCGGGATTGCATACCATGCCAATGAAATACGACTCCATGACCTGCTTTCAAGCGACCTGATGTGGCCCCTATGTATCCGCCTTCTTGCTATCGTGGGCGGGATTTTTCTGTTCCGCGGAATGAATTGGGCTCGCTGGCTCGTGCTTGCGTGGCTCGCCTTTCATGTTGGCTTGAGTTACTTTCACACGATGTCTGAAATGGCGATGCACGCCGTCATGCTCGTAGTTATCGCATTTTTCCTTTTTCAGCCGAAAGTAAACGAATACATTCAAAGAGCAAAAGATAAGCATTAACTCAAAACCGCTAACTAGAAGCCATCTTAAAAATGACCATTATATTTGTACAGTCTCTCTCGCAAGGTCGGAGGGTGACAAAAATATTGTAAAATCATGCTTCGACTTCGCGCAGTATGACTAATTTTTTGTTTTTGGGATGGCCTCTAAGAAATTCGGCGAAAGATAGGGTCGGATCGCCCCGTTACGGCAAAAGGAAAATTGAGCATTCGATGTCCAGTTTTGGCGATCTCATTTGTTATTAGGGTGTAAGTCAAACATTCAATAACACTTAAGGACGGAAAAAATGGAAGAATACATACTGATCCTGCGACACCAGGATGGCCAAAAGATTGCATCGCCAGAGCAAATGCAAATTTGGATGAAGCAGACAATGGACTGGATTGGCAGCATCGCGGCCCAAAACAAATACATCGGAGGAAACGGTTTGTTGTTTGACGGAGCGCGGGTCGTTCGCCTAAAGGATGCAAAAAAGGTGGTTATCGATGGACCTTTCGGCGAAATTAAAGAAACCCTTGGCGGCTACATGATCGTAAAAGCCGATTCGTTTGACGAAGCCGTTGAGTTTGCGAAAGGCTGCCCTGTGTTGCAAGGAGAAGGGAACAGCGTCGAAGTGCGCAAAATCGCTAAAAGAGATGGTGCTCATTAATTTAATTTATAACTAATTTCTAATGTCCAACGAGAGTAAAGAACTACGGAGAAGAAGATGAGTGAATTTATGTTATTGTTCCGGAATGATGTTAAGGCCTGGTCTCACCAAACATCACCCGACCAAGTGCAAGCTGCGGCAAAACAATGGCAGGACTGGATCGGAGGCATCGTTGCGCAAAACAAATTTGTGAGCAGCGGCAACAGGCTAAGCGTTGACGGGAAGGTCGTTCGGCCGAATAACGTCGTCACGGACGGGCCGTATGCAGAAATAAAGGAATCTCTTGCCGGTTACATGATCATAAAAGCAAACGGTTATGACGAGGCACTTGCGCTGGCCAAGGGATGCCCAATTCTTGCGTCGGGCGGAAATGTTGAGGTGCGAAAATTCGTGGCCGCAAACGAAAACGCTTAGCGAAAATGGGATCAGCACGCCGAAAGGCGTTCACCTGATGAGAAAGAGATCGCTATGAGTTCTTCCGTCTTCAACCTTATTGTCGTTGATGCTCAGTCGTAAACTACCCTCTTCATGGCAGAACCTGAGTTAATTCCTCATTTATTTCGGACCGAATACAGGAAGATCACGAACGTTCTGTGCAGTAGGTTCGGGTTCGAACAGATAGAAATCGCTGAAGACATCGCGAGCGAGACGTTCCTTGTCGCGGCGCAAACCTGGGGATTGGAAGGGATTCCCGAAAACCCGACCGCATGGCTTTATGCAGTTGCAAAGAATAAGGCTAAAAATTACCTGCATCGACAATCCGTCTTCGATACCAAGGTTGCACACGAAATTAAAATGGCGGCATTGGAGTCTCAAGAACAAGAGCTCGATTTGTCTCCCCAGAATATCAACGACAGTCAACTACAGATGATGTTTGCGATCTGCGACCCTTCCATTTCGACCGAGGCGCAAATCGGATTGTCGCTCCGATTTCTTTGCGGTTTCGGCATCGAAGAGATCGCCGACGCTTTCCTGACGAACAAGGAAACGATCAACAAGCGGCTCCTCAGGGCCAAAGAGAAACTCCGGGAGAAAAAAATCGCCCTCGAGATCCCGATCCCAAGTGAAATCGATAAGCGGCTGGAGACTGTACTAACGACAATCTATTTGCTCTTCAACGAAGGCTACTATTCGACGAGCCAAAACACTACTTTGCGCAAAGATCTCTGCTTCGAAGCGATGCGCCTTTGTAACATGCTTGTAGAGAATGAGGAGACCAACAAGCCGGAAGTCAACGCGCTGCTTTCATTGATGTGCTTTCATGCCTCTCGTTTCGAAGCAAGAGTAGATAAGAATGGCCAGCTTATTTTATACGACGAGCAAGACACGAACCTCTGGGATTCGGACCTGATCGCAAGAGGGGGATATTTTTTAAACTGTTCGGCGGCAGGCAACACACTTTCAAGATATCATCTTGAGGCTGCCATCGCTTACTGGCACACGCAAAAAGTTGCCACAAAAGAAAAATGGGAGAACATTCTGCAGTTATACAACCGGCTTTTGCAAATCGAATATTCGCCCATAGCGGCCCTGAATAGGACGTACGCCCTTTCGAGGGCGAGCGGTAAACAGGCTGCAATTATCGAAGCGGAAAAGCTGCGTCTTTCAGGTAATCATTTTTATTTTATGCTTCTCGGCGAGCTGTACACGGGGATCGACAACGCCAAAGCAAAAGAGCATTTCACGCAGGCTTATTCACTGGCCAAAACAGATACGGATAAGAATGCGATCCAGAAGAAGCTGGACGGGGTGGGTGGAAATTAAATAAATTCTTCGCTTAAAGGGCCGAATGCCGGCTAACTGTTAATTTTTCTCTACGAAAGTTTTCAAAGAAGTCCCGACGATATATGTCCATCCTTTAATGAAACTTTCTCTGGCAAAATTAGGATCGTCTTTGGGAAATGTGTCCGTTCCAGAATGTGTAAGCTTTACGTTTGTATTATTTCCCGCCGGAGACAATTCAAAAGTCACGAGTGAATTTCCCTCGTAACCATCGTAGCGCCAGCTGTGCGCGAGTTTCTTTTGCGGGACCACTTCGGTAATTCTGCAAAGATGAAGGTATTGTTTTTCGGGGGTGCCGCCGTAGAATTGAAACTTAAATCCGACTTCGGCCTTGAAATCTTTCAGGTCGAAGTACCATTGTTTCATCTGATCTTTGCCGGTAAGAGCTTTCCAAATTCTATCTGCGGGCGCATTCATTGTCTGCGCGAAAACGATGTCTCCTGCAGCACCGGTTTTTCGTGCATCCATCTTTTTCCTCTCCGATTGTTTTAATCATTAATTCTTAAAACGACAGGCGCTTAGCTAAAACGGTCTATCCCTCGAACCCTGCGACCACGAGCACGAACTCTCCTTTGATCTGACGTGCGGAAAGAGATTCACGGATCGTAGAAAGATTCCCTCGAATCATTTCCTCGAATTTCTTCGTCACTTCGCGGCCAACGACCGCTTTGCGGTCCCCAAGTTTTTCCTCCAGCTCTTGAAGCGTGCGAAGTATCCTGTGCGGAGATTCATAGAACACAATGGTCCTCGGCTCTCCCTTTAAGCTTTCAATTTTTGTCGCTCTTCCCTTTTTATGAGGAAGAAATCCTTCGAAAATAAAAGAATGTGCCGGCAGACCGCTTGCAACAAGGACCGGCACAAAAGCCGTCGGGCCGGGCAGAGAAACAATATCGACGTCGCTCTCAATACATGCGGTAATTATTGAATACGCAGGGTCGGAAATTCCCGGCGTACCCGCGTCGGAGACGAGCGCGATGGAACTCCCCCCTTTCAGCTTGTCGACGATCTGCGGTACTCTGATGGTTTCGTTGTGGTTGAAAAAACTGATGAGAGGCTTTTGGATCCGGAGGTGATCGAGGAGAACTTTCGTCGTGCGGGTATCCTCTGCGGCGATAGCGTCGACGGCCGAGAGAATTTTCACAGCCCGATACGTAATATCGTCAAGATTCCCTATAGGAGTCGGCACGATATACAGCGTCCCGGGCTTGATCTCTTCTGCCATCGGTCAGATGCCCCAATCGCGTACATAACGAAAATCGACGTTCACAGTTCGTTGGGAAATTTTTGCGATAAGCGGGGGGCGCCGCTTGAATTGATTCTGCATCAGTCTCCTCTTCACTTCCCTGATAAATGCTTTGTTGAAACCCATCGCGAGGAGTTCCGTTTCGCTCCGGCGTTCGTCTACCATATAGTAGAGCAATCGATCGACAGTTTTGTACGTAAAGCCGAGTTCTCCCTCGTCTGTCTGATTCTGCCATAGATCCGCGGTAGGTTTT
>DATJXA010000046.1:0-3987 GCA_035500675.1 Bacteroidota bacterium | reverse complement strand
TCGTCGCCCGACGAGATCGTCCGCGCGATCGAGAGCGTTGTGCAAGGCGGAATGCCGCTCGATACGACAATAACAAAGAAAATGATGGCAGCATACGTCGGGTGGGATGATGAAAAGAATCGCTACAATTTGTCCCCAAGGGAGAAGGAAGTTCTCAAGCTTGCCTCGGAAGGCCTCAATAACGCTGAAGTTGCGCAAAGATTATTCATCAGCCGTTATACGGTTCAGACCCACATGAAGAATATTTTCCATAAGCTTGATATCCATAATCGTCAAAAATTGATGGCAAAAGTCCATAAGGACAGGCTTGTATGACCCTCGGATATCCTTTTTTGACTCCCTCTATAAATACCTCATTTTAGGTATTGCCCTCTTCTCTCGGCCCTGCTATCTTTGGTTACGTCACATTGAGCAGTAGCGCCCTGATGCCCTTCACGGGGGGAGAAGGGCCTGCGTGGGTTGATATTATTCAAGGAACAGACAAACACTGCAACACATTTTCCTCGAATGTCCTGCAATCAGAAATGGTGGCATACTTTTCCATTCCTATGAGATTGCATCAATTCAACGACAATGAATCAAGAAGTATTAACACCTCAGCCTGTCCGCCGCTCAGCCGCGCTTATGCGCAATGCGATAGCGCGGCGCGGCGGCATTCACCCGACACGAAGCGGTCTGCGTAAAAATTTCCTTTTTCTCTCGCTTTCCCTTCAGTACATCCTCAACGGCAACCACCAACCGAAAAAAGTTCAGACCGTAAATCTTCTGCTGTGTGCAATTTTCCTCGCCGGAGGACTCTGGGTCAGCCATGAACTTTTTTCGGCTTGCTTCGTCTTCGCAGGAGTTGCGCTCATTAACTGGATCAACTGGCGGATGGCTAAGAAGCTCGGACAACATCAACCGCTTCCCGAAGAAGGAGATATCTTCACGCGGATGCATTCAATGATGCAAAGAAAAGGTCTCTCATGACACCGCATGATGCGGCGCAATATCGGTGACCTCTTGTTCGTATCCTGCCGACGGTAACGCAGAATGCCCTGTTTCATCCGGATTAGAAGCATTCCTCATTTTGCGTCCACCTCTGAACTTGTCACGCGCATAACACCGAAAAGCCCTCTCCGTTTCAATATCCCGGCTTGATTCGCTTTCTCAAATCGAGTATATTGACTCAATTTTGCAGTCAATCCTTCGATGATGTGCGATTGCGCTTCGAATTTCTCCTACAATCTTTCGGAATACCTACGCCGTCAATGCTGATCAATAATTCGATTGTAGAGACGTCTCCCATCTGTGGGCTTCATTGTTCGTTGCTTTTATTGAAAGGCATCCATGCTTAATCAGGTCTGGATATCTTTGATCGTTATCGGACTTCTTGTCGCGGTCGGGAAAGATATTAACGACGAAGCGCGGAATACGTACCGGAACGGCGTTCCGATGACCGCGACGCTGCACGTTGAAGAAATGCCGACGGCATTCAGAGAAACGTGGCAGGGAGAATTGATCATCCCGCGGGAAACGTTCGATCAATTTTACGGCGTACAATCAGCCCCCTCGGAATTCCATCAGCCGATCACACTGACGACGAATTCTTCGGGGAAAACGTCTCTGATCCTCGCCGTGAATGATTCGACCCCTGCTTTTTGGAAAGAGATGGCGACGAATTCGGGCGACAACAAAAAACTACTCGGCTCGGTCGTCTCACTGCATTTTTCAGAAGACAAATCTACAGCTCAAATTTCATTCGTCCTTGCAAAGCTCAGCTACGTCAAGCTCCGCGCGGTCACCAGAGCCGCACTCGATTATGCCGACAGCGCCGTGACTATCTCACTCGGATTGATCGGCGTGATGGCGTTATGGCTCGGAGTGATGAAAGTGGCGGAAGAGGCCGGCCTTCTCAAAGTCCTTACGAAGCTCCTCACGCCGATCACCTCCCGCTTATTCCCGGACGTCCCGCCGGACCATCCTGCGATCGGCGCGATGATCATGAATATTGCAGCGAACATGCTCGGTCTCAACAATGCCGCTACGCCGCTCGGTTTGAAAGCGATGGAAGAACTGAACAAGCTGAACCCAAAGATCGGCACCGCTACGAACGCAATGTGTACCTTTCTTGTCATTAATACTGCCGGGTTGACACTGGTTCCCGCAACGGCGATCGCGATCCGAGCCGCAGAGGGATCTTCGGACCCGGGAATTATCATCGGGACGTCAATTTTTGGAGCGGGATGTGCTACGATTGCAGGGTTGGTGTCGGTGAAATTGCTGGAGCGATTGCCGAGGTATAAAAAGGATCTGCTGCCGGAACCGTCCTCTTCTGGAGCGAACAATGGTTGAACTATTCCGAAATATTCTCAATATTATTTCAGTAGCAGCGATCCCCGTGATGTTCTTTTTGTTTTTGGGATGGGGATTTGTGAGGAAGGTGAAAGTCTACGAGGTATTTGTTGAAGGGGCAAAAGACGGATTCCACGTTGCGGTGAAGATCATTCCGTTTCTTGTAGCGATGCTCCTTGCAATTGGAATTTTCCGCGCGAGCGGGGCGATGGATGTGCTCATCGCGATTCTTTCGCCCGTGTCGAACCTCATCGGAATGCCCGCGGAGACGGTGCCGCTCGCGCTCCTCCGGCCTTTGTCCGGAAGCGGGTCGTTGGGTCTGATGACGGAGCTGATGAAGGTTCACGGCCCCGATTCGTTTATCGGTGTTCTTGCCTCGACAATGTATGGCAGTTCGGAGACGACGTTTTACGTTCTCGCAGTTTATTTTGGAGCCGTTGGAGTGAAGAACGCAAGGCATGCACTTCCGGCGGGAATCATCGCGGACATTTTCGGCATGTTGGGAGCCCTTTTTATATGCAGAGTATTTTTTGGAATATGAAAACATATTTTACAACACTACTTTACGCCGGCATAGCGGCAGCAATGCTATCACAAGCGGCACTCGCTCAAAAATCTTCGATGCCCTCCAGCGCGACAAAAGACCCGAGCTCGATCACCGGCGGACTCGGCATGACCTGGATCAACGGGCAGCCGTACTACCTCATCAACATCGCTCCGGACCTTTCTTTCGGCAAGTTCGGGGTCGGGCTCGACCTTAACCTCGACATCAGCAGCAAGGACCATAAGATTCGCAAAGAGGATTTCGACGAGACGTACGATTACGTTCGTATCATCCGCTATCTGAGATGGGGACATAAGGGGGACGAGGTCTATGCCCGTCTCGGAACGCTCGATTATTCTCAGCTCGGCCATGGCTTCATCATGTATCTCTATAATAATAGTCCGAGCTATGACGACAGGCGTCTGGGGACGGAATTCGATTTGAATTTTGGAAAATACGGTTTCGAGACCGTCTACAGCGATTTTGCCCGCGCAGGGGTGTTCGGCCTGCGAGGATATGTCAATCCTCTGCAGTATACGACCTTGCGCACAGTGCCGATTTTGGGCGGAATGCAGATCGGCGCGACATGGGCTGGCGACATGCGAGAAGATTCCAAAGACACCGGCATCGATACGACGGGCGGAGTGGTAAAGAAACTCAACAGCGGCGGGATGAACGTCGTAGGAGCGGACATCGGTTTTCCATTGTTGCACGTGCCGATGGTGAGTTCGACCCTCTATGCAGATTATGCAAAAATCCTTTCGTTCGGAAGCGGCGAAGCGATAGGCCTGCAGACGAATTTTTCCGGGGTCGGTATTTTTAATTTCTTTACAAAATTCGAGAGGCGCTTCACCGGAGACCATTTTATAGCGAACTACTTCGACACGTTCTACGAGTTGGACCGGTATCAGTTATCGGGAACTTCTTTTTCCAGCAAAGCGCAATTACTCAATAGCATCACTTCTCCGGGACCGGGTTATTTCGGCGATCTCACGGTTGACATACTCGGAAAACTCCAGCTGCGAGGTACATACTCAAAGCTCGACCACTACGACACAAGCGGCGTAGCGCATATTGGGATATCGACCGGGTCGCTCATCCCGGTCTTC
>DATJXA010000045.1:0-31544 GCA_035500675.1 Bacteroidota bacterium | reverse complement strand
TTATTGGCCCCCCCTATCCCCGTTTGCCTAAATCATTCCCCCCGCTCGAGATATTTTGTCGCGACAAACGCCCCTGCCTTCAATTGGTATCGATGTTTCCCCTTAGCTAGAAGCTTTGCATCGATCGCTACGATGTACGTTCCGGCATCCTGTATCTCCTTCACAATAACGATGTCTCTATCGATCGTCGAATCCCTCACGGTCAATTCGACGGGGCTTCGTTTGCTGAGTTCGTACGAAATGTACGTTCTATCCGAGAATGGGTTGGGATAGTTTTGCGCGAGCGAATAATTTCCGGGTAAAGGGCTGTTGTCGGGCGACGCGATCAGCGCAGAGGTCATTTCCGCGCTTTCGTTATTTCCCTTGTCAAGGGCCGTCACAGTATAATAGTATTGAATGTTATTGTTCGGTGGGTCGTCGACATACATTGTGTCGGGAGCGGGAATAACGGCAAGAATATTCCGCGGGTTGTTGATGTCCACATCTTTGTCGGTTGAACGATAAAGAACATATTGCGCAGCTTCGTCCCCGTCGATGGCTGCGGCGGGTTCTTTCCAACGAACGAGCGTTGAATGATCGGCGCCGTTGAAAACAGTGATGTCGCTCGGCGGAAGCGGAGGAATGGAATCTTTCCACGGCATGGGCGGGATAAGTGCGGGGTATTTGTAGGTCACGGCAATGCCGGGCAAATCGAGAATGTTCTCGTATCGAAAGAACGACTGTCCCTGGCACCCGACCGTACGCGTCAAGAAAACTTGCTCGGTAATTTCCTTTTGGATGTTTTCGCGGTAGACGCCGAGACCGGCATACACATGCCGGCCATAACTGTTTTGCGCCCAATCGATGCACAGTGCACGAAAGTCCGGGTCGTTCGGGTTCGTCTGCTCTCCGAAATCCCAGTAGAGTTGAGGTGCGACGTAGTCTTGAATTTTTTCCCGAAGCCACAGTCTTGCATCCTGGAATAACTCTGCGTACGCCGAGAAGCCCGATTGCGCGCCCGGGATCGGCTTATAGATCCCAAGCGGCGCAGAGCCGACCTTCATCATCGGTTTCTCCGCCATGATCTGTTCGTACACTTCGCGCACGAATGTCGTGATGTTGTTCCGTCTCCACTTGTCCCGCTCGACGCCGTCGCTGTAAAGGCGGAAGGAATTCCAATCGTCAAATTTCTCCCCGGGGTACCGAATATAATCAAGATGAATTCCGTCGAGGTCGTAGAGGCGCACCAGTTCCATGATGAGATTTTCCGTGTATGCGCGCACCTCCGGCCGCCCCATGTCCACCCACCATTCGCCGTCGTAGAGCTGCGCCCATTCGGGATGGCTGCGGAGAATGTGTCTCGGAGAGCTTAGCGGGGGTTCGCCGCCGTTGTACACTTTTGCGACGTTGAACCATGCGTGCAACTCCATTCCGCGCTTATGCGCCTCGTTGATCGCAAAATCGAGCGGGTCCCATCCCGGGTCCTGCCCAAGTGTGCCGGTTAATTCCGCCGCCCACGGTTCGTAGCGCGATTTGTAGAATGTGTTTCCGCGCGGACGCACCTGAAAAAAAACGGTGTTGAAATGTTTCTTTTGAAGGACGTCAAAGATCTCGACGAGAGACCTCTTTTGCGCTTCGACATCGTAGGTCTTCGGCCAGTCGGCTCCCCCCGCGGTCGTCAGCCAGACGGCGCGGACTTCCCACTTCGGCGCGATGAGATCGACCTGGGCTTGAAGAGGAAGTATGAAGGATGGGAAAAGGAGAAAGAGGCTGAAAAGGAATTTTCGCATGAACTCTTTCATATCACCGATTTAAAAAACATTACGCCGTCAGCTGCACTTCGAAAATTTCAATTGCCCGCTCTTTTCCTTTCACGCGGATCGGGTCGAGTTTCACAAGCTTCATCGGATCCGTGGAGGTGAGAAAGCGAATTGCGTTTTCTGAGACCAGGATCTGGCCTCGCGATGCGGCGCTGCATAATCGGGCTCCAAGGTTCACCGCATCGCCGATAACGGTAAAATCCATCCGGTCCTCGCTTCCCATTGCCCCCATCACCATCTCACCCGTGTTAATGCCGATCCCGATGCCGACATCTTCTCCGGCAGTCGTTGCGACATTGCTCATCGTCTGTTGGATCTCAACCGCACACCGGATGGCGCGTTCAACCATCTCATCCCCAAGGAAAACCGCGACGAGTTCATCCCCCACAAATTTATCGATATCTCCTCCGAATTTTTTTACGATCGCCGTCTGGCGGCTGAGAATAGAGTTCAGCATGGTCACGACACGTTCCGGCTCGACCTTTTCAGAGAAAGAGGTAAACCCTCTTACGTCGGAAAAGAAAACCGTTGCCACTTTCCGCTCTCCTCCGAGCTTCACTCCCATGGAGTCCGCCTGGCGTACTGCGTCGACCGTTTGCTGAGAGACAAATTTTTGGAGATGGAACCGCTCGCGCAGGCCGATGATCATCTCGTTGATACGCCGCGCAAGGTCGCCGATCTCGTCTTTCGATTGGACGTTTGCGCTGACGGAGAAGTCTCCCTCGCCGACGCGCTGTGCGACGTCGCCGATATTGCCGATCGGATGCACGACGACCCTTTTCATAAAGAGACGCAAAACAAACCAGACAAAAAATATCGTGAGCGCGCCCGCGAAGAGCGAGTATAGTTTATTCCTGCCGACAGCTTCGTTGATCTCCGCCATCGACGCCGCAACCGCGACGACGCCCCGTACCTTGTGGTCGGTGCCATGGCACCCCTGGCATCGCTTGTCGTTGATAAGGGGCGAGTACCGGACAAGATATTCTTCCCCGCCGATTGTTTGCGTTGTTTCGATAACCTTCTGTGTCTCCAGCACTTTTCTTGCCATGAGCTTCCCCTCTTCTTTCACCGGGAGGTCGACGAAGCGCTCGTTGCCTTCCCTATCAAATACGCGAAGGTCTTGTATCGCCGGAATCGTGCGGACCTCGTTGATGAAAGAGCGTACGAAGCTCCCTTTCCCAACAAGCATAATGCTTCGAAAGCCCGCTCCAACGGACGCCTGAAGCATGACCGTCAGCTGTTTTCGAAGGGAGTCCGGGTTTTGCTTGAGATGATCGAGCCGCAACGTCACCACCATGATTCCGCGCCACGGGTTTTTTGCGCTGTGGCAGACTTGGCATCGTTCTTCGTTCCGGAGGGGGATGAATCGTGTGAGCAGACCTTTTCGCCTGTCGAAGCTCTCGATCGGCGCCGCCTTCGTTATGGCGCGAAGGACGACCTCGGGCGTTTCAACATTTTTCTCGGCGCCGAAATGGAGGTCGCCGAAGTGGTCGTACACCTGGATCCGCTCGACGAACGGCAACATCGCAGTATGATTGATGAGCGTGTCCATCAGCGGACCTTCGCCCGACACCATGATGTTGCGAAAACTCGCGGCGAGGGTGTTGCACACGATCTCGCTGATTTCGGTCGCGGGGTCGGGTCCCGATGGGGCCATGAGTTCCGGTTTTAGCGAGACCCATGTGACGCCGCGGATTACATGGGTCGTCCCGTGACACGGCTGACATTCTTTATCGTTCATAAGTGGTTCGAGGCGCGTGAATATCCCTCCGCGTTCTCCGGACATTAATTCAACTTCATGCCGTGTCTCAATCGCCCGGCGCACGTTCGGATCGTCGGTGCTCTTGATAATTCCTTTTCCTTCTTCCTGAAAGACCTCGTTCGCCTCGCGGTCATAGACGTTGAGCATGCCGAAAGTCAGGCTATCGCGGGCGTCGTTGACGAACGTGCTCGCGTAGCTCGCTTTGCCGGAGAGCATGACGTTCCGTATGCCGACCATGATCGTTTGGCCGAACAGCATCGACTTATCGCGGTTCTGCTCGATGAGCATGCTCGACTGGCTGTTGATCGAAACGATCACGTACGTCCCGAACCCCGCAATAAGGACGACAATGATAAGGAGGAGTATTTTTACTTCGAGGCGGTTTTTCATCAATGAATAATTAAAAATTAATAATTAAGAATTGTGTTTCCCAAAATCACCCATCAAATGATTCGGTAGTAGAAAATTTAATTCTTAATTATTAATTCTTCATTGCCCTTACGACCTGTCCTGTCTCCACCATCGTTCGACGACGTCCGAGACGTTGGTCGTTTTTTCGGAGGCGACCCATTTATCGTAGAACTTGATATCGGCGCTGTCCGGCGGCGGAGCTGGATAATCGAGCAGAACGCGGACGGGCAGCGGCGTCGAGTCGCCGATGATGAGCGCTTCTCCCGGGCGAAGTGTCGGGAGGATGTCGAACAGCCCGCTGAAAGAATCGGGAACGAGCTTTCTCACGTAATTTTGGTCGGTGGGGTTGGTAAGGCGGAGTGTGATAAAATTATTGCATTGCGAAAGGATCGTTTCGGAAAGCTCTGAAGGACGCTGGCTCACGATCATACATGCGACGCCGTACTTTCTTCCTTCCTTGGCAATGCGTTCGACGGTCCGGCGGGCGGCGTGGTTATGCGCCGAGGGGACCTGGGGCAGATAGTTATGGGCTTCTTCGAACACGAGAAGCACCGGGAAATCCGATTTACTTTTGTTCCAGAAATTAAAATCGAACACCATGCGAGCGAGCAGCGAGACGATGACGTTGACGATATCGAACGGCACCCCGCTGAGATCGATGACGGTAATTTGCTTTTTGTTGTCCATACCGAGGACGCGCGAAATGACGTCTTTGATGGCGTTGGAATCTTTGAACTTTTTCGGCTTGAACATGAACTCGTAGCGCTTATCCGTCATGCGGCTGTCGAGCCGCACAAGGAACCGCGTGAACTGCCCGAAGAACGGGCCTTCTCGCGACGGGGCTCCGCTGCCGTAGCCGGTGATGCGCTCGGTATCGTAAAACTGGAACTTTGCGCGCACTTCGTTAAGGTCGTAATACACCGGCGAGTCGATCGTGATGAATTCCTGAATGGTCGGATTCTTTGTTTTTTTCGCGTTCAGCACAAGGTCCTTCAATAACATTTCCTGGCTTTGCGCCGACGGCTCGCTCTCGTCGACGAACGTCTCGCGCATCTCCTCGAAGTTCATGAACCAATGCGGCATCTCAAGGTCGGTGATGTTAATGATGTTGCCGAAATCGCGGAACGCCGCTTTGTATTCATCATGGATATCGAGGATGATCACATGGGTGTTGGAAAACATCTGCACTTTCTGCAGTATCGAAGAGACCGCCGTCGATTTTCCGGAACCGGTCGACCCGAGGAGCGCAATGTGTTTGCCGAAAAATTTATTCGGGTCGATATACTGACGTTCCCCCAGGTATCCGGAAATGTCGCCGATGGCGAAACCAAATTGTGCGAAGGTCGAGAAAAGGCCGGTCATGTCGCTGTCGTCGGTCATAAAGACGTCCGCGCCGATCGGCGGGAAGCTGGCGATCCCCTTCTCGAAACGCGCATTGACGACGGAGCCAATAAGCTGAATTTCCATTTCCTTCTTCGCCTTGGCAATGTCGGCTGCGGAAGATTGAGCAGGAGCGGCGCCGTCGGGGAGCGGGGCAAGCCGCACGCGCCCGACCATTCCGATGACGCTCGTCGAGCCGACGGGAATCGACACGAACGATCCGATTTGTCCGATGCGGTAGACCTTTCCGTTTATCGTCCGTTCCATCGCGGTGATGGAGTCGTCGAGAAATGCAATGGCAGTCGAGCTGCTGATGCTATAAATCACACCGATATGTTTTTCTGCTGCGGGCATCTGTTGACCGTTTGGAATTTTAATAAAAGGATGGTGCGGCGACGAATTTGCTACACGATAGTAGCAAAATTAGGTTAGTTTGTCAATGAGTGAAAGCGTGCGGCATCGAAGAAAGGAACTGCAAAATCTATAAGTGGGAGCAATAGAATCTTGAAATCATGTAATATTTATCCCGAAGCTCACTTCATCTTTTGCAAATTCCCCAGCCCGTCGTACGCCGCATATTTGTACGCCTCGGAAAGCGTCGGGAAATTGAACACTGCTTGGATAAAATAATCGATCGTGAGTCCCTGTGAGAGGACAAAAAGGCCGAGATGAATAAGTTCCGATGCCCCCTCCCCGATAATATGAACGCCGAGGAGTTTTTGATCGGACGGAGAGAAAAGAAGCTTGACCATGCCTGTAAGGTCGCCGATGATTTGTCCCCTCGCGTTCAGCTCAAACATCGCGCGGCCGGCACAATAGGGAATCCCCTTTTCCTTCAATTTTTCTTCCGTCAATCCCGCGTAAGAAATTTCGGGAATCGAATAAACGGCGAGGGGGATAAACGGCGAGA
Organism: Bacteroidota bacterium; assembly: GCA_035500675.1. Classification (GTDB taxonomy): domain Bacteria; phylum Bacteroidota; class Ignavibacteria; order UBA10030; family UBA8401; genus JAGVPT01. Next base: position 25,282 of record DATJXA010000045.1, on the reverse strand, counting down.
CCTGTTTTTTGTACTCCAGCTTAAATGCATGACACATCGCGACGCGGGCCTGTTCCATCGATGTCGAGGCGAGCGAAGGAAATCCGATGACATCGCCGGCAGCGTAAACGTTCGGAACCGTCGTTTGGAACTGCAAGTTTACCGCTAGATGGCCTTTAGCGTCGGGGAGAATGTCAAGCTTTTCCAGGCCGAGGTTTTTTGTGTTTCCATACCGGCCTGCCGCGACAAGAACCTTATCGACGGTGAATTTTTTTCCGCTTTTAAGATGAACCGTCGCTGCATCGGTCCCTTTTTCGATGCGGTCGTACTCTTCGTTCAGCAGAACCGTCATGCCGAGGTCGGCAAGGTGTTTGTGCAGGCGTTCGGCAATCTCTCCGTCGATGAAGGAGAGCAGCCGTGGCTTGGATTCCACAAGGGTTACCGGAATTCTAAGCGCGGTAAATATCGTCGCATATTCGCAGCCAATGAATCCCCCTCCGATCACGGCGAGGTTTTTGGGGATGCGGTCCATGTTGAGAATGGAATCGCTGTCGTACACTAAACGGTCGTCGATCGGAAAATTATCCGGCCGGTTCGGGATCGAACCGGTGGCGATGAGGAAGAACTCCGCGGTATATTTCTCGATCATCCCCTCCCGTTCGACCTCCACAGTGTGCGCATCGACGAAAGAGGCATGGCCGAAGATCAGTTCAATATTGTGCCGCTCGAGGTTTTGATAGATAAGGTCCCATTCGTTGTTCACGACATGAGTCTTGCGGTACATGAAATCTTCAATGGAAATATTTTCCTTGATGCTGTAGTCGATGCCGTAGAGGCCTCGCTGCCTCAAGTTGGAAAAATAGAGAGCGGTTTCACGGAGAGTTTTGCTGGGAACAGTGCCGGTGTTGACGCCCGAACCGCCGACGCGCGGAGCTTTTTCAATGATCGCCGTTTTCTTCCCGAAGTACGCCGCCTGCGCTGCGCCTTTTTCTCCCGCGGGTCCGGAACCGATGACGATCAGATCAAAATCGTACGTGCTTGCCATGAAGAATTGTTATGAATATCTGGAGCAGAATGAGTGCAAAGATACGATTTTTTTTGTGAGAGGCAATATCGTTTTCCGTTCGTAGTTCGTGGTTCTTCGTTCTGGGTTAGAGTGCTTGGCGTACAACTCGATACCCAAATCTCAGGACAATCACAAAATACTAGAATCCTTGGTCTCAGTACCGAACCAAGAACCACGAACTAAGAACGAAGAACCAAGAACCACGAACTAAGAACGAAGAACCAAGAACCAAGAACCAAGAACTAAAAACCTCAAATGAAATAACCCTTGCTCTTCTCCGCGAATAACAGTATATTGAACGCGCAAATAATAGTACATCGTTATTGCGCTTGTCATTGCTTTTCGCTTGAGATTTTTCAAAAACAAAGGCGGGATCTTTCCTTCCAATTTCTGAAACATCGACAGACGAAATCTGATCGCATCGAAGGGTAGATGCAGCAAGCCGTTCATGCGATTCTTTGTTTATGGCAGCAAGAGTCAACGCTGTACGTCTTTCCGGTGAACGAGTCGAGCTTTCGGCCGAAAGCGGAAGGAGTTTTGAAAAATCTTTATCGAAAGGATACGTTCCGTGGAAAAAGGAACAGTAAAATGGTTTAACCGTACCAAGGGTTTTGGGTTCATTTCACGGCCGTCGGGCGAGGATGTGTTTGTACACTACCGCTCGATCGTCGGAGAAGGATTCAAGAACTTGAACGAAGGCGACCAGGTCCAGTTTGAAGTTGAAAACGGACCGAAGGGCCTTCAAGCGGCAAACGTGCAGAAAGTCTAACGACGCACGGTATTTTCAACGACGTCCCGTGTTCATCGCGGGACGTCGTTTTTATCATCCGACCCTCGATCGTGAGGAGATGAAGGAGGCTCCAAAAATGCTCAATGGCACCGTAAAGTTTTTTAATTCTACAAAGGGATTCGGCTTTCTCACAACGCCCGAAGGCGAGGACATTTTCTTTCATAAGAGCAATGTGAAAGATACCGGCTTCCGGGATGAGCTTCGGCAGGGAGACAACGTGAAGTTTGAAATTCGTGTCGAACAAAAAGGGAAACGCGCATATAACATCGCGCGCGTATCGTCCGAGGTCCCGAAAGAAAAGGACGGGGTGTAGCTCCCGAACGCAGCCCCCTTACGAAAGAGAAGAGCCATCGAGCGAAAGCCGGTGGCTTTTTCTTTTATGCGACAAAACCTTCCGAAGGATTGCTTTAAAAGGTCTCTCGCTATTAAGCGATATTTCGGAATTTTGCCAAAGAAACCTTCGGAAGGTTTAAGGTTTAGAAATTGCATTTCAAAGAAAATCTCTTACATTTACTCCACGCCAGTATTTTTCTCCCCAAACACAACATGGCTTTCCGTACAACGACCACCGCCATCCTTAGCACGCCCGGATATGCATAATTCATAATTATTAATTCTTAATTTTTAATTGCTCTTATGATTCTCTCCGACACAAAGATCCTCGAGGAAATAAAGCGCGGCTCGATTCTCATCAAGCCGTTCAACCGAAAATATCTTGGCTCGAACAGCTACGACGTTCATCTCGGGAGAACATTGGCGATGTATGACGACGAGATCCTGGATGCGAAAACACACAACCAAATTCATTATTTCGACATTCCAAAGGAAGGGATCATCCTGGTTCCGAGCAAGCTATACCTCGGCGTGACGGAAGAATATACGGAGACCCTCCGCCACGTCCCGTTTCTTGAAGGCAAAAGCTCGATCGGAAGACTCGGCATCGACATCCATGCGACCGCAGGCAAAGGAGATGTCGGCTTTTGCAACACATGGACTCTCGAGATCTCGGTCCGACAACCGGTGCGCATCTATGCGGGAATGCCCATCGGCCAGATCCTTTATTTCGTGATCGACGGGGATGTCGAGGTAATGTACAATATGAAGAAGAATGCAAAATACCGACAACGGACGATAAAACCCGTTGAATCGATGATGTGGAAGAACTTTAAAAAGTAAGTTCAAGATTCAAAGTGCAAATGGCCAAATTAAAGGGTAAAGTTTAAAGTGACTACTTGGTTTCATTTGGCCGTTTTATAGAAGTAGCCATTCTTCAACTTAGAATTTTTCACGGTAACTTTGCCTTTTGCACTTTTAACTTTACACTTTCCCAACCACCCGGAGTTCATCTATGAACCGCACCCGCTCCATACTCCTTACTGCTCTCTCTCTACTCTTCACTGTTCATTGTTCACTGTCCCAGGCACGGCATGCCATTACCTTCGACGACCTCTTCAGTTGGGGACGAGTGGCTGACCCGCAAATTTCACCCGACGGAAAATGGATCGCTTATACCGTGACGTATTACAGCAAAGTGACCAATGGCAGCAACAGCGACATCTGGCTTATTCCAACGTCCGGCGGGGAAGCGCGGCAGATCACCAACAGCCCGAAAGCGGACGATTCCCCGCGATGGCTCCCCGACGGAAAGACGATTGCATTCATCTCGTCCCGCGACGGGGACCCACAAGTATATACCGTTCCTGTTACGGGAGGCGAGCCTAAAAAAATAAGCTCGATAGCTGCCGGCGTTTCCGGACTCGTCGTTTCACACGACGGAAAATATTTTGCAGTCGCTTCGGACGTCTTTCCCGATTGCGCTACCGACAGCTGCAATAAAGCGCGGCTCGATGAAATGGAGAGCAGCAAAGTGAAAGCGAAGATCTTTACACGCCTGCCTTACCGTGTCTGGAATCACTACCTTGACGGAAAGCGAAGCCACGTTTTTATTCTTCCGTCGTCCGGTGGACAAGCTGTCGACGCAACTCCGGGAGATTACGATTCTCCGCCGATCGATATCGGCGGGAACGTCGACTATGCTTTTTCACCGGACAGCAAGGAATTCGCATTCGTCCGCAACACTGACCCGATGGTCGCTATCTCGACGAACAATGATGTTTTTACAGTTCCCCTGCAGAACGGAAAACCAGCCGGCGAACCGCAACGCCTTACCGAAAACAAGGCAAACGACAATCAACCGCTCTACTCTCCCGACGGCATGTATATTGCTTACCGGGCGATGAAGCGCGCCGGGTTCGAAGCGGATAAATACGACATCATTCTTTACGACCGCACCACTGCGAAGCGGGTCAATCTTACGGAGAATTTCGACCGTTCCCCAGACGAAGTAGCATGGAGCCCGGACGGCAAAGCTTTGTATTTCGATGCAGACGACGAAGGCTATCATCCCATCTATAAAGTTTCATTGCCCCTGGGAAAAGCAGGAGCGAAAGTTGAACGAGTGTCTTCGAAAATTGTGGCCGGCGGTCTTGGGGTCACCCCCGATGGAAAGACGCTCTTTTTTACAAGAACGACTGTTCGAAACCCACACGAAGTATGGACAATGGATGTCGATGGCAGACATCTCGAACAACTGACGGCGACAAACGACTCTAGCGTCGCGACGATCGAAATGAATCCGCTCGAGGAATTTTGGTTCGACGGCGCGGGCGGAACGAAGGTCGAAGGGTTTTTGCTAAAGCCGCCGTTCTTCGATTCGACAAAAAAATATCCGATGGTGTATCTGATCCACGGGGGGCCTCAGGGACAATGGGACGACCTCACGCACTACCGCTGGAATCCGGAGATGTTTGCGTCTCCCGGCTTCGTCGTCGTTATGGTGAATCCGCGTGGCAGCACAGGTTACGGACAAAAATTTACGGATGAAATTTCCGGCGATTGGGGAGGGAAAGTTTTCACCGACCTTATGAATGGCGTCAAGTATGCCATGAAAACATACTCGTTCATCGATACGTCGCGCGTCGGAGCGGCCGGCGCTTCGTACGGCGGATATATGATCGATTGGATCGAAGGGCATAACGACGAGGGTATTTTCAAGGTACTCGTGGGACACGACGGCGATTACAACACCATCAGCGCATACGGTTCGACGGAGGAATTATGGTTCGAAGAATGGGAATTTAAAGGAACGCCGTGGACCAACCGTGAATTGTACGAAAAATTTTCCCCGAGCAATTTTGTCACGCACTTTAAAACGCCGATGCTCGTCATTCACAGCCAGCTCGACTATCGTCTCGACGTCAGCGAAGGATTCCAGATGTTCACTGCGCTTCAAAGGATGCACGTCCCTTCCGAAATGCTGTATTTCCCCGACGAAGGACATTTCGTCCTTAAGCCGCTGAACAGCGAGCTCTGGCACAAAACGGTGCTTGGGTGGCTGGTGAAGTACCTGAAGTAAGGGCAAAGTGAAAAATGCAAGGGGCAAAGTTACAATGTAAAGGTTAAAATTTTTCCCTGCCGTGGCGAAGTCAATTTTGTAATTTGCCCTTTAACTTTGCCCTTTGCATTTTAAATTTTCAACATTTCATCCGGGGGAAAACAATGAAACAGGGGAATCAAGCGTTCAAGACTGAGTTCAAGCGCCGACTTTATCATTTTGTCATTAACATCGTCAAATTTATAGATTCGCTGCCGAATGATAATATTTCTCGCCGTTTAAGTGATCAGTTACTGCGGAGCAGCACAAGCATCATTGCAAACTTCGTGGAGGGTCAAGCGGGGAGCAGCAGAAAAGACTTTGTAAAATATATGGAGATATCGCTGAAGTCTTCGAATGAAAGCAAATTATGGCTTTCATTGCTCAAAGACACACATCGAGCTTCGGGTGAACAAGCCGAAATATTTCTTCGAGAAGTAACTGAAATATCAAACATCTTTGGCTCGATTGTTCTTACTGCGAAAGGTAAGCGGAATCCTTCGTGAACGAAGATTCAGTTTGAATTTTATATTGTAGCTTTGCATTCTGCACCCAGAACACAAAGTTTTCATAAATCGTACTCAGTTCAACAAACATCTTTGGCTCGCTCGTTCTTACTGCGAAAGGAAAGCGGAATCCTTCATGAACGAAGATTCAGTTTGAATTTTACACTGTAACTTTGCCCCTTGCATTTTGCACTTTGAACTCAGAGCACAAAATTTTCATAAATCGTACTCAGTTCAACGAACATCTTTGGCTCCATCGTTCTTACTGCGAAAGGTAAGCGGAAACCTTCGTGAACGAAAATTCAGTTTGAATTTTACACTGTAACTTTGCCCTTTGCATTTTTCACTTTGAACTTTCACCGTGACCTTCAACAGTAAACTCCGCGCCGCTCAGCGGTTCAACAACAGCTTGCTGTGCATCGGCCTCGATACCGATGTCGCGAAGTTGCCGGGTTTTTTAAGGACATTCGAGAACCCCCAGGCTGAATTCAACCGCCGCATCATTGAAGCAACGAGCGACATGGTCTGTGCATACAAGTTAAATTCGGCGTTTTATGAGGCCGAAGGGGAAAAAGGGTGGCAGGCAATGATCGAGTCGTCCCGAAACATTCCCCCCGCGCTGATCTCCATCGGGGATGCAAAACGCGGAGACATTGGGAATTCTTCCGAGCGGTATGCCGCGACTTTTTTTCACACGCTCAAATTCGATGCGGTCACCGTCAGCCCGTACATGGGAAAAGATTCTCTTATACCCTTCATTCAATCGCCCGACCGATGCGCCTTTATTCTTGCGTTAACATCAAACCCAGGGTCGAAGGATTTTCAGCACCTCAAAGTGGGCAACAAATTTTTATACGAGAAGGTGGTAGAGGCCTGTTTGAAATGGAATACCAAAAAGAATATCGGCTTCGTCGCCGGGGCTACGCGGCCAAAAGAATTGCGATCGGTGCGGAAGAAAGCCCCGTCCGTGCCATTGCTTATCCCGGGCGTCGGCTCTCAGGGCGGTAGTGTCGAAGAAGCCGTTCGTTATGGATGTGATACGCACGGCATGATGGCGATCATCAATGTGAGCCGCAGCGTCATCTACGCATCGACCGGCGAAGATTTTGCCGACGCGGCGCGCCGTGAAGCACAAAAACTCAGGGAAGAAATAAATATGTGGCGGGAAAAGATCTTTCATTCCTGATCCGCCGGGCTCTCCCCCGTTGCTCTCTCCGAATCCTTTCGATAAAAGCGGAATCCATCGTGATTCACGAAGATGTGCTACGTCATTTGTGGGCGGGACAATATCTCGACGCCCAGAAACTTGTTACTCAAGACGGCCGAAGTCTTGTCGTGATAAGCCCCGGATCGCTCAATCGAGGCAGCGGACCGGATTTTCATGACGGTGTTATCGCTCTTGACGGTCAAATTTTTCGGGGCGATATTGAGTTTCACCGGTGGGAAGCGGACTGGATTGCTCATGCCCACAATGCAGATGAGAAATATAACGGCGTCATACTTCATGTCGTTTTCCGAAGCCGGAGCGGCGATGCGCCCGCCACATCGGCGAGCGGGCGGATTATACCAACACTCGTTATCGAAAATATTCTCTCGTCCCCGCTGGAAAAGATCCTTGAGCACACCATACGCGATGAACATAGCTCCCGCACATCACCGCTTCGCTGCTTCCATCGGAACGAGCAGATCGTTTCGACGGTTCTTGAAGAATGGATTCGCCGCCTTAGCGTCGAACGATTAAAGGGCAAAGCGACTGTCATGCTCTCACGGCTACTCGAAATTGAAGATGAGCAGAGCCGTATTTTTGGAGAAGCCGGTGATCTCAGTCCGTCTCGGGGAGAGGGGCTGCGAGGCGATGGACTATGGCAGCAGCTTCTTTACGAAGGGATTATGGATGGATTGGGATATTCGCAAAATCGGATGCCGTTCGTCATGCTTGCTCAAAAAGTTTCCGTGCAGGTGGTCAAAAAATTATCGGCGAGCCGGCAATTATCCATTCCGGAGATTGAAGCGCTCCTGTTCCGCGTGTCCGGACTTTTGCCCGATGTCCACACCGTTACAGACCAAAGCTCAAAGATCCATCTCCACGAACTTAAGATCCTTTGGGATCAACTCAGCGAAAATTTCATGAGGGAGGGAATCACCATTATCGACCACATGAGCGCGACCGAATGGATCTTTAGCCCGACACGCCCGGCGAATTTCCCCACAGTGCGCATCGCCGCTGCAAGTCAATTTCTCCCGAAAATTGTTTACCGGAATATCTTCGCAACTCTCATCGCGATCGCGAACGACGCCGCTTTCTCAGCGCGAACAAAGTTGGAGAACATGCTTTCGGTTTTGAATGTTGAGGAGGATGCGTATTGGAGCTTCCATTATTCTTTCGCAGAATCTTCGCCGAGGCCCCATGCCCTTCTTGGGTTACGGCGACTGTATGATATTATGATCAATACAATTCTTCCGCTCTGCAGTCTCTACGCGGCGGTTTTTGAAATGAAAGAATTGCATGAACGGGCGATCGACATTGCAACGGAAATCCCGCTCCTTGATGAGAACGGGATTACCCGAAAAGTCGAGAGCCAGCTGCTCGAAGGGAAAATTGCCGTTCACTCTGCGCTTCAACAACAAGGAATCCTTGAACTGTACGAACGATATTGCACACAAAACCGCTGCAGAGATTGCGCCGTTGGTCGCATACTCTTTGATAACGAACGATGATCGACTGGCTTCGTCAAATAGACGCTGAGTTGTCTCGCGTGCGCGAATCGCAAAACCCCGGACGAATCCGGACGGCGGCTCGCCGCATTGCTGGTATTGCTTTGTTTCATCTCAATGAAATTGAAAAGGCGCCGGTATCAGCCGACTACCTTGCGGCCATTCGCGCATTCATCCAGTCACCAAAGATTCCCGACAAAGTGCGCAACGCAGCGACGAGATTAGAAGCACGGCTTTCTCCGGATTTTACGTCTCCCAGCGCCGACCCGATACGCGATGCCATGCTTATCGTGGAATTCGTCGAGAAACAGGCAATGGAAGGCGGAAACGCTGGCGCGCCTGCGAAGAAGGAATAAAATCCTTGCTTTGTTCAACGCCATCCGCTAATTTTCTGTTGAATACGGAGGTGAATATGCAAACGACATCGAACAATCATACGACAATCTATCTTGACCGCAATGAAAGCCAGTTCGGGCCGGCGCCCGAATGTTACGACGTTCTCCGCCGCGCATCGATGGAAGAACTGAGCAATTATTCCCGCGATTATGCGCGCGGCGTAAAAAGCATTCTCTCGGAAAGACTCGCTCGCGAATACGATCTTCCGGAATCCAACGTGCTGCTCAGTTACGGAAGCGAAGACATGCTGAAACAAATTGTCCACTGCTACCTTTCAGAGGGACAAGCGATGATGATCCCCCAGCATTCGTGGTGGTACTATAAATCCGTCGCGAACGAAGTTGACGGGAACGTCATCGAGTACCCGATGTACTCAGGCGAATTGCGCTTCTCGTACAACATCGAGGAGATCGTTTCGCTCGTCCGGGCGGTGAAGCCGCGGCTTCTTCTCTTTGCGTCGCCGAACAATCCGACCGGAAACGCATTATCGATCGAAGAGATTGAATATCTTTTGAGCCGGTGCGGCGACACGCGTTTCGTGCTCGACGAAGCGTATTTCGGGTTCAATGATCTGCCGTCGGCGACGATACCGCGGCTCACGCAGAAATATCCTCATCTCGCCGTCTTGAGAACGTTTTCCAAGCTGTATGCGCTCGCGGGGACAAGGATCGGCTATGCATTTGTCGGAGCGAGCTATGGGAAGCTCGTCACCTTCAGCGCCCGGTACCTCGGTTACAATCAGTTGTCGGAGCGGATCGCGCTCGCCGCGTTCGACGATCGCGCGTACTATAAAGATATTGCCGCCGTCACGGCGAATGAAAGGAACCGGTATTATGAATTTTTTGACGGCGTCGACGGGTGCGCAGCGTATCGTTCAGAAGCGAATTTCATTCTGGTAAAACTTCCCCATGAAGATCGCGATTCGCTAAGGAAACATCTGACGGATGCGGGCATCGTCATTAAATTCTTTTCGGAAAAAGAATTTCCCGGCCATGCGCGGATCACGATCGGAAGGCACGAGCAAAATACGCTGCTGTTGACAAAGCTGCAGGAATATTTTGTCAACGAGAGAGCATTAATTTCCGAGCCGCGCTGACCCTATGCACTGTGTGATTCTTGCCGCCGGCACCGCGTCTCGGCTTCGCCCGCTCACAGATTCGACCCCGAAATGCCTGCTTCACGTCGGCGACAGATCTATTCTGGAAAGAACGATCCGCGCGGTGTTTCATGCGGGCATTATCGATTTCACTCTTGTCGTCGGCTTTCAGGATTGGATGATCAAGAACCTTCTGAAGCGGAATTTTCCGTCGCTCAATTTCACGTTCGTCGTCAACAATGATTTTGAAAAGACGAACAACGCGTTCTCGCTTCTTCTTGCGAGAGAAGAGACCGAAGGCCACGAGCTCCTTCTCCTCGACAGCGACATCGTATTTGACGACGAGCTTATTCCCCTTATGATCAAATCGCCGTTCGGCAGCAGCGTTGCGGTTCGAACGACGGGGACGTTCGGAGAGGAAGAGATCAAAGTGGAATTGAAGCCGAACGGGAGCCTTGCCCGGATAGGAAAACATATTCCCGCCGCTGCAGCGTACGGTGAATCGATCGGCATCGAAAAATTTTCGAGCGGAGACGCGATCGTTCTCTTTCAAACGCTGGAAAAAAGGGTGCGAACTGAAAATAATGTCGGTGAATATTATGAGGCCTCGTTTCAAGAGATGATCGACAACGGAACTGCGATGTATCCCGTTGACGTCGGCTCTCATCGCTGCATCGAGATCGATACCGTTGAAGATCTGCGTGCGGCAGAAGCGCTCTTTCCATAGCATGCCTTCACCGTCACAGGGCTATACATACGACGATTCGGTTAAATCGAATCTCTCCGACGAACTTGTCAATGTGTACCTCCAGCGGCCTCTTGCAGGGCTCATCGCAAAGGCCGTGTACGCCTACCCCATTACGCCCAACCAACTCACTATAGCCGCGGTCCTCTTCGGTGTTGTCGGCGCCATTTTTCTCGCCGTCAGCCAGCCGGATTTTGCGGCAGCGGCTGTTTGTTTTTACCTGAAGGATCTTCTCGATTCAGCGGATGGCCAGTTGGCGCGTGCGAAGCAGCTCTACAGCCGCCGCGGCAGGTTTCTCGATTCCATTGGAGATTATTTTGTCAGCGCACTTCTTTTTAGCGGGAGCTTTGCGGTTTTGATGCATGAGGGGGATGGTCTCGGATTTTCTTTCTTCGTTCTCTTTTTTGGTTTTTGGGGAACGACGCTGCGGGTATCCTATCACGTCTTTTATCAGACTTCGTATCTTCATACCCGCAGCACATACGAAACAAATCGGGTGACGGAAGAAATTCAACCCGAAGATTTTTATCAGGACAAAACAACCCTGCGTTTGCAGAAGACATTTCTTTTTCTCTATGGTTGGCAGGATCGTCTTATGGTGCGGCTCGATGAATGGAGCCGCGGAGAAACAGGGGCTGCATCGTCGGATAAATTGAACGCATGGTACGCCGACGCGATCGGTTTGCGATTGGGGGGCTTTCTCGGGTTCGGGACCGAGTTTGTTTTCTTAACGATATGCCTTTTTCTCCACCGCCTCGACCTCTATCTTTTCTTTACGCTCGTCGTCCTCAATTGTATTTGGGGGATAGCTTTTTTTTACAGGAAGGTTATTCTTAGGCGGAAAATTTTTAAGGTGGAGCAAAAAGCGGGATGAAAGGCGGGAAAAAATTATTTCTTTGGCTGCATTTCCTTGCGGACTTGCGCCTCGAGTTTGAAATGTTCTTCAGCGGAAATATTAAGAGAGACGCGAAGGGCCTCGAGTTTCTCCGCTTCTTCGGGCGTTACGAGTCCGTCTTTCCACACTTCGCGAAGATGGGCGATGTATGACGAAGAGCCGCACTCGCTTTCGACCTTTGCAAAGTCTGACTCGGAAATGCCTAACTCATTTTTTACAACCGTCAGCATCGTCCGTTCATCGGGTGAAACCGATCCATCTTCCCACGCCTTTTGAAAGAGCTTCGTCAGGAGAGAAAGGCGATCGGCGCTCGGCAAACTGACGCCGGCGCCTCCGGCCTGGGATTGCATCGAAGCAAGCTTTTTTTCTGCATCCTCTTTTGCGGCGCTGAGCTGCGTAAGGTCCTCCTGGAATTTCTTCTGTGCGCTGTCGAACTCCTGTTTCAGAAGGTCGATCCGGCTATCCGCCTTTTTTTCCGCGGCATCGAGCGATTCTTTCTTGATCTTCGCAATCATGTCGTCGCCGGGGATCTGGACGGGTTGCGAAGGAGGCGCCTGCGTCGCTTGAGGCTTCGCATCGGGTGCGTTTGCGGCGCGGGGAGGATCGGCCGGTTTCTGAGGCGGGGAAGAAATCTTCTTTTGTTCTTCTGCCTGTTTTTTGAGACGCTCCTCCTCTTCCTTTTTTCGCGCGGCTTCGAGAGCAACCTTGATCCGCTCATTGTACGCGAGCGCGTACATATTATTCGGCTCGACGCCCAGCGCCTTGTTGACCTCGTCGAGAGCCTTGGGAAACTCGGCGGACTTGATAAACTTATCCGCAGCTTTCAAATACTCGCTGATAATTTTTTTTTGAGCTTCCCGGTCTTGTGCTACCGCAGGCATAATCATTCTTTAGAAAAATTTTCTTTTCACGCGACAACTCCGACAATATATCCAACCCGTCGGATAATGTCAACGAACAGAGATCGTTGATACCGTTACAGGTTGAATACCTCGGAGGCAAAGGGGAGTGGATTCCCGACAAAAGCGTTCGGGAATGACGATCTAAGGGAGTCGTCGTGCCCGCAGATTTTTGATGGCATCCAAACTGTAGCAGCACAAGATCGCTCCGACCGCTTTTGCTTCTCGCGTGACGGTGTGTTATATTTTCTCCACTGAACTTGGAAACGCTGAGGAATTGCTGGAGTATATATGAGTACGGCAAACGTCCGAAGTCAACTCGATAAGCGATTACGCGATACGTTCAGGGAGATTATCGACGGCAAGAATGTCAAGCGATCGAAGCACGACCTTATGTTCGCGGGCATCGATGTCTCGAATGTGTTTATCGACGAGATGGACAAGAAGAACTACCTTCCGACAACGGTTGCCGACGTCCCGTGCGAATACGGGGAGCGGGTCCCCGCGTTTTATCTCGAAGAAGGTGAAGCCTTCTTTGGCTGGGTGTTTTGGGAGAATTTCACTCAACGCCGCCTGCGAAAACTTTTCGGAAGCGTTGTAAAGGATGAAAAAGGAGAATGGGCGATCCACATACCCGAGGGGAGTCTGAAAATAATTTACGCAAACAAGGCGTTAAAGTTGGAGATGGATGTAGACCATCCTTTTGAGCTATAATCTTTTTGCCATGGGTCGTCGACCCGTGTTTTTCCCGCCGCGCACATGAACATTCGCATTGGATATTTTCTTCTCGCCGGATTTTTTGCCGCAACGCATGCACTGTTTGCCCAAGAAGACTCCTCCCGCGCTTCTGCAGCCATCGATGAGTACGTACTGCGCGTGACCGTCAATAACGGAGAACATGCGCTGAAAGGCGAGGCGATCGTTCACCTTCACCTCTTGAGGGATTCGGTCCAAAATATCCGCTTTTCGATGGACCCGCGCATGACGATAAACACAATCCGCGACGCCGCCGATGAAAAGATCAAAGTTGCTGCAGACACAGCCGAGCAAGAAAAAAATATAAAAGAGTTTACCATTCCTCTCAACGATTCCCTCAAGCAGGGGGATTCAATTGCGGTAAAAATCTCTTACGAGGAAGCGTTCGATACGCTTTCTTCTCTCCCTTCATTCATCGGTGAAAGAGAACTTCTTCTCGCGTCGACAGATAGCACCCGGTGGTGGCCCGTCCTATCCGCCTCCACAGATCCCATCCATGACCAGTCGGCTCCGGTCGTCCTCGAAGCGACGCTCCCTTCGGAGTTCACCGTTCTCTCAAACATAGAGGCCGACTCGTCTCATCGTGCCGAGTCGGCAACAACCTGGACATTCACTCAACGGCGCGCAGTCCCGTTGGCATCATGCTTTTTACTCTGTGCCTCGATGGATCTTGAGGAAAAAGTTTTTGAGGGAGCGGATACAACTGTTCGCGTTTCGCTCTACTATAACCCCAACCGATTCGCTCCGGATCTTGCCGCCGCCGTTGCCCTTCAGCTTGACGATGCGTATTCCTTCTATAAGGCGTTCACTCACCGGCACCAAGAGTTCACGAACGTCCGCATGGCCGTGGTCGGCGCGGAGAGCGACCAGGCGGACTGGCTTGTCACGCAGGGTACAATTATCGCTCGAAATTCCTACGCGTATACTGTGAACGATACGACCGTTTTACTATCGAGCGAAAGAAGCAGATGGGTCCACGATGTTGCAAGAATGTTCGGAATCGCGGTGAATGATTCAACCCATTGGTTCGACGCGGGGTGGTTCCGGTACCTGGCGGTAAAATATTTCCTTCATAAAACTCAAAATGATCCGGAGGCACAACGCGAAATACGGTTAGGCGTTTTGTCAAAAACGCTCGATTTTTATCCCACTCAATCCCTGCGTCAGGAACATCCGGTTGCAAAAAATGAGCGAGCCCTCTACAACGGTAAAGGCGCTTACATTTTCCTCATGCTGGAATACGTCATCGGCGAAAATGCGATGAACGATGTCGTGAGAGCGCTCTATAAGGACTTTGCGGAGTCGCCGGTTACAGCCGGGGCCTTTCAACAGATATGCGAGGACGCGTACGGCTCACCGCTCGGCTGGTTCTTCAGCGAGTGGGTCAACCAAACGGGTTTCCCCGAATTAATTCTCTCAACGAAAGTGACGTTGACCAACAGGGGTAATTATTCGGTCCGCGCCACAGTCAGCCAGCGCGGGGATCTTTTCATAACGCCTGTCGATATTGTTCTTTCTAACGATGTTCGCTCCGTCACGAAGAGAGTATTTGTCGAACGGCAGGAGCAAGAATTTGAGTTCATCCTCCCCTTTCTGCCGACTCGCAACGAGATCGACCCCGATTATTCTCTCCTTCGATGGGTGCCGCGATTGCGTCTGTTGGCGCATGCACGGAGTTCCATCAGCTTCAGGGTGATCGACCACGACCTCGCGAACTCTGAACGCGAAGCGACGACCTTCCTCCAACTCGACCCGAACAATCTGACGGGTTGGGGCAACATCGCCCTTTTTTCTCTGGGAAAATCGGCAGTGATCAAGGGTGATCTCCAGAAAGCCGAAGAATATTTTCGACGGGCGTCTGTCCTCGATGCAAGCGAACCGGCACAGCTCTATTCCGTACTGAGCCTCGTGCGCCTTGGCAATGTGCTAGAGATGGAAGGAAAACGAGACGAGGCAGTCGCGCTCTACCGGCTGAGTGTAACGCTGGCCAAACGACGCCCGGCATTGTATAGCATCGCACTGACCGACGCGCTCAAATACCTTTCAGAGAAATTTGTTTCCTCAGAAGATTTTTGGTACAAGGAATACTGATGCCGTCACCCACTTTTTTAACGGCGCTTTGACGAGATAGGCTGGTTACGAGGTCTTTGCGCGCGATTTCTTTCTCGCGGAGACGTCCAGCGCAAAAACGCTTCCCGCTTTAGACACAAGGAGAAAAAGAAGGTTGGAGAGGAGAAGGAGTGCGTAAGGATTGTAGATGAAGCTTCTGGAAAAGAGGGTCCCGCTGGTGAGATGAAAGTTCAACACGAGTGCCATGGCGGCGATCAATGCCGGACGCGTGAGTAAGCCGAGAATCAACGCAACACCGATAAGCATTTCTCCGGTGGGGATCATTCTGGCCCACGCTTCGATGCCGGGGTAGGCGACGTGGTTTTGATACCATGCCGAGAGGGACGGCGCATTCTCGGCAAACCGGTCAAGGCTCGTTCTGAGAAATTCCGATGAGGCGTACCAATCGACCTTGTTTAAACCTTGCGCAAGAAAAAACAATCCGACGACAATTCGGAGAAAAGCTATCCAGCGTTGATTCATTATGCATCCTCGATGAACTGACGAAAAATGCAAAAATAAAAAATTAAATCAAAGCGGAAGTTCCTCCGATGAAATTTTCGATCTATACTCCTTCAAACTTTAATTTTTGGTCGACAGTCTATAGTCATGGATGGTGCGCGCTTCCTCCTTTTTTTGTTGACCCGAACAACCGGAGCCTTCGTGTTGTTCTCCCCGACGGCCATAACAAATACACAGCCCTAGACCTCGTCGAGGGAAAGAAAAAAATAATCGTCCACGCAGAAGGAAGCGCTATCATGTCATCGTCAAAGGTTGCCGGCCTCTCAAGCCAGATTCGGTCGATGATGCGGCTCGATGAATCGTTCGACGTTTTTTACGCCGAAGCAAAGCGGCATCCTCACCATCGATGGGTTGTGAACCGAGGAGCCGGCAGGTTGCTGCGGTGCCCGACGGTGTTCGAGGACGTTGTAAAAATGATTTGTACCACCAATTGCAGCTGGGCGTTGACCGAAATCATGGCCGAGGCTCTGGTGTCAAAGCTCGGAACGACTGTTAGCGGAAACATCAGATCATTTCCCTCTCCCGAAAAGATCGCACGTTGCTCTGAATCCTTTCTTCGAAAAGAAATCCGGTGCGGGTACCGCGCTCCGTACTTACTTGAACTTTCGAGACGCATTGCAGAAGGAAAGCTCGACATCGAACAATGGCGCCAGACAAAAATTCCAACAGAGGAATTGTTTGACGAAGTTCGCGCGATCAAAGGAGTGGGCCCGTACGCCGCCGGAAATATCCTGAAACTTCTTGGACGCTACGATTATCTTGGACTGGATTCATCGAGCCGCGGAGAATTCTATCGGGCGTTCAAAAAAGGAAGAAGGGTAAAAGACTCCACGATCGAAAAGCATTATGCGCAGTTTGGCGAATGGCGTGGATTGTTTTTATGGATGGATGTGACGAAGGAATGGTATAAGAAAAAGGTCCCGTTTTAATTCCCGCCCCTTGCTCCCCCGAATTTTTTGGCCTCGATCCACGGCAGCATCTTACTGCCCCCACCGATTCTCATCAACCATTCCTATTTCTGAAAACCCTCCTTGGCACATTCCTAATTCTGGAGACTCCACCTTTCATAGATGCGCAATTTGCACGACGGACTCGTGGCACATAAGTTGGAACAATAAGGGTATTGAGAGCGATCTCCCATTAATCGGTACAAACGTGTTCCCCATCATACAAAAAAATGATCTCGCCGCCAAGGTGTTCCGATACGTGATCAAGGCGCCGAATATTGCCCGGAAAGCCAAGGAGGGCCAATTCGTCATTCTGCGCTTGCGCGAAGAGGGAGAAAGAATACCCATTACGCTTGCCGATTGGAATAAGGAAGAAGGCACGATCACGCTTTACGTTCAAGCTATCGGCAAGACGACGACGATGATGAGCATGATGAAACCCGGAGACGCGCTCATGGACGTTGTCGGCCCATTCGGGGTTCCAAGCCGAGTTGAAAAAGGAAAAACATTCATCGCAGTCGGCGGCGGGTTCGGCATCGCAGCGATCCATCCTATCGTTCGCGCTCACAAACTCATCGGGAATAGAACAATTTCCATCATCGGCGCGCGCTCCAAAGAACTGCTCATCATGGAAGACGAAATGAGAGCGATCTCGGACGAAGTTCGCGTTGCAACCGACGACGGCAGTTACGGAACCAAGGGGTTTGTTACAACGATCTTGAAATCAATGCTCGAAAAGAACGAGCCGATGGACGTCGTGTTGGCCATCGGTCCCGTTATCATGATGAGAGCTGTTTGCGACCTCACAAAGCCGCACGGCGTCCAAACGCTTGTCAGCCTTAACCCGATCATGATGGATGGAACGGGAATGTGCGGCGCCTGCCGCGTAGTGGTGAACGACAAGATGCAATTCGCTTGCGTGGACGGCCCCGAATTCGACGGACACGCGGTCGATTTTGAGCTTCTCATGGCGCGGCAGAAAATGTATTCACCCCAAGAAAAGATCTCCATGGAGATTTTTGAAAAAGTATGTCAGACGGAAGAGCAAAGAGAAACAGCGGCATGGTAAAAGAGCAATTACTAATTATGAATTGAGAATTATGAATGAGGCCACTGCCGAACAAAGGAAGTTGACGAATAAAGAACGGATGAAAATTCCGCGGCACCCGATGCCGGAACAGGATCCGTTGGAGCGGGCGAAAAATTTTTTTGAAGTGCCGCTTGGTTACACGGCGGACCTTGCGATGGAGGAAGCGGAGCGATGCATCCAATGCAAGAACCCGCGATGCATGGAGGGCTGCCCGGTCAATGTGAAGATCCCTCAGTTTATTTTTCACGTGGCAATGGGAAATTTTGAGCTTGCCGCAAAAACGCTCAAGGAGACCAATGCCCTTCCGGCGGTGTGCGGCAGGGTATGTCCGCAGGAAGAGCAATGCGAGTCGGTGTGCACGATCGGCGCGCGGGTTGAGCCGGTCGCCATCGGCAGGCTGGAGCGGTTCGTTGCGGACTGGGAGCGGGCATCCGGAAAAATTTCCGTTCCGCAACTCCCAGAGCGCACGGGAAAAAAAATTGCCGTCATCGGGGCGGGGCCTGCCGGGCTCACGTGTGCGGGCGATCTGGCAAAGCTCGGCCACTCGGTCACGATTTTTGAGGCTCTTCATAAACCCGGAGGAGTGTTGGTGTACGGCATCCCCGAGTTTCGTCTGCCAAAACAGATCGTGGAAGCGGAAGTTGAGTATCTCGAAAAACTGGGCGTTGAAATCGAATGCGATTTTGTCGTGGGGATGACGCGGACGATCGACGAGTTGATGACAGAAGACCGTTTCGACGCGATCTTTATCGGTACAGGCGCGGGGCTCCCGTATTTTCTGGGAATTCCGGGCGAAAATTTGAACGGCGTCTATTCGGCGAACGAATTTCTCACGCGCGTCAACCTCATGAAGGGATTCGAATTTCCGAATCGTGCAGATACCCCGGTGCCGATGGCGAAGCACGTCGTCGTCGTCGGAGGGGGAAACACCGCAATGGACGCAGCACGCACCGCGCGACGATTGCCTTGGACAGAGAAAGTGTACATCGTGTATCGTCGCTCGGATGTTGAAATGCCCGCGAGGAAGGAAGAGATCCATCACGGAAAACAAGAAGGGGTCGAATTCCTTCTTCTTACAAATCCGACTCGATTCATCGGCGAGAAGGGATGGCTTACAGGCATGGAGTGTCAAAAAATGGAGCTCGGCGAGCCGGACGCATCGGGTCGGCGTAAACCGGTTCCGATTCCGGGAAGCGAGTTTACACTGGAGGTCGAAGCAGCCATCGTTGCGACGGGGAACGGTTCCAACCCTCTTATCAATAAAACGACTCCCGGGTTGACGACGAACAAACATGGCAACATCGTCGCCGACGAGACTGGAAAAACATCACGCGAAGGAGTTTGGGCCGGCGGCGACATCGTCATCGGAGCGGCGACTGTGATCAAAGCGATGGGGGCCGGAAAAAAAGCAGCCGCAGCAATTAATGAGTATGTAATGTCAAAAAAATGACGACGGATTTTTTCGCGCGCTAAACACCCTGCTCCTGCAGGGTTTTTTGTTTATGGAAAATGAAATGTTCTCGCTATATTGTCTGATGCATTTCCTCAAACCTCAATCTTAACCCCAGCAATGCGAAGGTTTCTTGTACTGTTCTCGCTTATCATTATTGCGGCATCGATAGGTGGATGGATCTGGTGGTCGATGTCGGGAGACCGCGTCATTGAGGCAGCCTTCAACGGACGGTCGCTGCCATACGTGAACAAATACGTCAGCATTCACCGAAGCATCGACCCTGAACACAGAACGTTGGAATATTTCCTCCGTAACGGAAGACCGGTTCTACCCCGCCTGTTCGGTCTTATCATCGTCGTCCAAATTTTATTTCTTGTTGCGCTCAGATATGGGACATCGACGATTAAAAATTTTTTCTCCGAAGTTTCCCATCCGATTAATCTTGCCATATTTCGGGTCGTACTTTTCAGCGCCGTTCTTTTCTATTGTGATATTCCACAAGTGATACAGTTCAGCGGTTTTCCTTCGGCGCTTCGCGTGGCGCCGTTCGGGCTGGGATGGCTGCTCACTATCGTTCCTATCAACCCTGCGTGGGCATTGGCTCTCTCGTGCATTTTTATTCTTGCATGCGTGAGCGGGCTTGTCGGTTTTTTTTCACGTACATCAGCGGGAGTCGCAGCAGTTCTAGGGTTGTATGTTCTCGGTGTGCCCCAATTTTTCGGAAAAATTGATCACTACCATCACCTTCTTTGGTTTCTGGCAATACTTGCAGCGGCCCCTTGCGGAGATGCGTTGTCCTTGGATTCGCTTCTTGGCGCCCGCAAGAATAAAAATGTAGCGCCTTTACAACCGTCTTCGCTGTATGCAATCCCGTTGCGCTTCGTGATGTTGCTCTTAGGCATCATTTATTTTTTTGCGGGCGCATGGAAATTTATCATCGGCGGAATCGGTTGGGCGACGACGGATACGATGAAAGATATGTTATACGCTCAGTGGTTCAGGCTGGGATGGATGCCGTTATTCAGGATCGACCAGCATCCACTGCTCTGTACCGCAGCAGGGTTGGGTGTGATGTTTTTTGAGCTGACATTCATCTTTTTTGTTTTTTTCCCATCCACAAGGAAGGCAGCGGCGGTCGGCGGATTACTTTTTCATCTCGCCATCTATCTTTTTGCGCACATCAATTTCTGGTCGCTTGCCGTCTGTTATGTGGCTTTTGTGGATTTTGTGCTGCTCTTTCGTCGATTGCCGAATGCCAATTTTCGATTTGGAATTTTCGGCAGCCATCAGGAAATTGCCGATCGTCAATTGCAAATTGTCAATCGAAAATCTAAACCAGTGATCATTATCGGCGGAATGCTGCTCGTTATCAACGTTCTTTGCGGCATCACGCTCGTCGACTCATGGCCGTTTGCGGTCTACCCGACATTTGCCGGCGTCGAAGAAAAATATCTGCAATCGCTCAGCGTCATTCTTGATAACCCCGACGGTACGCGTTCGGAGATCGTCCCGTATGAAGATCGAGCGCTGCAAACAGTTTTTCACCCCTCCCGGATGATAGGACTCTTTACGCAGGTGTTGTGGGCGCAGGACAGCGTTGAGGTGCATCGTCGCGGCATGGCATTACTTCATCTCCTTAAAGAAAACGACCCGCGCTTTCGGCAGGCGTCATCGATGCGGTTATACGAGGATATTTGTTCGGTGATCCCCGAGGAATCGGAAAAAAATCCGGTGAGAAGAAAATTATTGCTGAGTCTCCCATGACGCAGAATGCCGAGCATCCGATTGTCCTTTTCGACGGTGTGTGTGGACTCTGCGATAGGTTTGTGCAGTTTGTTATCAAACACGACAAAGACGGAGTCGTCCGCTTTGCGGCGCTTCAATCCGACGCGGCTCAACCTCTTTTAAAAAAATTTGGGCTCTCGGGTACAGGACTTTCGTTTATTGTTCTTGTGGAAGGGGATGAGCATTACACTAAGTCGGCAGCCGTCTTCAGAACAATGAAGCACTTTCGTGGTGGATGGAAACAGCTTTCGGGGCTGAGAGTCATTCCGGCGCCGATTTCAGATTTCGTTTACGATTTTGTCGCTTCTCATCGTTACAGATGGTTTGGAAAATACGATCAATGCGTTATTCCGACGCAAGAGCAAAGAAGGCGTTTCCTTTCGTCTCCTTGATAGAGAGAGAAATTTTCTGTACACTGGCATCATCTTTTTAAGTGAAGGCGATTGTCACAAAGCAGGGTTTTGTGGTCCTCAGCGAAATAAACATTTATCCGATCAAATCCACGAAGGGCATTGCGCTTCAATCTGCGCGGGTTGAACAAAGAGGTCTCGAGCACGATAGACGATGGATGGTCGTGGATGAGTCGGGCAAATTCATTTCTCAACGCACCGCCCCCCGGTTAGCTTTAATCTCAACCTCTTTACACAACACATCTCTTCTCGTGAGCGGCCCGGGAATGAGAAGCCTTGCTATTCCGTTTACGCACACTGAACACGGCGAAGTTCCGGTTCGGATATGGGATGATACGGTTCAGGCCGTTCCAGCCGGAGACGAAGTGCAAAAATGGTTTTGTGAGTTTCTTCAGGTTCAATGCAGGGTTGTCTTCATGCCGGACACCTCTCTCCGTCAAGTCAACCCTCGCTATGGAACAACGTCGGATATCGTCAGCTTTGCCGACGGGTATCCCCTTATGCTGATGTCCAAAGCGTCGGTGGACGACCTCAACATGCGCTTATCCACCCCGGTGCCGATGAACCGATTCAGACCGAGCATTGTTGTCGACGGCTGTGAGGCGTTCGAGGAAGACCGGTGGAGAAAGATCAGAATCGGAGAGGTAATTCTCAACGTCGTCAAGCCCTGCGCTCGCTGTGTGACGACGACGGTCGATCAAGCGACGGGCATTGCGGGCAAGGAGCCGCTTGCAACGCTTTCGACATACCGAACCTTTGATAATGAAGTATATTTTGGACAAAACGTCATCCCGGAAACAAACGGCACTCTCCACAAAGGGGATCGAGTTGAAATAATCTCACACAAATAAATATGACATCCGCAAAATGTTTCGTTGCGGTATTGGTTTTTATTTCCACAACGACCGCACAGGGTCAGAAATATTATTTTTATCATCCAAATCAGGATTATGGTTCCGAAGGGTACTACAACCCGATCACGATGATGATCAACGGAAGCTATGATATTCTCCGAAACGGCGCGCACAGCAAAGACGTCTTCGACCAGCCATATTTCATCGGTATGAGAAATGTCTGGCAGAACATCTCAAGCCCCCTTTACAACATCAGTCATTATGGATGGGGCAGGTTCGACAACGAAGAGTTATTCAATTTGCAGTTAAATTCGCAGACGGCCCAGTTTGTCCCTAATTTTTCGGACCACACGCTCGGCGAAGGCATGCTGTACGCGAAAACCGCCGAATGGTACGACTACCACGGATTCAGTTATCCTTATCTATGGTCGTTCGTCACGACCTCAGCGTATCAATTTATGAACGAGACGATCGAGAACGGATCGTACGAAGGAACGAGCGTGGATTGTATTTCCGATATGCTCATCTATAATACTGCAGGGTTTATCCTCTTCAGCATTAACGACGTGAAGGATTTTTTCAGCAGCACTCTTCCCGTCTATGACTGGTCGCTTCAACCCGTCATCGACCCGACGGACGGGCATCTATTCAATGCAGGCGAACAGTTTGTGATGAAACATAATATTCCGTTTGTCTCACCGAAGTATTCTGCATTTTTGTATTGGGGGATCCATGCAATTGTAGGGATGAGCTATGCGTACGACGATGAAAACAATATTTCCATCGGCGCCGGGCAGGTGGCAGAGCGTATCAATGAGAACAGGTACAAAGGACTTCGATTTCTCACCCCAACGCTCGATGGAGCTGTTGGCGTCTTCTACGATCGCAACAATTCCCTCATGACCTCTCTTTTACTTTCGGGCCCGCGTCTCCCTAACGCGCAGATCAACGTGTATCCGGGGCTTGTAAAATGGGGCTGGTTTGAACCTGGAATGTTCCTTGCCTTCGGGCAATGGGATAAGTTCGTACTCGGTGTGACGTTTGCCAACATCCCCTTCGGGCTTGCGAGAGGCACGCCCTACGACCCCTACCGGTCAAACTAACACAATAGTCGGGGCTATCTCAATTTCTGCAGTCATCGAGTTCGCGATCAGACAATTGGTATGGGCTTCGCGGACAACTTCTTCGACCTGCTCACGCGTCCAATCGTGACCCACCGTTATTTCAGGAGAAATCCTAATTTTCGTGAACCGGTATTTACCGTCGATGAATTCGAGGACTCCTTCAGCTGAACTCTTGTATGACACAAGGGGGATATTTTTTTTCCCGCCAAAAGAGAGAAATGTCGACATCGCGCAAACTTCCGCCGATGCCACAAACATATCTTCGGGCGTCCACACGCCGGCAACCCCTTTAAATTCTGGAGGGCTCGAAACGTCGAGTAAAGGTTTTGTGTCGGAAGAGAGCTTTCCTTGCCTCGCCTGAAGCCATTGAAGCGCAGTGTTGTATGTAAATCTTTTATATTTCTTTACGGGTTCCATCTTTTGTAAATTTTATTTTGATTATGCTCATGCGTTTCAAGAAGCCTTGCATAACGAATTTTCAATTGACGGCAGAAAGCAATTCTTCATCGATTGCTTTTTTTAAAGCCGGCTTTGGAAGCGCGCCAACCGCCATTTTTGGAGCTCCACTTTTGGGGATAAAGAGCAATGAAGGAATGCTTTGAATGCCGAATGCCGATGCAAGCTCTTGTTCGTCTTCGGTATTAATTTTATAGAAATCAACTTTTCCCGCATACTCGTTTGATAGCTCGTCGATCACGGGGCCGACCATGCGGCAGGGACCGCACCACGGCGCCCAGAAATCAATCAACGCGGGGAGTTCACCCTCGAACTTCCATTGTTTGTTTGTCTCGTAGTTGAAGACCTTCTTGAGAAAAGTCTCTTTCGTTAAGTGTTCGGTCATGCGCGCTCCTTGCGTTGATTGGTGGATTAATGCGATGGTTGTTTTGCGGCTTCCTTTTTAGAGGAGAGGCCTAAGAGGGCATAAATGGGGCAGAATGACGCCGTGCTGGTAAAAACGAATACTACCGCCACGACACCTAAAATGATCGCAGCCATTCCGCTGATTTGGTCTGCGAAATAAAGGACTGCAACGGCAAGGGCAAGAATAACCCGGACAATACGATCGATTGACCCAAGATTCTTTTTCATATCAAGCTCCTATTTGATAGACGTTAACAACTATGCTTGTAAATAGGATGCAGCCGGCATGAAAAGGGTTCAGCGACAACCGTCTTCTTATGGTCGTTTTCCCGATGCGAGCGAAATGGCGGCAAATAACTTTTTGTGGGTTCTTGCAGAAACTTTTGGGGCCTTATATTCGCGATAGAGAAATAAAGTCTTCTTCAAGGAGTCAAGATACGCCGTGCAATTCTTACACCGGTCGATATGGGTTTTGATCGCTTTACATTCCGGCGAATTCATACCTGCATCGAGATTGTCGCAGATGTATTTGTAGACGGTCTTACATCTTGGCGTGTGAATGTGGGTCTGTTTCATTTTAGTGAGTCATATAATCGTTAAGTTCTTCGTGTAAAAAAAACCTTGCCCGCCGCAAACGCGATTTCACTGCCGGGACCGAAAGGTTGAGAATTTTTGCCGTTTCCTCTGCCGTTTGATTTTCGAGGTCTCTCAGAATGAAAACGATTCTATAATCAAGAGGCAGGCGTTGGATGGCATGATCAAGATGCGATCGCAATTCCTTGTTCACGAGCTGGTCTGCAGGAGTGTCATTCCATGCGACGATTGATTGTGCTTGGCTGTGCTCCCGTACG
>DATJXA010000044.1:0-7010 GCA_035500675.1 Bacteroidota bacterium | reverse complement strand
GAACCTTCTGAAAATTAGGGTAGCACTTTTTTACAGAAAAATCAAGCAATGCAATTTCAGGCAGCGGTGTGTTTTGCCATTTCTTTTTCCACCGTCATGTGGATTTTCGCCAGAAGCGTGCGGGCATCACAAACACTCAGGCAACGTCATTCCCGCACGTTTCTATCGAGAATCCAAAACGTACCGCTACCAGACGGCGGAAACGATTGCTAACGGATCTTCTTCTTATGACGCATCTTACGAAGCCGTTTCTTCCTCTTATGGGTAGCCATTTTATGACGTTTGCGTTTTTTTCCGCTAGGCATTCGCCCTCCGTAAATTTATTGTTGAATCGTTGAATGTTGTGTAAGAATTTGCTGCGCGCGCTGTCCCACCTGCGTGTTCGGATCCACCGCGACAGCTTTTTTGAACCACTCGTTTGAAAGGGCAAGATTGCCCTGATTCAAGGTAACGATTCCCAAATTGAACATTGCCATCTGATGCTTTGGGTCGTACTTGAGCGCCGTCTGCATCTCTTTGAGCGCGGTCGGAGAATCGCCGCTTTCGTAATAACAGATCCCCATATCGACGCGGGCGTCGGGGTCGGCGGGTTTCAGCTCGAGATATTTTTTGTATGTCGCGATCGCGCGCGGCAGAAACTTTGCGTCGTGCAAGGCGTTCGCTAAATGCAACAGCGTCTCCGGGTTTTTCGGGTTTGCGTCAGCATCCTTCTGGAGCGATTCGATATCGCTCAGCAGGGTCGGGCTCACGGCCGTGCTTGCGTTCGCTTCCTGCGCCTGATCTGCCGAGCCTACTTCTTTCGGCGGGTTACGAAAGATCCCTATCCCGACAAGCACACCGGCGATGACGATCCCGGCAATGGAGAGCATCTTCCATGATTCGAGCCTTGCGCCCGTAACCCGCTTCTTGATCTCGCGGTGCTGGGCGTCTCCAGTTTTTTTTCTCGACGCGGTCTTCTCCGTAGTCTCCCCGACTGCCAGCTGAGTTCCGCATCCGCTGCACACCGCATTGGTAGACAAGTTGGGAATACCGCAGGACGGGCAGATGATCGTGGACGGCATTGACGGAACATCATCTGAGAGGACCGGAGCATCGCTCCATTCAATTGCCGTACCGCACTTGGCGCAAAATTTATCTGTGGAGGCGATCGGCGCTCCGCATGCGCCACATACAATAGAAGGTTTTACACCCACAACAATTCCTTCACAATAACATCAACCCAGACTCTTCTTGAGGTTTTCATTGACGATCGATTTCAGGTCCTTCGAGACCTTAAAAATAGGAACGTAGTGCTCGTCGACGCGCACTTGCTCTCCGGTGCGGGGATTCCGGGCGACCCTCCCTTTTCTTTTCTTCACTTTGAAACTTCCGAACCCGCGTATCTCGATGTTCTTGCCGTCCCGCAAAGATGCAATAACAGTTTGAATAAACCCGTCAACCACCGCTTCCGTTTCGACCTTCGTCAAGCCCGTCCCCGATGCAATGACATCCACAATATCCGCTTTGGTCAAGTGCGTTCTCCTGTGTTATTACGGTTCTGTAAGTTTGTACTGCAGCATCGGCCGGCTCACGAGGTCTTCTTTCAGGCCGACGATTTTTTCCGCGACGCTGCCAAAAAGAAAATCCGACAAGCGCTCTTTTTTTCTCTCTTTGATGATCTTTGGCGTGCCGGAAATATTCGCGAGATGAGCTGCGAGCGCGATCGCGTCTTCATAGCTGCCCAGCGTGTCCACCAATCCATCAGCGTACGCCTTCCTTCCCGTGAATATTCTTCCGTCCGCAAGCTTCCGCGCCGCGTTGTCGGAAAGGTGGCGCTCCGTTTCGACGACATGGAGGAATTGTAGATAGACGTCGTCGATCGTCTCTTGAAAATATTTCTTTTCCTCTTCGGTCATCTCCCTGTACGGATTGCCGGTGTCCTTGAACTTGCCGCTCTTCACGGTCGTCGTCCCGACTCCCACCTTGCCAAGCAGTTTGTCAAAATTCATGAATTGGGAGATCACGCCGATGCTTCCCGTGACCGTGCCGGGGTTAGCCATGATCTTGCTTGCACCGCATGCTACGTAGTAGCCGCCGCTTGCCGCCACAGATCCCATCGAGACAACAACCGGTTTTCCGCTGTCGCGTGTTTTCTTCACTTCCTCATAAATTTCCTGGCTCGCCGCAACACCGCCTCCCGGCGATTCGATGCGAAACACGATCCCCTTCACCGACGGGTTTTCCCTGTATCGCTTGAACTGCTGAACAATATTCTCCGAGTTGGTGATTTCATCTTTCAGCTCGACGATAGCAAGCGTGCCGCCGTTCCCCGAAGAGTACTCCTGGTCGTTATCGCCGGAAAAGAGAAAAAAGAGAATTGCTCCCCAAAAAACGACGAAGAGGACGAATACCGTTCCAATCCCAGCAAGCACCCATTTGGTCGTCTTCGTCATCGAGTAAAGAAAGTAGGACGTGTGTAAGTCGTTGATTCTTATACAATTATATAAAAAGGAACTGCGAATGTCAACTTATTTCAGGCGGATGGGAAGACGCCTTGAAGGGGCTTTAGCGAAAACTTAGCGGGTGCGTTCCAGGGCACGATAATGACGGTAGGCGCGAACATTTCGCATGTGCTCGTTGTAGGTTCTGGCAAAGCGATGCCCCCCCGATCCGTCCGCAACGAAATAGAGATAATTATTCTTCTCAGGATACAGCGCCGCGAGGATCGATTTTCTCCCCGGATTGTTGATTGGGCCGGGAGGGAGACCATAGTTTTGATACGTATTGTACGGTGATTTTATTTTGAGGTCTTCAAAAAGAAGACGGCGCGGTCCATCCGGAACGATGTACTGGATCGTCGGGTCGGCTTCGAGCTTCATTCCACGGCGAAGGCGGTTGTAATATAGTCCGGCGATGATCGGCCTTTCTTTATCAAGTACCGATTCTCCTTCAACGATCGACGCCATCGTCAAAACCTGGTCGATCGTCATATTCATTTTCCGCGCACGTTCCTGAAGGGAGTCGACAAAGAATTTTCTGAACTGTCCTAGCATATCCTTGATGATTTCCTTTTCATCCACCTGCCAATAAAATTCATAGGTGTCAGGAAGGAGAAATCCTTCAAGAGAAGAACCGCCGTGGTTGGGCAGATGGATGAGCGACGTATCTTTCATCAGTTCCGTCAGCTTCACCGAGTCGATGCCAACCTCGCGCTTGAGGATCCTCACGATCTGCGTCCCGCGCAATCCCTCGTAGATCGTCACCTCGGGGTTGGCCGTCGATGTTCCGGTACTGATGGCGTACAAAATATCGTAATTCGAAACTCCGCTTGCGAAACTGTATTTGCCGATCTTAATTTTCCCCGCGTAACCGAAAATTCGCCCGCTCATTTTGAATAAAGAGGGATGCGATAAGAGACCTTCCGATGAGAAAGTCTGAACGACCTGAGAAAAGTTTTCTCCTCTGCTGATCGTAACGATTTTTGGAGAAACGTCGAAGGCGTTCGATTCCCACAACAGGCGGTACAGTACGAGAAAGACGAGCAGCAGCCCAACCACGGCAATGGCGGCGATCTTGTAGGAGCTGCTACTTTTGGGGAGGATTTTTTTTACGTTCAATCATTGCCTCGCGTTCAAGTCTGCGCGATTCATCAATAATGCGTTCGAATAAGCGACGGAGGGCCTCGTGGGACAGAGGGCCTTTGTTCGAATTGATGACATTTCGTTCGACGTCGTGTTCACGTTCCGGCGAATACACCTCCATTCCAAGGCGTTCCTTTATTTTTCCGATCTCGTCGGCATACCGAGCGCGCAAATTGAGAAGTTCGACCAGCTTCCGGTCGATTTCATCGATCTTGATCCGCCATACGTCTATTGCACTCATGTTCCGTTCTATGATCACTCTAGTGAACGATGCCGTTGAATTACGATCGCGGCCTCAGGAGGATTCGGCCAACGACGAGAAAAAACGAGCGGCCGCTTTCTCCGCGCCATCGATGCTCTTTTCATTTTCCATCGCCTTGATCAATGCCGATCCGACAACGACGCCGTCGGCATAGCGGCAGACATCGCGAACTTGTTCGCTCTTCGAAATGCCGAATCCTACGACAAACGGCTTGGTCGTATTACGCTTAACTTTCTTGAGAAAACTCTCGAACGTGTTCGCATCTCCAAAAGCTTGTCGAGCCCCTGTCACGCCCGTCACCGAGACACAATACGAAAAATCGCTCGAGATGGCGTCGAGATGCCGCATGCGGCTTTCCGATGTCGTGGGGGCGACAAGAAAAACATTGCTGATGGCGTACTGTGCCGACAGTCGGCGCCACTCTTCACTTTCTTCGGGGAGGAGGTCGGGCACGATCGTTCCGTCAACGCCCGCCTCGCGCGCTTCGTTCAGGAACCTCTCCACGCCATACCGCAAAATCGGATTCACATATCCCATCAGGAGAATCGGCATAGACGTTTGCCGGCGCGCATCTTTGACCGTGTGCAAAATATTTGCAATCGTCGCCCCGTTATTCAGCGCAACGTAGGACGAACGTTGGATCGTCGGCCCGTCGGCAATGGGATCCGAGAACGGAATGCCGACCTCGATGTGAGTCGCGCCCGCCTTTTCGAGCCCGAGGATCAACGGCAGTGTCGCGCCCCGCACGGGAAAATCCGGAGTAATATACGGAATGAATGCTTTCTTCCGTTCGGAACTCAGCTTTTGAAATACGGATCGGATTCTGTTCACGGCAACGGGCGTTTCATGGATGGCGATGACCCCCTAGTTCGAGGCCGGCCACTGCCGTCTCGGACAGCGGTGAAAATGAGCCTCGGAGAAATTTCCGGTATCCGACAGCCGCGATCATCGCACCGTTGTCCGTACAGTACTCAAACTTCGGCACAAAAAGCTGCAGGCCGGACCGAGACGCCTCAAATGCCATCGCGGACCGGAGTGAAGAATTCGCAGAGACCCCTCCTGCAATCGCAATGTCATGAACTTCGAACTCGATTGCTGCTCGCTGCGTTTTCGCGACAAGAACGTCGACGATCGAAGCCTGGAAGCTTGCACAGATGTCGGCGAGATGTTTGTGCGTCAAAGCTTCATCTTGATGATCGCGCAGATAATACAGCACAGAAGTTTTTATTCCGCTGAAACTGAAATCGAAGGATGCATCGTCTAAATAGGTCCTTGGAAAATCGATAGCTCGTGGATCCCCGTCCTTCGCGAGCGCGTCGATCTTTGGCCCGCCAGGATATCCAAGACCGAGCATCTTCGCCACTTTATCGAATGCTTCCCCCGCAGCATCATCGCGCGTCTCTCCGACAAGGTCAAACTCAAAATCGTCTTTTACCAACACAAGCTGTGTATGTCCCCCGGAAACGGTGAGGCATAAAAAAGGAAAAGACGGATGCGGTTCGTCTATAAAATTAGAATAAATATGCGCTTCCATATGATTGACCCCGATAAACGGAACACCGAGGCCGTAGGCATACGATTTTGCGAAGTTCAAGCCCACGAGCAGCGAGCCCATGAGGCCCGGCCCGACCACTCCCGCCACAGCGGAAATCTCCGAAGGAGCAATTCCGGCCTTTTCCAACGCTTCATCCACGATCGGAACGATCAGCTTTTGATGCGCGCGAGAGGCAAGCTCGGGAACGACTCCCCCAAATTGTGCATGAACAAACTGGGACGACACAATGTTGGAAAGCAACATGCCGTCGCGCAAGACAGCGGCAGATGTCTCATCGCACGACGTTTCAATCCCGAGAATTGTGGTACCGTTCTTCATGCTCCAAATATAACAAATAGCGATTGAATATCAATAATTGGTAATGCTTCAGTTTGAAAATGAACCGGACACTCGAACCTTTTGGCCACTTCAATGTGAAGACTTTTAATGGACTTACCGAGAAAAGTGTCCGGTTCATTTCTTCATTAACAAACTGAGACACTACCCTACGGGCCGTCTTCTTGCGCTCAGGTAGGATTTTTTCTACATTGCATCCGCAATCTTAACGAAAAAACTTCGGTGAAAATTTCATGAAGCATCTGCTCGCCCCCATCCTGTGCATGGCCGCGCTCGCGAGCATCGGTGGGTGTTCAGAATTGAATGGGATATTTCTCGGGCAGTCTCCGCTGGAGCGTTTTCAGAGGAACATCGACACGATCCTGGCCGACTCCATCTTCACATCGACCAAGTGCGGTATTGAGATCGTTTCCCTCGACGATAATGAAGTTCTCTATAAACGGGATGAAGCGACTCTGCTGCGGCCTGCTTCCAACATGAAACTTTTTACCGCGGCGGCGGCGCTGTCCGCTCTCGGGACGAATTATACTTATGCAACGTCTCTGTATTGCGACACGACGATCACCGATAGCATCCTCCACGGAAACGTTTACTTCAAGGGATTCGGGGATCCGGACTTCGATTCCGCTCAACTCGCAGACCTCATTTCGGGCCTTAAAGCAAAGAAGATCTCCGTCATCGATGGCAACCTCGTAGGGGACGCGACCTACTTTGATAACATCAACTGGGGCTCAGGGTGGATGTGGGATGATGAACCGTCCGGTTTTGCGGCGTATAATTCGCCTCTCACGATCAACCGCAACTGCGTTGTCGTTACTGTCACACCCGGGAAAGCGGTCGGGGACACCGTCCTCGTGTCTATCGACCCGCCGACACAGTATGTCTCGCTAGTCAATGAAGCGACTACAGCGCCCGACACGACGCCATCCAGCTTAGAGGTCTCCCGAAAGTTTAGGGAACGGTTGAACACGATCACCGTGAAAGGAAGTTTCCCTCTCGGAACAAAACCGGAAACGGATCCGATCACGGTCTGGGACCCGGAAATGTATTTCATGACGCTTGCGAGAGAAGAACTGCAGAAGCAGAATATTTCGTTCGCAGGAAAAATTCTCCTCGATACTCTTCCGAAGGCTGCGACGTTGGTGTCACAGCATCTCCAGCCGATCGATTCGGTCATCACGTATCTCAACAAAGCAAGCGACAACCTCTCCGCAGAAAATACGTTAAAAATAATCGG
>DATJXA010000043.1:0-15568 GCA_035500675.1 Bacteroidota bacterium | reverse complement strand
TGCTCCTAATGAAATAAGAGGATGAAAATTGAAAACTAGTTTGAACTCGTTTCTTGTTACGCTCATTATTGCCGGAATGTTCGTCTCGACTTCGCCGGCCCAAGTTGCGCCCGCCTCTTTGCCGGGTCAACTGCCCGCCTATCTCGACACAAGTTTCACCTTTCGGGAACGGGCCGCCGACCTCGTTTCCAGAATGACTCTCGAAGAAAAGATATCTCAGATGCAGACCAACTCCGCCGCGATTCCTCATCTCGGTATCCCGGTATACAAATGGTGGAACGAATGTCTTCATGGGGTTGCCGACAATGGGATTGCGACGGTCTTCCCACAGGCGATCGGGATGGCGGCGACGTGGGATCCGCAGCTTATCCACACCGAAGCTGATATCATTTCCACGGAGGCGCGGGCAAAATATAACGATGCGGTCAGCAAAGGGGAAAATGGAAGGCATCAGGGAATAACGTTTTTTTCCCCCAATATCAACATCTTTCGCGATCCGCGGTGGGGAAGAGGACAAGAAACATACGGAGAAGACCCCTACCTGACTTCTCGGATGGGAGTCGCATTCGTAACCGGTTTACAAGGGAACGATCAGAAATATTTTAAAGTCACTTCGACCCCAAAGCATTTTGCCGTACACAGCGGACCGGAATCGGGGAGGCACTCCTTCGACGCCCGAGTTAGCAAAACGGATTTGTATGATACCTATTTCCCTGCATTCGAAGCATGTGTGAAAGACGGCAAGGCGTTTTCCGTGATGGGTGCGTACAGCGCTCTCGACGGCATTCCCGATTGTGCGAATAAATTTCTTTTGACGGACGTGCTCAGGACCGCTTGGGGGTTTGAAGGGTACGTCGTATCGGATTGCGGCGCAATAGGAGATATTTATAGAGGACACCGCTTTGCACCCGATTTGGCTGCTGCCTCAGCGTTGGCAGTGAAAGCGGGGTGCGACTTGAGCTGCGGCAGGGAAGGGTATGCATCGCTGAACGAAGCAGTGCAGCGCGGCCTGATCACTGAAGCGGAAATCGACACTGCGGTTACTCGCCTTATGCTCGCTCGGTTCAAACTCGGGATGTTCGATCCGGCAAGCGAAGTACCGTTCTCAAAGTTGACGATCTCCGATAACGATACGCCCGAGCAAAGGAGCGTCGCAAAAAAAGTGGCGGATGAAAGCATCGTTTTGCTAAAAAATGCGGGACACATGCTGCCGCTCAAAAAGGGGTTAAGATCGATCGCTGTCATCGGCGCATATGCGGATAATGTTAACGTTCTTCTCGGGAATTATCACGGCACGCCTTCAAACCCAGTCACTCTTCTGCAAGGGATAAAAAATAAAGTGCAGCGCACGACGAAAATATACTTTGCACCGGGGTACAATTTACTTGAAGAGAGGATCGTTACGCCGGAAATAATCCGAAGTGCGTTCACGCGAATTTCAGCACAATCAGAAATACGTGGACTCCACGCGGAATATTTTAGTAACCCACAATTAAAAGGCAAACCGCCTCTTGTAAGGACCGACACGCTCATCGATCAACGATGGGATACAGAATCTCCCGGGAAGGACATTCCTCTCCACGATTTCTCAGTGCGGTGGACGGGCGCGATCACGCCTGCCGCAACCGGCAGTTACAATCTCGGGGTCTTCACCGATCAAAAGGATAGGCTCTATTTTAATGGCAAACTCCTTTTGGACAATTGGAGAGAATCCGGGAAAAACATTGCGACGTCGAGGGTAGTAAAAATGGAGAAAGGGAAGATCTACAAGATTGAGATCGACTACGCAAGCGACAGCACTACCGCACGGATCAGATTTTGGTGGCAAAAGTTTGAAGAGGTGCGTCCGGAGAGATCACTATTACAAGAAGCAATTGCCGCGGCTAAAAAATCGGATGTTGTGATTGCGGTTGCCGGTATATCAGCGCTCTTGGAAAGTGAGGAAAACAACCGAATTGACCTGCCCGGGTTCAAAGGAGGGGATCGGACGGATCTTGTCCTCCCCGCCGAGCAAGAGGAGATGTTGAATGCCCTCTATAAAACCCACAAACCGATTGTGTTGGTGCTCGTTGGAGGAAGCGCTCTCGCAGTCAACTGGGAAGAAGAACATTTACCTGCCATCATGGACGCTTGGTATCCAGGCGAAGAAGGAGGAGACGCCGTTGCAGGCGTGCTGTTTGGAGAATACAACCCTGCTGGCAGACTCCCCATAACTTTTTATAGAAGCATAAAAGATCTTCCCCTTTTTACAGAGTATAGTATGAAGGGGCGAACCTATCGTTTCTTTGAGGGGAAGCCGCTCTATCCTTTCGGTTACGGCCTGAGCTACACTTCATTCAGATATACCGATATAAGCATGACCAAGGGAACTGTGAATTCTGAAGATACGATCAAGTTATCCTTCAAAGTACAGAATGCAGGAAAACAGAGAGGAGACGAAGTCGTTCAGCTCTATGTGAAGGGGCCCGCATCCTCTCAGTCGGAGCCAATAAAATCGCTGAAAGATTTCAGGCGTGTGTCCATCGATGTCGGCGTCTCTATAGTGGTGAAGTTCTCGGTACCGGTTCAATCTTTAAAACAATACAGTGAAAAAAAAGGCGCGTCAGTTGTTGAACCGGGCGATTATGAAATGGAGATAGGCTCTTCTTCGAAGGATATTAGATTACGATGTTCTATTGCGGTGAAGTAGCCACAAAGAATGTTGCCGTACAATGTATCTCGGAGGTTTAGGAAATCGGTGTTGACTTTGAATCGAATTTCGCGAATGATAGTGCTTCCCCTGTTTATGGCAGGTATCCTAAAGAGCCAGAACCCCGTGCAGTATGTCGTCACAACCTGCGGCACAAGCGGAAAAGGATTTACGTTTCCCGGTGCATCGGCTCCGTTCGGGATGATCCAATGGAGTCCGGATACCGGACCCGGCGTTCGGAAGGGAGGCTATTCATATGACGACGCAATACTCTATGGCTTCAGCGTCGATCATTTAAGCGGAGCAGGGTGTACGTACGCCGAGGATTTTCTTTTCACCCCGCTGCTCGGCACTTCGGGAATAGTTCCTCCGGTAGATCGAACGAATTTTCAGCTGGCTTTTACGCATGTCGATGAAGTAACGAAACCGGGCGACTATGGGGTAACGCTCAATAATGGCATTAAAGCAGAATTGACGGCAAAAACACGAAGCGGTTTCGGCCGGTTTACCTATCCCTCAAGCGGAATCCCGACAATGGTGATCAATGCCGGGAGCAATGTCCGTGGAACAACATACTCGTCCGTGACCGTTGATACCGTTGACCTCAGTATCAGCGGTTCGGCTGATGCAGGGCACTTTTGCGGCGGCCCGGACGTGACCACAATCTATTTTTACGCCGTCTTCGACCACACGTTTTCTTCCTACGGCACATGGAATGACGCTTCGCTTCTAAAAGGTCACATTGGAGCAAGCGGAACAGCATCAGGAGCGTTTGTCACTTTCGATACCTCGAACAGCAGAACCGTTCTGGTGAAAGTTGGGATTTCTTACGTAAGCGTTAACAATGCCAAGGCAAACCTTGAAACAGAAAACGCCGACTCCTCTTTTACGCCGGAGGGGTTCGACGAAGCAGTGGATTCGAACATGAACGTCTGGAATTCATGGCTCAACAAAATAGAAGTGAGCGGCGGGACGACATACGATCTTGAAACATTTTACTCTATGATGTATCACGCGCTTCTGGCGCCGACAGTATGCTCGGATGTGAACGGGCAGTATATAGGGTACGACGGAAATGTTCACACGACGACGGACGGGCGAACACACTATGCAAATTATTCCGGATGGGATATCTATCGGTGCGAATCCCAATTTCTCGCAATGCTTGCACCGGAAGAGGCAAGCGATATGGCCCAGTCGCTGCTCATAGATTACCAACAAGGGGGCGCTTTTCCGAGGTGGGGAGTTCCGAATGAGGATAGCGGCATTATGGTGGGCGATCCGGCCGCGCCGATCGTTTCAAACTTCTATGCCTTTGGCGCTACTAATTTTGATGCAAGTGACGCTTTGATTGGCCTGCTCCGAGCCGCAAAGGATCCCACAGTGAGATCGCCGCGTACGAATATTAATGAGCGAGACGACCTTTCAGATTATTTGAACCTCGGGTATATCCCCGAAGGCGGTAAGCCGGGATGCGTTTCGATAACCTTGGAATATGCGTCGGCAGATTTTGCGTTGTCCGAATTTGCGCAGGCGCTAGGCGATTCTACGAACAGTGCTCTGATGCTCAAGCATGCCGGAAACTGGCGCGACTTGTTCAATGCTTCGTCAGGATACATTCAAATGCGCAGGCGCGACGGCTCATGGGCTCCCGGGCTCGTCATGACGTCGGACACTTACGATAATTATCAGGCATACGTTGAAGGGACGGCTGGTCAATACACTTGGATGGTTCCGTTCAATTTAGCCGGCCTTGCGGATGCAATGGGAGGCCGGGATGTTGCCGCCCGGCGGTTGGATGCTTTCTTCACTCAATTAAATGGAGGGTTCAGCTCTCAATACGCGTACATGGGGAACGAGCCTTCACTCGAAACGCCATGGATATACAATTTTTTGGGGAAACCGTACAGAACACAAGAAATTGTACGAAATGTCATGACTGAATTATTTTCGTATACACCGGGGGGTTGCCCCGGCAACGATGATCTAGGAACGATGGCTTCGTGGTATATATTCGGCGCGTTGGGCATGTATCCTGAACTTCCCGGTGCCGATGTCTTAGTTCTCGGCAGCCCGCTTTTTTCGAAAGCCATTCTCCATCTCCCAAAAGGGACCGTGACGATCACTGGAAATGGAGCGGAGGCCAGCTCGCCGTACGTGCAGAGTCTGATGGTGAACGGACAGGCCTGGACCAAGCCGTGGATTCACTTCAGCGATATTGCCAACGGAGGTGAAATGACTTACATGGTAAGTTCGACGCCGGACACGACGTGGGGAAGCGATCCGGACGATGCGCCCCCATCGTATCCCTTAAACACTTTGATGACGCCTCAACTTTATTATCCTGACTTCGGGGACACTCTGGAAATACAAAACGCAGCCGTTGCATGGCATAGGATCGAGGGGGCAAACTCATACAGGATACAAATATCGTCGGTCAGTACATTCTCTTCCAACGAAATAGACTCAGCAGGGATTGTCGATACGGTGCTATCGTTAGTTGATTTTCTGAAACCGCTCTTGAGGTTTCCGCCGCCTCCCAATTCGTATCTAAATGCCAATACAAAATATTATTGGCGTGCAGCCGGAGAGAACAGTACAGAGGTCGGCCCGTATTCACAACCATGGGTCTTTACAACTCCGCAACAGACAACGGGAATACATCCGGCAACAGAAGAATTTCCGGCCGACTATGGTCTCGAACAGAATTATCCGAATCCATTTAATCCTTCTACCAACATCGAGTATCAATTGCCCAAAAGAAGTTTTGTAATGTTGAAAGTGTTTGATATGCTTGGGAGGGAAATAGCCACGTTAGTCAGCGAATATCAGGATCCCGGAAAATATTCGACGGTTTTTGATGCAAGCAATTTGTCGAGCGGAATATATTTTTATCGACTCGAGGCCGGGCCTTATACCCGGACGAAAAAGATCATTTTGCTTAAGTGATAATGAATTCCACTGTCGCGCATGGCGGGGATTCTCAGGTCAAGAAATCAATGATGAAAACAAGAGAAATCAACGGCAGGCAGAGAGGGTTAAAGGTCATGAGGAATCGGACATATCAAATAATGATAATGACGCTTTTGATTGTTGGATTAGTCATGTGCCAAAATCCGGCGCAGTATGCGGTCACGACATGCGGTACGAGCGGAAAGGGGTTCACGTTTCCTGGCGCATCGGCTCCTTTTGGGATGATCCAATGGAGCCCGGACACTGGTCCCGGAGTCCGAAAGGGCGGATATTCCTATAACGACTCGATCGTCTATGGTTTCAGTCTCGATCATTTAAGCGGTGCCGGCTGTACGTACGCTGAGAATTTCCTCTTCACTCCAATGGCAGGAGATCCGCGCATAGTTCCGCCCGTGCAGCGAACGGATTTTTCTTCCTCGTTCTCACACAGCAGCGAAACAGCTCGGCCGGGCTATTATGCCGTGACGCTTAACGATAGTATCAGAGTGGAATTGACGACAAGGACGAGGACCGGCTTCGGGCGTGTTACATATCCTCAAGGCCGAACTGCGACAATGGTTGTCAACGCCGGAAGCAACGTTCGAGGTACCTCGTACTCATCGATCACTATCGATACCTCGAATCGCAGCATCAGCGGTTCGGCTACCGGAGGGCATTTCTGTAATCATGGTGACGTCACAACGGTTTATTTTTATTCCACATTCGACACGAAATTCGCTTCCCATGGAATCTGGAGCGATAGCACACTTTCGGACCAGGATACGCGACGCAGCGGATCAACCTCAGGAGCATGGGTCACGTTTAACACTTTCCCAAAAAGAACAATTCTTGTTAAGGTTGCGATCTCGTATGTGAGCATCTCTAACGCCAAAGCAAATCTTGAATCGGAAAACCCCGACTCGTCGTTTACATCGAACGGTTTTGACGAGTCGGTGGTCGCAAATCGCCAAACATGGAATTCATGGCTAGGGAAAATAGAAGTCAGCGGCGGTTCAACAGGCGACCTTCGGACATTTTATTCGATGATGTACCATGCTCTTTTGGCGCCGACTGTATGTTCGGACGTGAACGGGCAGTATATGGGGTATGATGGAAATATTCATACGACCTCGAGCGGACGTCGGCAGTACGCAAATTTTTCTGGCTGGGATACATATCGTTGTCAATCCCAATTTCTTGCGATGGTCGCTCCCGACGAAGCGAGCGATATGGCTCAGTCTCTGCTTGTCGACTATCAACAGGGCGGAGCTTTTCCTCGCTGGGGAGTTCCGAATGAAGATAGCGGGGTCATGGTGGGGGACCCTTCCGCTGCGATTATTCCGGATTTCTTCGAATTCGGCGCCACGAACTTCGATGCGAAAAGCGCACTTGAAGGATTGATTTGCGCGGCAACAGATTCAACGGTAAAGTCGGTTCGAACGAATATGGCCGAACGCAATAATCTCTCCGACTATTTGGAGTTGGGATACATTCCTGAGGGAGAGAAGAGAGGTTGCGTTTCGACAACGCTCGAGTACGCCTCGGCAGATTTTGCATTATCACAATTTGCAAAGACCCTCGGCGATTCGTCGGACGGCGCATTATTGCTCAAGCACGCAGAAAACTGGCGTCAGTTATTTAATCCGTCGGCGGGCTATATTCAAATGCGCCGGAGCGACGGGACATGGGCGCCCGATTTCAAAGTTGATGTCGACTCCTACGATAATCATAAAGCGTATACGGAGGGAACGGCAGGCCAGTACGTTTGGATGGTGCCGTTTGATCTTGCCGGTCTTGCGGATGCGATGGGGGGTGAGGATGTTGCCGCCCAGCGGCTCGACACATTTTTCACGGAGCTCAACGCCGGCTTCAGTTCCAAATACGCCTACATGGGCAATGAGGTCTCTATTGAAGCACCATGGATATACAACTTCTTCGGAAGACCTTACAGGACGCAGAACATTGTCCGCCGGGTCATGACGGAATTATATTCAGCCGAGCCCGATGGCCTCCCGGGCAACGATGATCTGGGGACCATGTCCTCATGGTATGTATTTGGCGCGTTGGGCATGTATCCGGAATTGCCCGGCAGCGATGTCTTGGTTCTCGCCGGCCCGCTGTTTCCGAAAGCGACACTCCATCTGAAAAACGGGACAGTGACAATCACGGGAAACAGCGCAGGGACAAATTCTCCGTATGTCCAAAGTCTGATGATCAACGGGCGCTCGTGGGCAAAA
The DNA here is from genome assembly GCA_035500675.1 of Bacteroidota bacterium. GTDB lineage: Bacteria > Bacteroidota > Ignavibacteria > UBA10030 > UBA8401 > JAGVPT01. The sequence goes on along the minus strand of DATJXA010000043.1, from coordinate 7,690 downwards.
CCGTGGATACGCTTCAGGGACATTTCAAAAGGTGGTGAGATGATGTACGAATTACGCTCTACGCCGAACAGCGTTTGGGGAAGTAGCCCGAAAGATGTGCCCCCGTCCTATCCGTAAAATGCTTCGCCGAGAGCGAGAGTTTCATTCTTTGTCTTGAGAGAAATTCTTAAGTCACATGTCCATTCCGCCAATCATACCGCTTCCCGCAAACCGAGTCTGGCGATCATACATTGGCGGGAAAATTCTCGATACGATGGAAGGTTCATCGGATCCCTCGGATGGCCACTTCCCTGAAGATTGGATCGCCTCGACGACCGCTGCAATCAATACAGATCGGCAGCAAAATATTAACGAGGGCCTATCCACGATCGGCATCGACGGTGATCGCGAAACGCTGAAATCTCTGATGCTAAAATACCCAACCGAACTTTTGGGCATAAAACATTACACCGCGTACGGTCCACAGACACAATTCCTTCTTAAATTTTTGGATTCGGCGGTACGGCTCCACATTCAGGCACATCCCACGATTGAATTCGCAAAACAATATCTCGACAGCAATTCCGGTAAAACCGAAGCGTATGTTATCCTTGATACAAGAACTGGGGTGGAAGCGCCCTACATCTACCTTGGCTTCCAAAGACCCGTTGCCGCCGAAGCTTTTAAAGAGATCATTGTGAAACAAGATATTCATCAGCTGTTGTCTTGTTTTGAAAAAATACGCGTTAAACCAGGAGACGTATTTTATGTCCCGGGTGGCTTGCCTCACGCAATAGGCGAGGGCGTATTGATGATTGAGATGATGGAGCCGACCGATTTTGTCGTAAGACTCGAGTTCGAAAGAGGAGGATATGTTTTGCCCGAAGAGGCAAGGTTCATGGGGCGCGATATAGACTTCGCAATGAGCATGATCGATTTCTCGATGCACTCGACGAATAGCGTCAGACGGGATTATTTTGTTCAACCAAGATTGATGACGAGCGGCGACGGAGTCGAAGAGTATGTGTTAATAGATCAACAACAAACCTCGTGTTTTTCGCTTTATCGATTGAACATCAAAACACGATTCGTTAAGAGAGCAAATTCCTTCTATGTCGGAATTGTGACGAAGGGGGATGGGGTGATCTCCGCGGGGGATTTACAACTTCCCATTACAAAGGGTGCAAAATTTTTTGTCCCGTTCAAAACTTCTCGGACAGAATTCGCAACTCACAATGGATTAGAGGTCGTCCTGGCATTTCCGCCGACTGAAGAAGATGCATCAAAACGGTAAACACAAAAGGTACTCAGCGTGAAGAAAATCCTCTTCGTTGCAGCAATCGCAGTACTACTGACCGGTCGAGTCTTCGGCCAACCGCTTTCACTGACGCAAGATGTCAATCCCATGATAGGAACTGCTCCGAACCCGTTCGTTCATATAGGATTGGGAGCAGATCCTGGGAGTGTATTTCCCGGAGCCGTTTTTCCAAACGGGATGGTCGCATGGAGTCCTGATACCCCGCTCTCTTACAAAGTTGCCGGAGGATATGCGTACGAAGATTCAACCATTATAGATTTCAGTCTGACTCATTTTAGCGGTAGGGGAGTCGTGTGCTTAAAGGATATTTGCTTTATGCCTTTACTCCAGCGGGTCATGGCCTCGCCGGTGAGTTCGTGGAATAGTTTCGCTGCCTCTTTTTCTCATTCAAATGAAAATGCCTCTCCGGGGTATTATCGAGTTACTTTCGATAACGGAATTCAAACGGAATTGACGGCAACTGCCAGGACGGGTATGGCGCGTTTCACTTTTCCGGCCAATTCTACGGCAACTATTTTGCTCAAAGCCGATGGATCCATTTCTGTTAATGGGAATGAAGTTGCTGGCTACCGTAACACTACAATAGGGGGCGGGAAACGCTCATACACTGTCTACTTTGCCGCGCAGTTTGATCATCCATTTGGAAGCGTAAGCACATGGACCGGGCTTAAAAGCAGCAATAATTCTTCCGCGGAGGGCGATTCGTGCGGAACGATATTGGCGTTCAATACTTCGGTCGATAGTGTGGTGCTGGTGAAGGTCGGAATATCGTATGTCAGCGTCGAAAATGCCCGGGCAAATGCGCGCATAGAAAATACCGGCTGGGATTTTTCCGCTCTCCGTCAAAAGGCAGATTCGACATGGAACGACGTACTAAATTGTATTCAAGTGAGCGGAGGGAAAAAGGAAGATCGCGAGACATTCTACACGGCATTGTACCACTGTTTCATTCATCCCAATCTGCTTGACGACGTTAACGGCCAATACCCGGGAATGGATGGAAAAGTCCACGTTGTCACTCCGGGGCATCATCAATATCAGAACATTCCAGCATGGGATGAGCATCGTTCGCATGCGCCGTTACTCGCAATGCTGGCCCCCGGGATCAGCAGCGATGTCGATCAATCTCTCGTGACGTATGCACAGCAGGATGCGGATATTCATCCGGGGGGAGGAGGATTTCCCCGATGGGAGCAGGTAAATCGTAACTCAGGAGGGATGACCGGAGACGGAGACTGTCAAATCATATCGTCGACTTATGCCTTTGGCGCCACAAATTTTGACGCGGAATCTGCACTGGCCGTTATGGATAAAGGAGCGACGCAGCCGGGAATAACTTCAGATGGCTTCGCCGTCCGCGGCGGGTTGGAGGACTATATGTCTAAGGGGTATTTGCCTCTGGATATTTCTAAAACGCTTGAGTATTGCAATGATGATTTTGCGATAGCGCAGTTTGCACAAGCGCGGGGAGACGCGAGCAAACACTACTATTTTCAACGCCGCGCTCAAAATTGGGAGAATCTCTTCGATTCCTCCATCGGGTACCTTAGACCGAGGAATGAGGATGGTTCATGGCTGGAAGGCTTCACTCCATCGACGAAGACCGGCTGCACGGAAGGCACCGCTGCCCAATACCTCTGGATGGTCAATTTCAACCTCCGATCTCTGATAGATAAAATAGGCGGCGATGCTAAGACAATAACGCGGTTAGATCATTTTTTTAAAAAGCTTGACTCAGGCGGGAAAGAGGAAACGGCTTTCATGGGAAACGAGCCGAACGAGGGAGTACCTTGGACGTACGATTTTACGGGCGCACCATGGCGCACCCAAGAGGTTGTCGGTCGAATTCGCAGCGAGTTGTTTACAAATATGCCGAATGGGCTGCCCGGTAACGATGATGCAGGGTCATTATCATCATGGTATGTGTGGAGCGCTTTAGGAATGTATCCCGAAATTCCCGGCAGCGATGTCTTAGTCCTCGGCAGTCCGTTATTCCCGAAAGAAGTATTGCACCTCAAAGGAGGCGATGTGATAATCAAAGCAAACGGGGCTGATCAATTCGGACCGTTTGTCCAGAGTTTGAAAGTGAACGGGAAATTATGGGAAAAGCCTTGGATACGGTTCAGCGATATTCGCAAGAGAGGGGAGATAGAGTACGAATTAGGCGCTGCACCCGACACATCGTGGGGAGCTGAAGCTCAAAATTCTCCACCATCATACTCTTCAGAAATAAAAAACGGAGCAATCAGAAAGGTGAATAGCACCGCTGAGGAATCGTCCGTGAAATTAGTTGTGCAGACTCAGGTTTCTGGCGCAACCATTCCAGACGATTTTACGGGATTGAGCTTTGGCACGATCAGCGAAATGCCCGATCTCCGGGGGAGATCAAGCCGTTTTTGGTCGGCGAACAACGTCCAACTGGTGACACTATTCAAAAATAGCGGAATACATCATCTACGGTTAGGCGGGAGTACAGTCGAAGGATTAAAAGCTGCTGTTCCAAGCGATGTTGATATCGACAGCGTCTTTGCCTTTGCACAAGCGGCGAACATTAAAGTGATGTACACATTGCAATTACTCAACGGCACTGCCGCAACGGCAGCTTCAACTGCAAAATATGTGTGGACCCATTATCGACAATATTTGGATTGCTTTGCCATCGGCAACGAGCCTGATATTAAGCGATACCATTATCCCCCATACGGCACGGGAACGGATCCTCGAATAACCGACTACTCATCGTATCTTTCTCTTTGGAGAAAATTTGCAAAAGCCATTTTAGATTCTGTGCCGGAAGCAAAGTTTGCGGGGCCAGACCCGGGCGGAAAAGTGTGGGCGCCTGAATTTGCCGATGATGAACGAAATTCTGGAAAAATTAAGATAATAACCCAGCATTTCTATGTCGGCGGCACTCCTTTTATCGACGGACTTAGCCCTCGGACGATCCCGAAGCCTCCATATATACCTGTGCAAGAGGCGATTGACAACATGTTATCGGAAGAGTGGGTGATGGATAAATACCCGGCATTATACACAAGCTGTGTGGAACCGGTCCTAAAAATTGGATTCCCTTATAGGCTGACTGAATCGGACGATTATTTACGAGGTGTTCCCAGTGCAAGCAATGCTTTTGTCTCTGCGTTGTGGGCACTCGATTACATGTATTGGTGGGCTACGCATGATTGCACGGGCGTGAATTTCCACAACACAATGTGGGTTCACACCGATACGATTGTGAAGGACTCGGCCGACAACTATCAGATCAGTCCTAAAGCGTATGCCATTAAAATGTTCGATCTAGGCAGTCACGGAACTATTAAATTCGTGGCGATCACAAACCCGGATTCCATTAACTTAACGGCCTACGCAGTTGAGTGCTCGAACGGCCTTTACGTTACAATCATCAATAAAGAACATGGCGCACATGGGCATAATGCCGATGTCTCTATCGCCGCAAACGGTCTTTCGACCGAGGCATCTGTCATGTTTCTGACTCCTCCGGACGGAAATCTATCTGCGACACAAGGCATCACACTCGGGGGTGCATCGATAAGCAACTCGGTGCTATGGCAAGGAAAGTGGACGACGCTTCACGACGCGGAATCGGGGGCATATTTGATAAAAGTGCCTCCCGCATCTGCCGCACTGGTAAAGATCGACCGAACACAATAAGTGATGTGAAGTTGTTGAATCAAAAAGTATGGAAGATGTCCATTTGAAGTTCGCCATGAAAATACTTCTCAGTTGTTTTCTCCTTTCATCTTTGACTGTAGCGCAATCGCCGGTCACGTTAACAGTAAGAACAATGGGGATGAATTCGGTGATACCGGAAGATTTTAGCGGTTTGAGTTTTGAAACATTGAGCCTGCGATATAATAATGCAGGGGTGAAAGGATATTTTTTTGATTCGTCTAATGCGGAGTTATTGACGCTGTTCGGCAATTTAGGAATTAAGCATCTTCGTATAGGTGGATCGTCGGTGGATTCAAATAAATACGGATACGTACCGGCGCAGGAAGATATTGACGCTCTTTTTCGATTTGCTAAAGCCGCGAATATCCATGTATCTTATTCATTGCGATTGATGAATGGCGATCCTGTCAAAGACGCTTCTGCTGCCGAATACATTTGGAAAAATTATCGTCGGTACATTGATTGTTTTGCAATAGGGAATGAGCCCAATATCTACCGGCGAAAGGATCTGGAGATAACGGGTTATGCATCGTATCTGGCTAAATGGAGAGAGTTTGCTGCTGCGTTGGTCGATTCTATACCCGATGTGAAGCTTGCAGGGCCTGACAACGACAACGGAGGGGCAACGTGGGGAACAAATTTTGCTCGTGACGAGAAAACCGCCGGAATAATATCTTCTATTTATTTCCATTATTATGCCGGGGGGAGTTCTAAAATAAAAAATCCGCAAGATATTATCGACGAAGTGTTGTCGCCGACATGGCCTAAAAGCAATTATCCCGCTCGATATGCCATAAGCGGGGGAGTCGCCAATGCGCTCGGATATTCATATCGGCTGACAGAATCGAACAGCTATTACACTCCAGCACCGGGCATATGGGGAGGAAATAATTGTTTTGCGACAGCGCTTTTTGTGTTGGATTATATGTATTGGTGGGCTGAACACGGTTGTGCAGGAGTCAATTTCCATACGACACAATGGAAATATAACGGAACGATTCATCCTGACGCCGCGGGTGGTTATGGAATTTATCCGATGGGTTACGGCATCGCAGCGTTTAGTCTTGGAGGTCACGGAAAAGCAGATTCGATTGCAGTTTCTAATCCAAATAATTTGAACACGACTGCCTATGCTGCAAACAACGCAAACGGCCTTTATGTCACTATCATTAATAAAGAATTTGGCCCCGGCGCACGTAACGCAAACGTATGCATTGTTACGGACGCGGTATTCGACAGCGCAACGGTGGTTTATCTGAAATCCCCGAACGGAGTTGCCGATACGATTGGAGCAACGCTCGGAGGCGTAGCTATCACGAATTTTGAAAACTGGAAAGGCGTATGGTCTCCAATCGATTCGATAGATAGCTATTCACGAAGCTACATGCTGATAGTTCCAGCATCCTCAGCAGCAATTGTGCGATTGGAAAATGTTGCAACATCAGTTCTGGAAACTCCTCAAGTTTCGCACAAGTCTATTTTGGCACAAAACTAACCGAATCCTTTTAATTTGACTACGAACATCAACTATACGATCTCAGCTAATGGGCCTGTATCATTGAAGGTATGTACAATTCTTGGCCAAGAAGTCGCGACATTTTTTGAAGGCTTTCAAACAAGGGGTTCCTATCAAATTAGCTTGAATGCTTCAAAACTCTCAAGCAGTGTTTACTTGTACCGACTTCAATCTGACGGTTTTGGTGAAACAATGAAAATAGTCTTGTTAAAATAGCATTGTTCGACAGAAAGAGGCACACCACACTTTGCAAATGGCCGTTGGCAACCATCAAGATCGACTTCGGGAGCTTGGAGTTATTTATGCCTTTTAAGCCAAGCGCGGATCTTGAGATCCGATTTCTGTTCAAAGAAGGTGAGTGTTTATCTTCAAAAATATAGTTAATTTGATCCATTATGGCCTATTTTTTTACATTTTGGCTACGAAATATCTTGACAAAGCAGCAAACATTCACTATAATTTTGTACAATATTGTATTCATTATTGTATACAATAAACGTTGCAGTTCGCTTTAGAAACTGGAGGAGATCACGTGGATATTTTAATACCTGAAAACATTACAGGGACGGCGCTGGATGACCTGAATGGCCGATACCGTATTGAACGTCAAAGTGAATTATGGAAAAACCCTGAACGATTAAGCGAGCTTGTGAGCAATGCGAAGGCGTTATTAATCAGGAATCAAACTATCGTCGATAGAAAAATAATCGATTCCGCGAGCTCGCTCCAGGTGATCGGCAGGGCAGGCGTTGGGTATGACAATATCGACGTTGACTATGCGAGTCAAAAAGGCATGGTTGTCTGCTATACGCCAGACAGCAATACAGTTTCAACAGCCGAGCTGACGATGGGGTTGATGATGTCGCTGCTTCGGAAAATTCCTTCGGCTGACAAAACCACGAAAGAGGGGATGTGGGACCGGTTCAATCACCTCGGGACGGAATTATACAATAAAAAACTTGGCATAGTTGGATTTGGAAAAATTGGGAAGGCCGTTGCCGCCAGGTCCCTATCGTTCGGCATGAAAATATTGGTTCAAGATATATTTATCGACAACAAATCACTCGACAGTAAATACGAAGTGAAATCGTTTAAAGACTTGCTCTCAGAATCAGATGTCGTCAGTATCCATTTACCGTTAACGAAAGAAACGAAATATTTGTTCAATGCCTCAGTGTTCGACC
>DATJXA010000042.1:0-27149 GCA_035500675.1 Bacteroidota bacterium | reverse complement strand
ACTCAAGTGGGCGTTAATTCCAGTGCCTGTTAGGGGAACCTCCGTGAATGTTTCCCATCCTACGTACCAATGAATTAAGCGAGCATACTCGCTTGTTCTGAAGCTTCTAGAAAGAAAAAGCTTTTGCCCATATTCTGTCTGGAAAATAAACAAATAGCCAACAAAAGATACTAAGATGAAGCCACCGATTGAATATCGAATGATTTTTCCAAAGCTTGTGGCCTTATAAATCATATAAATAAATGTCAATGACAAAAAAACCACTATAAAGCTAGTTCTGGCTTGTGCCAAAACAATCACTGCTGCGCCAAAACTCATATATAGCAGCGATTCCCTTTTCCGAATCCCTCTAATAAAGTTGCTCGCAAAAAAGATTAAAACAAAAGTCGCAACTTCGCTTAATGGTCCAGGATGTAAGAATGTACCGATGGCACTCGCACCGCCTGTTCTATCCATTCTATCGGCCGCAATTGTTGCTTTCTCGCCATAGAAAAAGGAGGTCGCCCCAACGACTCCTAGCACCGGAAACAAAATTGAGAAAACAAGCTCGATGACGATAATAATTTTAAAGCTACTCCAAATTGCGGCCAATAATTCATCAAAATTGTACCTGCGATAAATAATGATCGAAGAAACTAACCATGAACAGACATAATAAATGCCAACGATTGAAGCTGTCGGGTTACGGTTATTCGGATTAAAATATGACAATGCTGAAATCAGCGTGAAAAATGCGAACCATTTTAAGGAGTTGCCAGTTCTTACCTTTATGTTCTTTGAGGCAAAGAAAAGCATAGAAACAATTAACACATGCCATGCTCCTAAACTGATGACATCACCATATGTAGCTGGGAATTTTCTTAAGTTAAAATCGATCAATGGAAACTTTATGGGGAATACCAACGATACGATGTAAATGGTTAGGACATTAACTCTAATATTTTCTATTCCGCCAACGCCGTCAACGATTTTTTTCCTGACGTACAAGAAGGAAAAAATCATCGCTATAGCTAACACTGTAAAGACTCTGGCAATTATCGGATCCATGAAGGGTCTAATTTTAGATATTTTTTTTAGACAGGCTGTAAATATTATTGATGTTATTTTTCAGAACCTTCTCGAATTGCCCTCTATTTGAAATAAATTCTTTCAATAGTGCGCCAGCGTTTTCTGGGTGCATATAATCAATTGAACATCTGTTTCCATCTAAACCAAGATGTTTATATAGACCGGAGAACTTATCTTGGTAACTTATTCCAAACATAAGTTTGCCAAAAGTCAGGCTGGAAATCCCTAAATGCATTCTGCCAGAAATACAAAATTCAATATCCTTTAAAAAGGATTTCAGTTCGAATCCATTTTTTATATCTTGCGTAAAATAACATTCGTAATTGGATTTATAAGTGCTATATAGAATTTCGCTAATGTCCTTATCGCTCTTATTTTCACATCGCAATCTTAAATCATGATATAGAAAAACGAAAGCGTAAGAATCTTTGAAAGGGGATAAAGTCTGAATGATTGCATCGAATAATTTTAGATGCCGATTTAACCCTTGCTGATTTGCCACTATTGCATTAGGGCAAATTGCGAGAATTGCTTTCCCATTTTTATTGCACTCTGTCACCCATTTTTTATACTTCATGTATTCACGCAACTCATAACGAGCAGGTTCCACTTGCGCTAAAAAAGCCACATCTGCGGTCAATTGGATTCTATCTTCAGATCCTAAGAGATCCTTTAGTCGTAAATACGAATCAAATTCCCTGGTGTTAAGCAAACAATAGGCTGATACTTCTTTCAACAATGCGATTAGCCTAGGAGAAATTGATGAATTAATGCTGAATGAAATCAATTTGCAGTCAATATGTAATTTTCCAGCTAATATTAGCAACCTTAACCTGTCCGCCGAATTATGAAAAGTGTAGTATCCATCTAATACGTCTGCGCCAAACACTGCGACACATTTATATTTCTTTATAACTTTAATGAAGTAAAAGTAATTGCCGATTTTAAATCCTCCAACATAACCAACATTCGGATAATCCCCCAAATAATCCTCTCGTCTTATTATTTTCGGTGTAAATATATCAATCTTAACATCTTTCCCATACTGAGAAACGAATGCTTTAACCATAATATCATCACCGAAACCACCATCTAAATCTGCTCCGGCTAAAAGCAAAATATCCTTTGAAGAACTAGAGCTTTCTATTGCTCTGGAAACTTTTAGATATATAAGTGCAATGAACCACTTGATTTCCACAACAAAATATACCAGCAGGTTTTTAAAATGTTTTAAGATGCGAACCATATTCATATTTATTGAGAGCTGATATGATGCGAATTATCTAAAAAACAACACCGGTGACACATAATATTTTATTCGATCGTAGAATGATATTTCGCTTAATTTATTGCATTTAACACACTGATTTTCGTTACTACAAAGCCCATAGTATTATTAACCTTTCTTCAGCAATTAATTATTTCTAAAATCATCGATGAATGATATGGTTTTTTATTCTAGGTAGAAAACCTGTAAGTAATTCTTTGTTTATCAAAATAGAAATTACTATGGTCATAAATATGGTTAAAAAATGGATAACATTGTTGTCGATTAGATCTGCAGCAGCCGTAATCGCAATCAGCAAAACCATATACAAAAAGAATTTGTATGGAAAAACGATCGAAAAGTATTTTCTCGTTTGAATCATTCTTCCAACAAACATTGTCAAATACCCTAACATAACTGCGGTCGCTGCTCCAAATAGTTGGTAGGATGGTATTAGTAGAAAGCTAATGACAATTGTTATTAACCCTCCATATACCGAGGTTGTAAATGCTCCTTTTGTATCGCGACTGGTGAGATAGCCAATGCCGTAAAAAGAGGACAGAGCCTGGAACACAACTCCAACAAGGAGTATTGGCGTGTACTTCCATGCCTCATAAAACGGTGCTGCAACAATGTATTTCAAGACGATTTTATTCAACGCCGTAAGGAGTAGCACAATCGAAAGCACTAGGCCTAAATATTTCTTCAAAACCTGTGAATAGTAGATGTCCCGTTCTTTTCTATTGTATGTCTTTATAGATCTTTCCTGCCAAGCCAAATAGAATATTCCGGTAAGCACAATAAGAATTGTGGGGATCTTGTACGAAACCGCGAAAATGCCGTTTGCCGCAACGCCCAGAACCGCCGCAATGATATAACGATTTGCAGTTGAAATCGCCCACCAGCTCAGCGTGTTTGGCAGGAGTGGCAGTGAATATTTTATCAGCTGACGCGCAAAAACCTTGTCGATATATTCTCTCTTAATATAGTTCACGGGTTTAACTTTGACAACCAAGTACACAATTGAAGCGGACGTCCCAAGCGAGGCTGCCAGCAGCACTCCTTCTATTCCCATTCTCAAGAGAGCCAAAGCGGCCAATGCTAATACTGCTGAAGCCATCGCATAAATGATACCGCTGAGAGCGTATGCGATATTCAATCCGATCGCCCGAGCTGCATTGTGAATTATCTGTAAAGGAATCCCCACGATGAATAGAAGATAGATTGTAAAACTATGGGGGATGTTAATCCATGGAACGATGGCCCAATATAGTATCGATACTATTGAGAGATTAATACCCACTAAGCCAAATACATTGGTGTACACCTTTGACGCATTGAGGGGACTGCTGTCCTCGAGCAACCATCGCAATACTGCATCAGAAAGTTGAAGCCCCACAAGCGGTGACAGGAGGGCAATCGTAGACAGGATCAGGTCATATTCTCCGACTGCTTCTTTGGAGAGATAAAATGTAATAACAAAAAGAAGAAAGAAACTAATAAGCTTCGAGGCAATATTACCTGCGGTGTAAATCAGCGTAATCCGTGACAGGCTTTTTTCAGTTTCTTCCACCATTCTACATCTCTATAAATATGTTGGCATGCCGTGATGCGAACGACAAATGTATTTCGACTTAAGTTATTTTCTCCCCATCGTCGAAAAGGGACATGGGTTGGCCCCTTCGATACAAATTGACTTGCAAAAAATTAAATTTTCCCTTTATTGGACGAAAATCGATCAGTCAATAAAATGAAGTACCCCGTAGGAGGCTACAGGGTAACTGACCTATGGGAACCGAAGATGACAAAAAAAATGTGGGGGGGGATTCATTCTGAAGGGATTAAGACATAGTTCAACGGTCAACTCAAAGCGATAGTTCTTCAAAATGAAAGTGCTAGCACATCTACGGCTGTTTATGAAAAGATCGCTTCGTTCAATGAGTTAGAACATCTCGCTTAAAATTCACCACTTGAATCCAATATGACTTTATTTCCCTTTTAAAGAGAAAATAGACGATCGTCGACCCACCGATCAGAAACATCAATACAAAACAATAGAGAATACGCATCGGGCCGGCCTTCTTGACCGGATTTTGAGCCAATTCCTCGATATTCAGCACGGGGGCATCACGAATTTCGTCGATCTTTGATAACTCAAGTTGTTGGGTCAACTGCACATACACCGTTTGCAGAATATCCACGTTACGCGACAATCGCGATTGCACAAGCAGAAGTTCGGGAGACTGCTGGACAACTTTATTTTCCTCTTGGAAATTTTTTAATGAAACCTCTGCAAGGGCAAGGGAATCTTGCACTTGACGTATCCGCATTTCTACATAGATTCGTTGATCTATAGCATTCGATTTTCGCTGCGTTCGTACATACTTATCGAGCGACTCTGCTATTCTATTTACGACTTCGGCGCTGAGTTCCGCTTCGGGCATCTTGACCGTTACATTTAGAATTTTCGTAAGCGTACTTAAGTCTGTTGTAACACGATGTTTGACGAAATCGTCATAGACTTCAAGAAACATCCCGCGTTTTTGTTCCTGAGCAGGAAGCCAGATGCTCGGCGTTATCTCGAAATATTGAATCAGGTTGACCGAGTCTTTAAATTCTTCCGTCAAATATTTTGAATCTATCACCGGCTCCAGAACTGCTTCGCTTGTAATTATATCCTCATAAACATCCGTCGGCGTGGCATTCCCAACCGAAACCCCTGCCAGAGACGCAAGTTGAGCAAGGTTTCCCAACATCGATTGGTTCCCGTAGTCGGGTAAAATTGTGACGGTACTTTCATAATACGGCCTCGCAACCAAAAGAATGAATGCGACAATCAAAACGGACTCGATACTTAAGATCCGGATCAATTTTTTCCTCATCTGCCATAAGAGGGCGGCATGCGGCCGCAAGCCGGCAAGAAATGCGCTGAAATCGCTATTTAGGTGTTGGTCTTCCACGATACTCAATAAACGTTTCGTTATTTACAAGTTTGAAAATGCATTAGCAGAAGGAGTACGGAATTAAGGAACGGGGCTACGATTCGGCCCGATCAAATGCTGGTACGATAAGGCTGCATTTCTATTACCAACATCTGGTCACTTGGGCGTGTGCATCGACCTTCAGCGCGGCCTAGATCATCCGAATGCTCATTTTATCTGACTTGCCAAATAGATAACGGTGACCGCTGAAGCCAGAATTGCAAAAGTATCTTTGATCGTCGTTCCCACATCTACTCCGGGCGTCGATGGCGGGGGCGGCGGTACTTTCGTCACAAAAATCGTCGAACCGTCGTCGATCGTCGGGTTACCATGAAACCAGCCGAGGCCGTGTTTCTCTACGTTGCCGCTCGGAAAATGAACGAGCGCGTAGTTCGAACTGTCCGTTTCTCCTCCAGCCCTGTCGATATAGTCCATCATGTCGTCCCCTTCGATGTAGCTGAGGATACCGGGGTTGTTCACCTCGCCGAGCACGCGCACGGCGTTGGGTGTTTTGGGAACATACACGGAGTCGCCGTCGTGCAGAACGATATCGTACGACGTTCCGGGCCTCTTCAACGCTCGTTCAAAATCCACGTTGACCCGTTCGCCGTCCCGCATCATCTGACCTCCGAGAAGGAATGCAGATTTCTTCACCCCTCCCGCCCGCTCGATGAGGTCCGATAAGCGCTCAGTCGGATACTTCAACGCATACGCGCCGGAGTGATGTACTTCACCTCTGATGTCGACCAACTGCTGTAACTTGAATTCCGGGTTCGGCCGCACAAAGATAATATCGTACCGCTGGAGGCGGAACTCCGCCGTGCGTTCCGCTTCGGACTGCGGGTGCCCCCTGTCGAGCGTAGCGGTAAAATCGGGGAGCTTTGCAAAACGGATATAAACGAGCGAGTCTTCCCCCATCCCTTTCGGGACGACGCGGGCGATCTCCGCTTCAAGCTCGTCGGCGTCTTCCGTGTACCCGCCGGCAAGATAAATAGCGTCGCGCAGCGTCATGTTCGTCGTCAGGAGAAACTTTCCCGGATTTTTTACTCTCCCCTTCACCTGCACCGTGTCGTCCCTCACGACCGCCACGTCGATCGAGTGGATCACCACTTCATCGTCGGGCTGGAGAATCTGGTTCGCGCCGGGGATCGTGTCGAGGACGGAACCAAGGTTGAACGGTATCGTCCGCTTCGTGTAGCCGTCCGGGTTGAGCCGGATAAGGTCTGCGCGGGGCAAAAAGGTCTGCAAACGGAAGATCGAGTCCTGCAGTCCCCCCGCTTTGAAGATCAGATCGTACAGCGTCAGACTGTCCGCATACGGGTACGTGCCGGGATACAGGACGTGCCCGCGGATCGAGACTGTCCGGTGCGGGGCCATCTCCCAGATCGAATAGATCTTCACGGCGTCGAGCGAGTCGAGCGCGATGTTGTCCGAAGGTGCGTTCGCCATCGCACGGCCGAGGTCCACATGGAGCACTTCGAGCGTGCTGTCGGGATGCATGCGGGTAATGTCGGCGCGGTTGAGGTACGCTTCGGGGCGGAGACTATCCGCCGCGATCACGAGGTCGCGGAGCATCGGCACTTTTTCCAGCTGGTACCGACCCGGCCTGTAGACCGAGCCGTCGACAGTGACAAAATTACGCGCGGGCTCGGTGATCGGAAAGAGCGTCACCGCGTCGCCGTCCGCCAGCGGGTAATCTTTGCCGTCGTTGAGGATACCGCGGAAGTTGACGTCCTTGATCTCACGTTCGCCCTCTCCTTGAGTACGGTCCTTGAACGGGACGATGTGCTCGACCTGGATCTTTTCTAAGTACGCAGTAGGGAGTATGCCCCCCGCAAAGTCCAATAGTTTCTTGAGATGCTCGCCCGGAAGAAGTTCGAAGATCGCCGGCCTGCGCACTTCGCCCGTAATGGAAACGGTCTTGCCGCGTGGTGGGACGAAAATAATGTCGTTGTTCTGCACCCGCACGTCGTTCACTTTGTCCGAGCCGGTGAGATAGCTATAGAGGTCGACGTGGGCGATCACCTTGCCGTTGCGGATGAGGCGGACGTCGCGCAAGCTTCCGTTGACCGTCGGCCCGCCGGTGCCGAAGAGCGAATTGAAGACCGTCGCGTAGGTGCTCACGACGTAGCCGCCGGGAGCTCTCACCGCACCCATAATGAAAACGCGTTTCGGCTGAAGACGCGCGATCGTGACCGAGAGCCAGACGGTGCGCGGATTCGTGACGAGCCCTTTATAGGACTCCGACATGAGTTTTATGATCGTTTTTTGCGCCTGCTCGAGCGTGAGCCCGGAGACGACCACTGGCCCGACGGTCGGGATGAAGATGCGCCCTTCGTCGTCCACTTCCAGTTCGTTGCGCTGTTCGACCTGGCCCCAGAGATCGATGCGAAGGACGTCGGCCGTCCCTATCATGTAGTCCGGATCGACCGGTCCCGACGCTGCCGGCTCGAACGCGGCGGGGACGTTCTGAAAAACCTGATAGCCGAAATATTTCAACCCTCCGGGACCGATGAGGTCCTGCGGCGTTCCGGCCGGAACGTTGACCGCCGGCTGCGACGCGGCCACTCCGGTCGTATCGACAACGACCGGGATTGTCGGAGCTCCCAGTGATTGTGTCGATGTCGGCGAGGTAATGACGGTCGTCGCCGGCTGACCGGCGCCTGCCTGAGGAACAATGACCGTCGTGGTCGTCGGAGTTGTGGTGGAAGGCGCTGTATTGCCTGCGGTGTTTCCCGCAGAACTTCCCGGAGACATTTTGAGATAGCTTTCGAGGTCCACGCCGTACTGCGCCGCTTTCGCCTGCGCCTGGTCCATCGTCAGACCGAGCGACTGGATCTTCGCCTGGATCTGGTCGGGCGTCATGTGGCTCAGCTTATCTTTCGCTTCCTGTATTTGAGCTGCTGTCTGGGCGGGAGAAGAGTACGCAATAAGAAAGATGAGTACGACGCTTAAGATCGATCTAGAGATTGACATTTTTCGTTCGTTCTTCGTTCGTGGTTCGTTCAACGTTCAACGTTCGTGGTTCGGTGTTCGTTCGTAGTTCGGCGTTCAACGTTCGTGGTTCGTAGTTCGTGGTTCGTAGTTCGGCGTTAATGCATATGACCAACGGCGAACGAAGAACTAAGAACGACGAACGAAATAACGTTAAAGGAGTTCGGAGTTCTTACTCCCTACTCCCTACTCCATATTCTTAACACTTGCTATACAGTGCGTATTTCTTTGCCGCTTGTCGCTCACGCGAGCATCATTTTCATCGGCTCAAGCGTCCGGTGGAACGGATTAAGCATTAATCCAAGAATTTCAAGCGTCACGCTGCCCAACAGCGATTCATCGCCTTCTTCGCCTAAGATCACGGGCGTATGGGCCTCTCCCTGCGTCAGTGAAATGACACATTCAGACATCGATCTTTTGACGACGGTTCCGTCGGCAAGAGTGAAATTCAATTCTCTTTTCGGCGTAAGTTCTATGGCTTTCCAATGGTTTCTTGAAAGAAGCGTATAGGTCGCTCCGCTATCTACTAAAAATTGTGCCGATCTCTTCTTTCCGGTCGGCCCTTGAACCACTCCCTCAACAAATGTTAGTCCCATAATATTCTGCCCCCATTTTTGTGATTAGTTCTTCGTTCGTAGTTCGGCGTTCGTGGTTCGTTGTTCGGTGTTCAACGTTCGGTGTTCGTAGTTCGGAGTTCTTACTCCCTACTCTCTACTTCCGAGAATCACATTCTCATTTACGTCTGCCTTGCGAATTGAGAAGCACGGCCAAATCCGCGATATCTTTCGGGCGGCCTGCCTCTTTCTTTGATGCAATCAAATGGTCGAGCGAGATCACATGAACCTTCACTCTTCCCAGCCGCACGGCCAATTTCTTTTTATACAGATCGTCAAATTTCGCCGTGCCGAGAGAAGTGATCAAGTCGATCCGCACGGGTGGAAATCCCAACTGAATCACAATTTCCGGGTCGAGAAGATCGCTTTCAGAAATCGTGAGCTTTCCGAAACCGAATTTCTTCAACACAGCGAGCACCCGCTTGGCATTTTTCTTCGTCGGGTTGATCAAAAAATCAATATCGCCGGTGTTGCGCGGTTCGGTATACTGTGCCATCGCATACGCCCCCACAAGCAAGTACTCAACGCGCTGTGCGTTTAACAGCCGAACAAACTCTTCGTAATCCTTTTCTACTTTCACGATACTCCCGTTCCTTATGGAACAGTGTCACATACCGCTCGCGCAATTCCTGTACAGCGCTAATGCGCTCTTCCGGAGTTCTTGTCCTCCAAAACTCCGCGTTCACGGCTTCTTCGTCGGACTGTCTTATTTTTCTAATCGTTTTTTGCATTCAATAAGTCCATCCTTTACCGTCAGTTCCGTAATATTTCGCGGTTCGGTGTTCGTTCTTCGTTCGTGGTTCGTAGTTCGTGGTTCGTGGTTTGTTCTTCGTTCGTGGTTCGGGGTTCAGGGTTCGTAGTTCGGGGTTGAACATATCTAACGACGAACTACGAACCACGAACGTTGAACAGCAAACTCCGAACGTTGAACTAAATAACGTTAAAATATATGAAAATTAGTGACTTAGAGCAATAAAAACAATGAACAATTAACAGCTAACAGCCAACAATTATCAGTAATTTGTGAAGTTGTGGTTTTCGGAGGGGGGGTCGTTCTGCGTTCGGGGTTCGTAGTTCGTAGTTCGTGGTTCGGGGTTGGGAGTTCGGGGTTCGGGGTTCAGGGTTCGGAGTTGGGTATATTTTTAACGACGAACCACGAATGTCGAACTACGAACGAAGAACGCCGAACGAAAAACGAAGAACGATCAATTAGGGGGTGTTGTCACTTCGGTAAGTTGAATTTCGCCTCCGTTGGGTACGACGTCGAACATGATGTACGACGTGGATTCCACCTTGACGACCGAAACGTTGATCGCTGCTCCGTTCTGCGTTGCGGTCGCCGACTCCCAGCCCGTTGGGAGCGGTCTGCGGATGGTTACAGGAACGGTGTAGATCGCGTTGTCCAGCGTATCGACTGCCTGCAGGGTGATGCTCGTGTCCCGGTTTGACGTCTCCGTCACCGACAGACTATTCCGTTCTTTGATATAGCGTGCGACGGTTCCGAAGGCGGACACCCAGAATTTTTGTTTATTGGCGACCAAATACTGAAGGCCTGCCCTCAACTCGCCCGACGATAACTGGCAGCAGCCGTCGTCATAATCGATGCCGTGGACCAGATACACGAGCCAGCCTTTGAGGAGCGCGACGCTGTCCGCTTTGATCTGAAAACTCTTCGCGGTCCTGATAGATCCCGTGTTGCCGCAGACGATCGAACTGATCTTCATGAAATTTGGCGGCGTGCTCGGATTGATAATTCCCTGGCAGGCCCTTGCTGCGACAAAATACGGCGCCCAGAGGGAATCGCTGACGCCCACACAAAACGGATACGCAAGACTGATGCATTTCTGTGCCGGGATTTTGGCATTGATCAACCTTAATGCCGTGATGACCTCCCTTTTCTGCTGTTCCGCCGTCATCGTGTCGATCCGTGGATGTGAGACGGTGTGGTCGCCGATTTCGTGGCCGTGCGACGCCGCGATCGTGAGCCCGTTCCAATTAGGGGACCAGTTTGTCACGGCGAACAGCGTCAGCTTTAACCCGAGACTGTCGAACATGGGGACGGCGATCGGCAGCTGATTCGAACAATTATCGTCGAAGGTGTAACTGACCGCCGCGTCGCGGAACCCCCACCACGTCCCGACCTGGTACGGCGATGAGACGTTCTGAGCATGAGATGCGACGTTGATTCCGACCAATGTCGCCGCGAGCAGCAATCGAGAGAACTTTATCATTCGTAGGGGAGAATGGGTTTCCGGGTTGTTTCAAAATTGGTACGGTCTGTGCCGGCGGACCGACCGACGACGTTTTATCCCAGCACAATAAATTTTTTTGTTTCAGAGAACGATCCGGCGCGCAAGCGATAGAAATACACCCCGCTGGACAACCGCGTTGCGGTCCATTTCCGTGAATACGTGCCGGGGGGCAGTTCCTCGGAAATAATTGTGCTCACCTCTCTCCCTAACACATCGTACACTTTCAGCGAGACGGTCGCCCGGGTCGGAATACTGAATGAAATTGTCGTCGAGGGGTTGAACGGGTTCGGATAATTCTGCTCGAGTGTAAAGTGTGCCGGCAGGCTCACCGCGGGATTGTCCCCCGACTCAAGAAGGTCCGACAACTGCCGTCTCCAGATGCCTCCGCCGTGAATCCCTGCAAACAAACTCATGCTTCCGGCTCCGTCCGGAGAAAGGGCCAGCGCCAGGACAAAAGACCCGTTCAAGCCGCCTGCACGCCAACTCGAACCATTGTTCGTGGAAAGATAAATACCGCTGCCAGTACCGGCGAAAAGAAGCGTATCGTAAACGGCAAGAGCATTGACGAGATCGGCGTTCTGGAAAGGGTACCGCACGTTCATCAGCCCCGTGTTTGCCTGGGTCCAGTTCTTTCCGCTGTTGGTGGAGAGGAACACGCCCGCGCCGTACGTTCCAGCAAAGAGGTTCACGCCGCCATTCCTGTTGGGGGCGGCAGCAAAGGCGTTGATGTAGGGATAGGTCAGACCGGAATTGACGGCCGTCCAGCTTGTCCCCTCGTTCGTTGAAAGGGAAACCCCGCCATCGGTACCGGAGAACAACGTACCATTGATGACCGTAAGCGGGCCGTTATCTCCGGCGCTGCTTGCAACGGTCCAGCTCGCGCCGCGATCGGTGGTAAGAAAAATACCGGCACCGGTCCGCGCAAAAACATGCGGCCCCCCATTGTCGCTCGAACCGACGGCAAGACCTTTTACCAGCAGCGCGCTTTGCTGAAGGGACTGCGAGCCTGCCGAAGACGCATTGACCCCGCTCCAGCTCTTGCCGTTGTTCGTGGAGAGAAAGACGCCGCCGCCATACGTTCCCGCAAAGAGATTCGTACCGGTTGCGCTGTCGGCGTCGACCGCGAGTGCGTCAACAAACGGGCACGTCAGCCCGAAATTGACCGGTGCCCAGCTTGTGCCGTTATCTGTAGAGAGAAAAACACCGGCTCCCCATGTCCCTGCGAAAATATTCGTGCCCCCCGCACTGTCGGCGCTGACGGCAAAGCAGCACTCCGCGCAGTCGTAATCGAGAGGTGTTTTGATATGAACCCATTGGGCATGCAACGATGGGGTAGAGAAGCACAGAAGGGCAATAAGGAACCGGAAAACGCTGCATAAACGATTCATCGTTCACTCAGGAGAGGAAGGCAACCGTGATCATTGTTGGACATAAAGAATGCGATGTTATCCCGCTGTCTCCATACGCGCTTCGGACGGCGAGGCATCTTGCATCCAAGCGTTATACGCCGGCCCAATGCAGCCACAGGCAAGAATAATGTGGGAAGATGGTAATGAATTTTTCAGCGAAGAGCAAGAGCTGGGTTCACGATTCATCCGGCGATGACCCCCTCTATACTCTTGCCATCCATCCTTTCTTTTTCGGCTCGCTCCAACTCCCGTTTATGCCTTGAATATTCCCCTTGTTTTTGCATTCGCAATATTTCTCGTATCGACAACCGGCACGCCGAAACGGCCAAAATCGAGCTTCTTGTACTCGTCATGTGCCGTCGCAACGAGAATAAGGTCGAACGAATCGGATATGTGCACTGATGTTCGCCCGGCGAATTTCGGGAATTCCCGCGTCGGCTTAATGACGGGAATATAGGGGTCGTTGTAACTGACGACGGCCCCTTTTTCTTCGAGCTTCTCCATTAAATGGTACGATGGGGATTCTCTATCGTCGTCCACGTTGGCTTTGTAAGCGAGGCCGAGCATCAGAATTTTTGCTCCCTTGAGCGGCTTGCCGACTTCGTTGAGGGCGTCCATGACGCGGGAGACGACAAAGTCGGGCATCGCGGTGTTGATCTCTCCCGCAAGCTCGATGAACTTTGTCGTGACGCCGTACTCGCGGGCCTTCCATGTCAGATAGAAGGGGTCGATAGGGATGCAATGTCCGCCGAGTCCGGGGCCGGGATAAAAAGGCATGTAACCGAACGGCTTCGTCTTCGCCGCCTCGATGACCTCCCACACGTCGATCCCCATCTTCATGAAGGTCACCTTGAGCTCGTTGACGAGCGCGATGTTGACCGCGCGGAAGATATTTTCCATGAGCTTCGTCGCCTCGGCGACTTTGACGCTCGAGACGGGGACGGTCTTCACGACGATCTGGCTGTAAAGTTTGTCCGCAACCGCAAGCCCGTCGGGCGAGGTGGAGCCGACGACCTTGGGGATCGTTTCGGTGGTATAGTTCGGGTTGTTCGGGTCCTCGCGCTCCGGAGAAAAGGCGACGTAGAAATCTTTGTCCACCTTCAACCCGCCGCGCTCTAAAATGGGGACCATCACTTCTTCAGTCGTGCCGGGATAGGTCGTCGATTCGAGGACGACGAGCTGTCCTTTGCGGAGATGGGGCGCGATGGCCTCGCATGTCGAGACGATGAACGACATATCCGGCTCGCGGTTCTTGTTGAGCGGCGTCGGGACGGCGATAAGGATCGCGTCGCATTCCTTGAGGCGTCCGAAGTCTGTCGTCACCGAAAGGCGTCCGGAGTCCATCCCCTTTTTGGTCCGGTTCGACGTGATATGTTTTATGTACGACGTTCCCTTGGAAAGGGCGTCGATCTTCGTTCTGTCGATGTCGAAACCGACTGCGTGGAATCCCTTTTCAACGAAGCAATACAACAAAGGAAGTCCGACATAGCCGAGGCCGATGACGCCGACGACGAAGGTTTTATTTTCTAGTTTAGCGAGTAATTCGGTTTTCATGTTTTTTTAGTTCTTCGTTCGGAGTTCGTAGTTCTTCGTTCGTGGTTCTTGGTTCAGAGTTCGGCGTTCGGGGTTCGGGGTTGAACGTTCAGCGTTCGTGGTTCGGAGTTCTTGGTTGGTTGCATCTTTAACGACGAACTAAGAACCAAGAACGCCGAACGTATAAAACCATTCTACCGTTTTCCGAATGCCCTCCCGCAACGGAACGCCGGCCCGCCATCCTAGCCCGTTGATCTTACTGACGTCCAGGAGTTTCCGCGGAGTGCCGTCGGGCTTCGACGCGTCGAATTCAATGTTGCCTTTGAAACCGACCTCTTCGCCGATGAGATGGGCCAGTTCGAGGATCGTCACGTCTTCGCCCGTGCCGATGTTGATGATCTCGCTGCTGTCGTAGTTCTTCATGAGGAACACGCAGGCGCGGGCCATGTCCTCGACATAGAGGAACTCCCGTTTCGGTTTCCCGCTTCCCCAGATCGTCACAGACGGAGACCCGTTCTTTTTCGCTTCGATGAACTTCCGGATGAACGCGGGAAGGACGTGCGCATTCATGAGGTCGAAATTGTCGTTCGGACCGTAAAGGTTTGTCGGCATGACGGAGATGAAGTTCGTGCCGTATTGTTTGTTGTACGCCTGACACATCTTAATTCCGGCGATCTTCGCCACGGCGTAGGCGTCGTTTGTTGGCTCGAGTTTGCCGTCCAGGAAATATTCTTCTTTTATGGGCTGAGAGGCAAATTTTGGGTAGATGCACGAGCTTCCGAGGAAACAGAGCTTCTTCACTTTATGAAGATACGACGAATGAATGACGTTGTTCTGGATCTGCAAGTTGTCGAAGATAAAATCGGCGGGATAGGTGTTGTTCGCATGGATGCCTCCGACCTTTGCTGCCGCCAGGAACACATACTCCGGCTTCTCCGACGCAAAAAATTTCTCTACGTCGTGCTGGTTCTCCAGGTCAAGCTCGGCATGTGTGCGTCCGACGATGCCGGTGAATCCTTCGGCTTTCAGCGCGCGGACGATCGCCGATCCTGCAAGACCGTTGTGACCGGCGACGTATATTTTAGCGGTTGGTTTCGTTCGGAGTTCTTAGTTCGTCGTTCTTGGTTCGGTGTTCTTGGTTCGGCGTTCGGAGTTCGTCGTTCTTAGTTCGTGGTTCGGTGTTCGGAGTTCGTCATTCTTTCTCCCTACTCCTTACTCCTTACTCAACTGCCTACCGTGATGCTTAAGATATTTCACAAATCCACCGATGAGTTGCTTGATGGCGGCGGCTTGGACGATGCAGCTCTCAAAATCGCTTTGGCTCAGATAACCGCAGTCGAGCGCAACATAAGCGAGCGACTGGACTTCGGAAGCCGAACGGTATGCGTAGCTTAAAAAATTGATGAACGACTTTCCGGAACCGGAATCGAACCCTTCTGCAATATTCGCCATGATTGAAACCGATGCCCTTTGGATCTGGTCCTTCAGGCCAAAATCTTTGGAAAACCTATCTCTTGCCGTCAAGGCATAGACCATTTTAGTCAACGTTCTTGCCTTCTGCCATGACTCCACATCCTCGAAACGTGTTATTTTCATCGCTCCCCCATTTTTATTATGCTAAAATACCCCGATGAACTTGGAGTTCAAAAGTACAGAGTAGGAAGTATGGAGCAAAGAGTAAAGCGCAAACACCATGAATCTTAAACTCCGAACCCCGAACCACGAACTCCGAACCCCGAACGGCCAACACCGAACGACGAACACCGAACCCCCAACCCTCAAACTAATACCCTCTCTTCGATATTTTCTCAAAATCTGCGCGCGCCATGATCCGAGCGAGCTCGTCGAACTTTACTTTCGGCGTCCAGCCGAGCTTCCGTTTTGCTTTGGCGGCGTCGCCGATGAGGAGCTCCACTTCGGTAGGTCTGTAATGCCGCGGGTCCACATCGACGAGCGTTCGCTTGGTCTTCTTCTCGATCCCCTTTTCATCGGCTCCCTTCCCTTTCCAGACCAGTTCCATGCCGAGTTCTTTGAATGCCACCTCGGCAAATTCCCGAACGGTGTGCGTCTCGCCGGTCGCCAAAACGAAATCATCGGCCTCTTTGAGCTGCAGCATGCGCCACATGCCGTCGACGTATTCGGGCGCGTAGCCCCAATCGCGCTTGGCGTTGAGGTTGCCGAGGGAGAGCTTGGATTCAATGCCGAGCTTGATCTTCGCTGCCGCGCGCGTGATCTTCCTCGTAACAAACGTTTCTCCGCGGCGAGGCGACTCGTGGTTGAACAGGATGCCGTTGCATGCGTAGAGGTTGTACGCCTCGCGGTAGTTGATGATGATCCAGTAACCGTACATTTTTGCTACGCCGTATGGGCTACGTGGATAGAATGGCGTCTTCTCGCTCTGGGGAACCTCCTGCGCCTTGCCGAACAATTCACTCGTCGACGCCTGATAGAACCGGGGCTTAATTCCGGTTTCGCGGATAGCGTCGAGAAAGCGGACGGTGCCGATCGCGTCGACCTCGGCCGTGTATTCAGGGAGTTCGAACGAGACCTTTACATGACTCTGTGCGGCGAGGTTGTAGATCTCGTTCGGCTCGATCTTTTCGAGGATCCTGTTCAGATTGCTCGTATCGGTGAGGTCGCCGTAATGAAGGAACAGCTTCTTGCCGAGAAGGTTCGGGTCGTTATAGAGATGATCGATCCTCGACGTGTTAAACGAGCTGCTCCGTCGAATGATGCCGTGCACCTCGTATCCCTTCTTGATCAGGAATTCTGCGAGATAGGAGCCGTCTTGTCCGGTGATGCCGGTGATGAGCGCTTTTTTTGACATGGTAGTGTGTTGGGTCGAGGTTAAGGTTGAGGTTGAGATTAAGGTTGAGATTTGATTCCTTTTTTTATTTACTCCCTACTTCTTACTCCCTACTCCTTACTCCATCCGTTCACTGTATTCCAGCAGATCCTTCAGCGTTTGTTTCATCGGGATTTCGGGACGCCAGCCGGTTGCGGTACGGAGGAGTTCGTTGTTGCCGGCGAGGAGCTGGATGTCGTAGCCGCGAAGTCTTTTCTGCTCCACCTGCAATTTGAACTTCAGTCCGGTGATCGACTCGTACAAACGGATGACCTCTTCGATCGAAAAAATATTGCCCGAGCAGATATTATAGATAAAATGTTCTATGTTGGAGACCGTCCCTAAAAGCGCGTATGCACGCACGACGTCCCGCACATCGGTAAAATCACGGCGGGGAGTAGTGCTGCCGATATGAATCTCCGGCACCGCATGAGTTTTTTGAATAATGGAAATCTGTCTTGCAAGAGACGAACAGACGAACGATGGCCGCTGGCGCGGACCGGTGTGATTGAACGAACGCGCGATGACGATATTCAGGCCTTCAAACGTCTTATACGTTTGCGCGATGTAATCGATGCTTGTCTTGCTCGCGGCATACGGATTCACCGGATGGAGGACCGATTGTTCGGTATGGACCGCCGGAAGACCGGCAGTCTCTCCGTACACTTCTCCGGAGGTGACGATGACGATCCGCGGCGAGATCTCGGCGGCTTTCACTCCTTCAAAGATGTTGATCGACCCGATGACGTTCACTTTGAACGTTTCCGCCGTATGCTCGAACGAACTCGGAACAAAGGCCTGGCCGGCAAGATGGAAAATAATGTCGGGTTTGATCTCTTTCAAGACCTTGAAGATCGATTGAAAATCGACGATGTCACATTCGTAGAGGTGCACAGACTTTTCATGGGCGCGGATGTTATCGCTTTTCTCGCCGTCTCTGAGAATCCCGAACAGTTCGTAGCGTGCGTCCTTCGACAGCAAGTCGGTAAGATGACTTCCTGCAAAACCGCCGATGCCTGTGATCAGTACTTTCATTGTTCGTTTGTTGTTATTCGTTCGGAGTTCGGTGTTCGGAGTTCAGAGTTCGTGGTTCAGAGTTCGTCGTTCTTGGTTAATGGTTCGGAGTTCGGAGTTCTTGGTTCGTCGTTTGTGGTTCGTCGTTCGTGGTTCGTCGTCCCTGGTGCTTTCTCCTTACTCCTTACTCCCTACTCCATACTCTTTTAGCCCAATTGCAATTTCTTCCGAAAATACTCTATCGTCCGCAGTAATCCTTCCTTTCGGTTTACTTTCGGTTCCCATCCGAGCTTCTCTTTTGCCTTGGAAATATTGGGCTGGCGCACGCGCGGGTCGTCTTCGGGAAGGGGCTTGAACACGATCTTGCTCTTGCTTTTTACCAACGCGACAATTTCTTCCGCAAGCTGGCGCATGGAGAGCTCGTCGGGGTTGCCGATATTCATCGGGAGCGAATAGTCGGACATCATGAGTTTGAAGATCCCGTCGATCAGGTCGGAGACATAGCAAACGCTCCGGGTCTGGCTGCCGTCGCCGAAGACGGTGAGGTCTTCGCCGCGCAGCGCCTGTGAAACGAACGCGGGGATCGCACGGCCGTCGTCGACTCTCATCCGTTCTCCGTACGTGTTAAAAATTCTGATGATGCGCGTTTCGACTCCGTGATACCGGTGATACGCCATCGTCATCGCTTCCGAAAACCGTTTCGCCTCGTCGTACACTCCTCGCGGCCCCACCGGGTTGACATTCCCCCAGTATTCCTCTACTTGCGGATGGATGTCCGGGTCTCCGTACACCTCGGAAGTCGACGCGAGAAAAAATCGGGCATTCTTGGCTTTGGCCAGTCCGAGGGCTTTGTGTGTCCCGAGAGAACCGACTTTGAGCGTCTGGATCGGCAATTTCAGGTAATCGATCGGGCTTGCGGGGGAAGCAAAATGGAAAACGAAATCCACCTTCCCGTCGAGAAAGATATAATTCGTCACATCGTGCTGGAAAAACTTAAAGCGCGGATTCCCGAACAGGTGTGCGATATTTCCCGTGTCCCCGGTGATGAGGTTATCGACACACACGACGGAATGTCCCTCGGCGATCAGCCTGTCGCACAGATGAGAACCGAGAAAGCCGGCTCCGCCGGTGACGACGGACGTTTTTTGTTCGGAAGGATCCATTTAGTGAGTATGGAGTAAGGAGTAATGAGTAAGGAGTATGGAGTAGATTGATTGCTTCTTATTAACCTGCAAACTTATCCCGGTTTTGGACGATGCCATAGAGCATTTTACTGACTTCTTCATATTTGTCCAGAAAATAACGATGATGTTCATGGGCGAGATAGCCGCAATCTTTTGCAAAATCGAGCCAGACCTCTATTTCTGCCGCCTCACCCCAGCTATCTATGATTCTGTTTACGAACAATTTTGGATATCGGCGTTTCTTCCATCCCTCTGCTATATTTGCAGGGATGGAGCGACTTGAGCGCCGCATTTGATCGGTCAGAGAGTAACGTTCTTCGCGAGGAAATGTAGTCGTCACATGAAAAATTTCCATTGCCAATTCATACGAAAGACGATACACTTTAAGATCCCGAAATCCCCTGTACACATTGTTCATAGTACACCCCCCTTTACTCCTTACTCCCTACTCCTTACTCCTTACTTTTTACTCTCCGTTCCTTCCGATCCCAAAATACGTGAACCCTTTTTCGCGCATGAGTTTCGGGTCGTAGATATTTCGCCCGTCGAAAATGACCGGACGTTTCATGAGCGATTTCATCCGCTCAAAATCGGGACGCCGGAATTCGTTCCACTCCGTGACGACCGTCAGCGCATCAGCGCCTTTCAACGAATCATAGTTGTTGTCAAAAAACTCAACCTTACTGCCGAATAACGCTTTAACTCGCGGAATGGCGATCGGGTCATGCGCCCGGACGCGGGCTCCGGCTTCAAGCAGGCTATTGATGATCACCAATGAGGGCGCCTCTCTGATGTCGTCCGTCTGCGGCTTGAATGAGAGCCCCCAGATGGTAATTATCTTTTGCTGAAGCTGGTTGTTAAAATGCTTCTGCATTTTTTTGACGATGACCCGTTTCTGCTTATCATTGACCTCGTCCACGGCCCGCAGGATCTTAAACTCATATTCATTCTCCTGCGCTGTCTTGATAAGCGCCTTGATATCTTTAGGAAAACATGAGCCGCCGTATCCGATTCCCGCAAACAAAAATTGCTGATTTATGCGCGGGTCGCTTCCTATTCCTTTGCGCACCCAATCGATATCCGCCCCGGATCGCTCGCAAAGATTGGCCAGTTCGTTCATGTAGGAGATCTTCATCGCGAGAAACGAATTTGCCGCATATTTCGTCATTTCCGCGCTCCGTTCATCCATCACAAGGATCGGATTTCCGGTGCGCAAAAACGGCGCATAAATGTCCGAGAGGATCGTAATTGCTTTTCGACTCTTCGTTCCGATGACAATCCGTTCGGGCTTGAGAGAGTCTTCGAGCGCTGAACCTTCCTTGAGGAACTCGGGGTTCGAGACAACATCTATTTCGAGTTTTCCCTTTTTTCGCATGATCTGACGGATTTTGTCCACCGTCCCCACGGGTACGGTACTTTTGCTCACGATAATTTTATACCCGATCGCTTGAGTTGCGATCTGCTCGGCTACGTCGATAACGCGAGAGAGGTCCGCCGCGCCGTCTTCGGATTGAGGAGTCGGGAGACACAGGAAAATAATCTTACCGTGTTCAACCGCGCTCTTCAGCGACGAGGTAAACTCCAGCCTTTTTTCTTGTGTGTTGCGGCGTACTATCTCCTCGAGTCCCGGTTCATAGATCGGGATGATGCCGCGTTTTAGGTTTGCGATCTTCTTCTCGTCGATGTCCATGCACATGACCGAATTTCCCGTATCCGAGAAGCACGCGCCCTGCACGAGGCCGACGTAACCCGTACCGATGATGGAGATTTCCATAAAATACTCAGATTGAAATAAAGATTGAGGCTGAAAAAAAAGTCTCGGGAGAAAAGGGAGACCGGGTTGTAGTGTCACAAATTTGTGAGGGGGTGGGAATCCAACCCCGCGCACCTTCTCTTTTACTCACTCCATACCCCATATTTCCTGTGAAAGTCAATACGCACCCTTGCCGAACAGGACAACGGGGATCGTTTCGAACATAATTTCAAGGTCGAACATCAGCGAATGGTTCTCAACATAATAGAGGTCGAGCAGGATCATCTCTCTGAACTTGATGTCGCTCCTGCCTGATACCTGCCAGAGGCCCGTCATGCCGGGTTTCACTGCTGCGCGGTCCTGCACGGTCTCCCAGAATTCATCGGACTCCCCCGCTTTTTCAAAATCGCTGAGAGGCAGCGGCCGGGGACCGACGAGACTCATATCCCCTTTAAGCACGTTGAACAACTGCGGAAGTTCGTCGATGCTGAGCTTCCGGATGATGTTTCCAACTCTCGTGATGCGCGGGTCGTCCTTCATTTTAAACAATGCGCCGTCGGAATCGTTATAGTCGAGCATATCCTCTTTTAACTGCTCTGCGTTGTCGATCATGCTGCGGAACTTGATGAAATTAAATTCTTTTCCACCTTTGACGCTCGAGCGTTTATGAAGGAAAAAGATCGGCCGTCCGCTCTCAATAAAGATGGCCGCAATAGTGAGAATGAACACCGGACTGAACAGAATGATCGCGACGGAGGCAATGACGATGTCGAACACTCTTTTGACGAATAGCTTAAGAGAGTCAACGTTATACCGCGGCGGGGTGGTCAGCGTGATCCCGGCAATGTCGTAGATTCGGGCGACCTTAAGGAGCCGCTCTGCCTGCGGAGAAAGTATTTTGAGCTTGATGCCGTGTTTAGCGCTGATGTGTTTGAGATGAGCATACCCGTTAACCACCATATCCGTCGACGGGATAAATATCCTATCGATGGATCCGGACGTCACGAGTTCATCGAACTGATCGAAAGTAAACTGCGGCTGTAAAGGGCTCGATGGATTTTTCTCCCGTACGACAAAGCCTTTCGTCTTGTATCCGAGCTCGGGAAACGACGTAAAACGCTGGAATACCTTCAACGCATCCTGGTCGTAACCAACAATCAGGGAGTGATGAACGCCGAGCCCCATCCGCTGGAAAAAAAGATTGATCCGCCGCAACAGCATTTTTCCGATAAGAAGCGAGATCGGCACGGCGATCAGGAAAGTCACAAGAGCGCGTTGGTCGATATACAATCCCTTGATGAGAGACACTGTCGTCAGCGTGATCAAAACGGAGAGAATGAACGAACGGATGAGAATCAAGTTCTGAAGACTGAGGCTCAGGTGGAATGAGCCCCTGTAGAGTCCCATCATCACCGAGATGGTGATATTGACAACGAAGAAAATAAGGAAGCCGATCAGAAGGTCGCTGTCCGGAGTTCTCGTGCCGGCGTGCGGAAGCTGTTCTACCCAGAATACCACGGCTCCGGACGCGGCGATCGCAAGCGCGTCGATGAGCTGCGAAACACTCACAAATAATATTTTCCAGTTGCGTTTGAGCAAAACGATTGCTGCAAGATCAATTGTGAACAATTTCGGAGAGGGCCTAGGCCGCACGCCGTGTCTCTCTAAAATAGTTCGCGGCTTCGTTGCGGACGCCTTCTGTCATTTCAATAGATATTTTCCGCAGAAGGCCGTTTTTTCATTCCCGGGGGATATGATTCACCGCCCTGCCCCTCGCAATGAGTGTTGATCGATGAAACGGGCTTTTCGCGCAGCAAGAGGCGGGAACATCCTCAATCCAAAAATCTCCAACAACCGCGAACTATAAGTTAATGTACTCAAATATGGACGACTGATACAACAGCAATTTGAAGGGACATGGCGTTTATCACACGCCCCGCTCATCCTTCAACAAACCCATTTTCTGAAGCATCACAAGGGGAATAAAGACCGGCGCTTCGATAAAGTATCTCCGGAACAGACGGCGAGGTTCCTGAAGGAAGCGAAAAAACCATTCGAGGCCGCAGTTCTGCATCCATCCCGGCGCGCGAGCTATTATGCCCGCTGTCACCTCGAACGCTCCTCCCACACCTAACGCGACCTTAACGTCGAGCCGGTGAAAATTATTATAGATCCAAAAATCCTGCTTCGGGGCCGTGAGACTGACCCATAGAACGTCCGGCTTTACGGCATTGATCATGCGCGCTATGGCCGCGTTTTCTTCTTCCGAAAAATTTTCTGCGAAAGGCGGAGAATAGACGCCGGCGATCTTGAGCGCCGGATGACGCGCAGTCAGGACCGATGCGAGTGTAGATGCAACCCCTTCTTTTGCTCCCAAAAAGAAAAACGAATACTTCCTCTGCGCTGCGATCTCCGCAAAAGCGGGGAGGAGATCGAGTCCGGTGACCCTGCCATGAATAGGATGACCGAGGAATCTGGAAGCCCAAACGGTAGGGACTCCATCAGCAAGATTCATATCGGATGAGTTGTAGATTTTCCTGAGGTTCTTGTCTTTCTGTGCCTCTAAAAGACAGTTAACGGGAGTGACACAGATGCGCTTTTTTTCTGCCCGATCGATCCATACGCACAGCTGTTCCATCGTCTCGTTGAGGTCGAGCCGTGAAAGGTCGACCGAAATAACTCGCACCGTCGGACGAACATGACGCTCAGTGTTATCCCGTGAGGGTTCAGCGCTTTTATGAGACATAAAATCTGGTCCGCGATTCTGCTTGCTTAATCACTGGGCTTAAAAGTGAATGTTTCATGGGCAAAGGAATGTCGACTGGGCGCGTTACACGCGTTTGTCATCACCCATTGATGTGATGCGCAATGTAGCTCACTTCGTCGTCCCGGAGCTCCGGGAAAATTGGCAGAGAAAAAATCTCATTTGAAACTTCTTCTGCCACAGGGAAGTCACCGAGCTTGTAACCGAGGTCGAGATACGATTCTTGCAGATGGACGGGGATTGGATAATGAATGATGGTTTCGATCCCTGCAGAAGCAAGGCGAGCCTGCATGGCGGACCTATCTTTCGTTCTCACGACAAAGAGATGGTAATTATGTCTTCCATATTCCATTTCGACCGGCTTTGAGACCGCGGGATTTGTGATCAATCGATTATACTCACGCGCGATCGCCTGCCGTCGTTCATTCCATGCTTCTAAATACCTAAGCTTGACGCTCAAGACTGCCGCCTGAATTTCATCGAGGCGGCTGTTTGTTCCTTTGATTGCGTGATAGTACCTGCGCTCCTGGCCGTAATTCCGCAGCATTCGGAGGCGATGTGCGAGGGTCTCGTCATTTGTTGTCACTGCACCGCCGTCCCCGAACGCTCCCAGATTTTTGCTCGGATAGAAGCTGAAGCATGTCATCGGGCTCAATGAACCGATCCTTTTTCCGCGATACTCCGTCCCGTGCGCCTGAGCTGCGTCTTCGATCACCGTGATGCCGCGCTTGCCCGCGATAGATCGAATGGCGTCGAGGTCGGCGGATTGGCCGTACAGATGAACCGGGATGATCGCTTTTGTACGGCTTGAGACCTTTTTCTCGAGGTCTCGATAGTCCATCGTATAATTTTTCTCGTCGACATCGACGAGTACCAAACGCGCGCCAGCCATCGAGATCGCGGAAACGGTTGGGACGCAGGTATTTGCAGCCGTAACGACTTCATCTCCGCCACCTACGCCGGCAGCCCGGAGCGCAACCTGCAAAGCATCCGTTCCCGATGCTACGCCGACACAGAACCTGGCCCCGCAGTAGTCGGCAAAAGACTTTTCAAACTCCTCCAATTTCTTCCCGAGAATGAACCAGCCGGAAGAAAGGGTTTCAGCAATCGCTTCATCCACTTCATCCTTGATCGAAACGTAATGTCGCTTGAGGTCGCCAAAAGGGATTTTCATGTTATTCCAAATAATGCCGTAGATTTTTTGTATAGTATGCTATCGTTTGCGCGAGCCCTTCTTTCAACTGTGTCTTGGGCTTCCAGCCCAACGTCTTCGCAATTTTTGTATAGTCACCGTAAAAATTTCCGATGTCAATTCGCTTCTTCTCGGCGGGAAAAGGGACGATCTTGTATGTCCCGGTTCCGCGAATATCGACCAGCATCGTAACGAGTTCCTTCAGGGTTATAAATTCATCCGCTCCCAGGTTGAAAATCTGACCGTTGGACTCTTCTTTCGATGCGGCCAACAGCATCGCGTCCACCACATCGTCGACATAATTGAAATCGCGGATTTGACTCCCGTCGCCAAAGATGCTGATTTCCGAACCCTCAACAATCTGCCTGATAAACCAGGCGATAAACCCTTGCCGGTTATGTTTAATGAGCTGTCGAGGCCCGTACACATTTGTCATTCTAATGGAACAAGCACGGATGTTGTGCACGTTGTTGTACATAATATGATACCATTCCGCCGCCAATTTATTGATGCCGTTGATGTCCGTCGGCAGAATAGGGTGCTTTTCATCTACTGGGAGATAAAGGGGCTTTCCGTATACCTGCCTCGTGCCGGCAAAAACAATTTTGACGTCTGGGTTTTTCTTCCGGCAGCATTCAAGCACGCATAGCTGCCCTCTGACATTCATTTCCATATCCGTCATCGGATCGGTCATGCTATCAATATGGCTCACTTGACCTGCGAGATTGAACAGGAAATGTTTTCCCCGAACTGCGTCATCGAGCTTTGCCGCATCGCGGACGTCGGCAATGATGACGGAGACCTTTTCCCCGATGCCATCGATATTGAAGAGGTTGCCGCCATATTCCGGGTTCATGGAATCGATGATCGTGACGTTTGCACCCAGAGTGACGAGCCGACGCACCATGTTGCTTCCGATGAAGCCAAGGCCGCCTGTGACGAGAACGTTTTTATGCCGGAACGGTTCCATTATACTCTCACAGGGTTGTTTTGCGCAAATTCCATAACCTTCGATAACTCCGCGAATCTTTTTTGAACTGTGAAGTGCTCCTCCGCTTTGCGCCTGGCGGCCGCCCCCAGACGACGGCACAAGTCTTTGTCGGTGCCGAGCGACCTCATCTTTTCGACAAGATCTCTAACATCCCCGGGCGTAAAAAGCATTCCTTCGAATCCATCCGCGACAATTTCGGGAATCCCGTCGATCCTCGAAGCGATGACCGGCTTTCCGAGGGCGAACGCCTGATGTACAACGAGTGGCGAGTTATCATACCATTCCGTCGGAACAACAACCGCGCAAGCGGAGTCCATGATCTTTTCGAGATCCTTTCCGTACTGGGGGCCGGCAAATTCAACATTCCGTAATCCCGCGATCGAGACATATTGCCTTGCTTCGCCTTCGGCGCTGCCCCCTCCTACTACAACGAGCCGGAAGTTTGGCAGCAACTCCATGGCTTTTAATAAAGTGAAAATCCCCTTTTCGCGTACGATCCTTCCGAAATAGAGAAAATATTCTCCCTCAAGCATGCGCGGAGAGTATTTCGTCACATCGAACGGGTTAAAAATCGGAAAGATCCGCTCCGAGGGAAAGCCGCCTTCAACAAGCTTCCCTC
Organism: Bacteroidota bacterium; assembly: GCA_035500675.1. Lineage (GTDB taxonomy): Bacteria > Bacteroidota > Ignavibacteria > UBA10030 > UBA8401 > JAGVPT01. The sequence continues at coordinate 669 of DATJXA010000042.1, read as the reverse complement.
CGAGAAAGCGGTCCGGTGTAACGTAGGCGCTGATCCGGCGGGAAAGACCTCCAATATGCCGGTGGAACGCCAATGTAGCGGCGTAGACGGCGCTCAAAGAATAACTCTCTCTAAAGCATCGATGGCGGACAGCGGGAAAGAAATTCCCTTTCACGCAACGTTCGCATACAGCTCCCTCTGTGTAAAGGATCGCGTTCGGACAAACGAGCCGGTAATTGTACACAAGTTGTACGACGGGGACATTGAGTCGATTGAATACATAATAGACGGAGGGTGATATGAGGGGAAATACGTTCTGAACGATAGCGACATCAGGGCGTTCGTCCCCGATCACTTGTTCCAGCTCTTTGACAGAGCGCCGAGAATATATTGTGTTCTTCAGGAAAAGCACGCGGTCGGACATCGTGAACTTATCAATTTCTTTATTCGAGCGGCTGAACGTCTTCACGTCAATTCCGCCCGAGCGCAAAATTTGAATGTCTTCAGCAATGACCAGGTCTTCGCCGGATGTTGTCTTATAGTAATTGTGGCAGATCAATGCTTTCATTCGTCTCCTTTGAGGAGGAACATTTCCCCCGCGACCCCTTCAGGCGCGGAGTCGCCATCGTGAATCGTTATTGCTTCCCCCAAATGCTTAATAAGATCGAAAAAAAAATTGTGAAAAGGAAT
>DATJXA010000041.1:0-11429 GCA_035500675.1 Bacteroidota bacterium | reverse complement strand
CCCTGGCGTACGGCTTAATGAAATTCTTCAACGTCCCCCATCGCATCGCAGCCCCCGGCGCCCTCATCGGCGCGAGTAATTTTTTTGAGTTAGCGGTGGCGACGGCCATCGCTCTTTTCGGTCCCGGTTCAGGAGCAGCGCTCGCAACGGTGGTCGGCGTTCTTGTCGAAGTTCCCGTGATGCTTTCAGTCTGCTCCTTCTGCAATAATACGCGTGATTGGTTCCCGCTCGAAAGCATCTCTTCGATTGAGGCGTAACGCTCCAACAAAAAAGCCTCTCGTGTATGAGAGGCTTAACAAGCATGCAGCTAGGAATATTTACGCATTATCCTGCGCCGGCAATTTCCTGTATCGCTTTGCAAATTGATTATAGATCGCTGCTGCAGCCGTGAGCTTTAAAAGATCCCACCACGAAAAAATAAGAAAACCGCTGGCAATTGATTCCTTGATATCGTGAAGAAAGAAAATGTTAAGAAAGGCCGCTCCGCATGCAAAAATAATGACGAGGCCAAGGAACATCGCAGCCAGGGTCCAAAAATAATTTGACCGGCGCTGAACGATGTATCCTATCACTAATGCACCAAGGGGAAAACTCAGAAGATACCCTCCAGACGCCCCAAGGAACCACGATGAGCCGCCGCTCCCTCCTGCGAAAACCGGCAAGCCAACAAGCCCGAGAACGAGGTACAAAATTTGACTGAGAGATCCGTTGCGCCCGCCGAGAAATGCCGCTCCAAGAAGTACGAAAAAGGTCTGGAGCGTGTAAGGGACGGGGACATGCGGGATCTCCACCTGAGCCCCGAGCGCAGTTAAACCGGCAAAGAATGCGATCCATAATAACTGGGCGCGCACCGTTGTCTGAGTGTGTTCGAGCGAAGCAACGATCGTTTTGAACGCAGTGTCCATCTTTTCTCCTTATTCACTCAAAGATGTTTGTGAAACCATGCGGATGTAATACCGAGAACGTGGACCAATGTCGGCGCCTCATGCGTATATGGATGACGTGCGCCGTACATGTGTCCTGCTCCTTGGAGAACAATATACTCTGTTAGCGTCTTATCGGCAACATCGTATAAATGATTTGTTTCTTCGATTGGAACGGGAAGGTCGGCAGTTCCATGAACGAGCAACAATGGTTTATGCAACCATTTCACCGCGCGGCCTATGTCGAGCCGTGCGGCATTTAGCTCAAGGTCGTCGAGGAGCGCCGTTCCGACAACGAAAGGGTCATCGTGCGTTGCCGAAGGCGGTCCAAGAAATCCTTTCTCGCGCCAACGTTTAGCTTGCGCTTCAGTGTGCCGTGCGAATCGTGCGACAGTGGACCATCCAGCGACCGCTTTGATCCGACGGTCTTCACTCGCCTTAATAATTGCAACTCCTCCTCCACGGGAATGTCCCACAATACCGATTCTCGACGCATCAAGACGTCCATCCTCAATTTTACCGGACGTGATCCCTTCGACCAACGACTCGACATCCTCCAACTCAAAGCTGATGGTATTGCTAAAAAATTTTTGCCTCTCCGAAAATTTTCGAGGCTCTTTGCCAATTCCGTTATGCGTGAAATTAAAGACGATGGAGACAAAGCCGGCATGTGCAAAATGTTCTCCTATCGCCGGAAACGGTCCCCAGTCTTTATACGCCTTGAACCCATGGCAAACAATGATAACGGGGAGTTGCCCTCCCCTCTCGTCCCCGGTTCCCCGTTTCCATCTCATGTCCCCGCGGAGTTCTGACCCCGAGAGAGTTTCCAGAATAAATTGCTTGAGATGAACGTCCGGCATAAAGACCAGCAAGAAAATACCCAACCGATAGCTGATTGTCAAGAAATCTCAGTTAAAGCAACACATCATTCGGAGATGTCTAAAGAATTGAACGCCATTTCGTTTTCTTACAAACACCACTATAAAAACCGTTGACTTATTTATCATTTTTTACTATCTTTTTAAGCTTAAAGAAAAATTGCCCATACCAGCGGATCGCGTGGAATGAGGTGGCCGAAACACCGGTTGTTTTCTGCGCCTAACGAGTTCGTCGGAAAGACAGATCAACTCATGCATGGATTAAAGGTTTTTTCCGGAACGGCAAACCGGCAGCTTGCTGAGCAGATCGCAAAAAGTCTCGGCCAGGAACTCGGCGGTCTCGATATCCGTAAATTCAGCGACGGCGAGATATGGGTTAAGTTCCTTGATAATGTGCGTGGTGCAGACGTGTTCATCATCCAGCCGACAAACCCGCCGGCTGATAACTTGATGGAGCTTCTCATCACGATCGATGCGGCAAAAAGAGCATCCGCTAATAGAGTGATCGCCGTTATCCCTTATTTCGGCTACGCTCGCCAAGACCGCAAAGATCAGCCACGAGTCGCCGTCACGGCCAAGCTCGTCGCAAACCTGCTGACACAAGCCGGCGCGGACAGGATCATTTCCATGGACCTCCATGCGCCGCAGATCCAGGGTTTCTTTGATATCCCGTTCGACCACTTGTATTCTTCGGTGGTGTTTGTGGATCACTACCGCAGGGAAAATATCACGGATCTGACAGTGGTCTCTCCCGATGTCGGCGGGATCAAAATGGCCCGGGCGTATGCAAAAAGGCTGTCGGCCGACCTCGTCCTTATCGACAAGCGCCGTCCGGCGCCGAATGAAGTTGAAGTGATGAACATCGTCGGCGAAGTGAAGGGACGGAACGTCCTGATCGTGGACGATCTCATCGATACCGCTGGGACATTCACAAGCGCGGTGCGCACGTTGAAAGAGGCGGGCGCCAAAGGAATTTACGGGGCGTGTACGCATCCCATCCTTTCCGGCAAAGCGATGAGCCGGATCAACGGGTCGGAAGTGACAAGTCTCCTCGTCACAGATACGATTCAATTAAAAGAAGTGTCGCCAAAGATCGAGGTGATGTCGGTGGCGAAAATTTTCGCCGAAGCGATCCGGCGGTCGTACGAAAATAAGTCGATCAGTTCGTTGTTCGACGTCGACAAAGATAAAACACAGGACGATTAGTTTTTTTTGAAGGAGTAAGGTATGTCAGAAATTGTGCTTCAAGCAGAGGTGCGGGCCGAGACCGGCAAGCGGACCAAAAGCATTCGCAAGTCGGGTAAGATCCCGGGCGAGTATTATTCGCGCGGCGAACAGAATATCCACCTTGCGGCCGCCCCGGTCGGATTGAAACCGCTCATCTATACGTCGGAAACGCACATCATCAATTTGAAACTCAGTAACGGCGAATCGAAAACATGCGTGTTGCGCAATGTCCAATTCGATCCGGTCTCCGATCTTCCAATCCACTTCGATCTGCAGGGTGTTCGTGCAGACGAAGAATTAACCATCGAGGTGCCTGTGATGCTTCAAGGTACGCCCAAAGGCGTCAAAGACGGCGGAACCATACAGCATGTGATGCACCGACTCAAAGTATCATGCTTACCGAAATTCATTCCAGAACATGTGGAAGTCCATATCGACGAGCTTGGGATCAATCAATCGATCCACGTTCGCGATATTAAAATCGACAACGTCACCATCCTCGAAAGTGCGTCGAGTACGATTGTCGCCGTCGTTCCTCCGACAATTCTCAAAGAGGAAGTACCGGCAGATGCGGCCGCTGCGGCAACGATCGCCGAACCCGAGGTCATCGCCAAGGGTAAGAAACCTGAAGAAGGCGAGGAAGGTGAAGCGGCAAAGCCTGCGGCAGCGGGAGCAACGAAAGCCGCGGCTGGAGCCGGCAAAGCTGCTGCCCCTGCGGCAAAAGCAGCGCCTGCAGCTCCTGCAAAGAAAGACGATAAAAAATAGCATCGCCGCTACGATGCTCGCATAGCTCTTTGAAAAATCTACTGTCATCGATACTCTCGGCGTTTAGGAAAAGTTCTCTCGCAAGAACAGATCCGGCAAATCTACGTTGCATCGTCGGTCTCGGGAATCCGGGAAGCAGATATCGGTCAACACGGCATAATGTTGGATTCGAAGTAGTCTCATCGTTAGCGGAGTCTCTTCGGGCTCCCCTCATAGCGGGCAAAGGAGATTATTTTTTTTGCCAATCGACCTTTGCCAATTATGACGTAGTGGCCGCTGCCCCATCGACCTTTATGAACGCCAGCGGCGTTGCGGTCGAACAGCTTCACCAACTTTTCGGACTAACGCCGTCAAACTTTTTGATCGTTTACGACGATTTTCAGCTCCCTCTCGGGACGCTCAGATTCCGTCCAGAAGGAAGCGATGGCGGGCATAACGGCATGGCATCGGTGATCGAGCATTTAGGAACCGAGGGTATACCAAGACTGCGAGTCGGGATTGCAGGAAAAACCTGTCCGACTTCTGAACGGAAAGAGCTGATGGCATCGTACGTCCTTTCCCGGTTTGAAAAAGACGAGCTCCACACCGTCTCGGAGATGATCGGCCACGCGCGCGAGGGTGTGCTCGACTTTGTTGAGCACGGCATAGAATTCGCGATGAATAATTTTAACCGATCTTTTTTGATTTGAAAATTCGATAAAAAAACAAGGTCCCAAAAGTTAACCTCGAACAAAATTCATAATTTTTAATTCGTAATTCATAATTCTTAATTATTAATCGCTCTACCACCCCCTGCTCCATCATCAAAGAGATGGGGCCACAACAAAAGGTCCAAAGGAGGAACATAACGTTGGAAAAAGAACACAAAATCTACGAAACAACCTTCATCGTCAATGCCGCTCTCGACGATGCGCAAATCGAGGTCGTCATTGAGAAAGTGAAGGACGTTATCGTGAAAAACGGCGGCGAGATTCGGTCGGCCGAGAAATGGGGACGAAAGCGTCTCGCGTATACCATCGACAAGAAAAATAACGGCTTCTACGCTTTTTTTGAATTTAAAGGGCCGGGAGACCTCATCGCAAAGCTCGAGCGGCATTATCATCTTGAAGAACAGGTGATTCGCCATCTCACAATTCAACTCGACAAAAAAGCGCTGAAAGCCCGGGAAGCGGCCGCTGCCGCTCAAAAAGCGCAGCTTGCTCCGGCAGCTGCTGATGTCGTGGTCTAAACAATCCATCGCGAGAGGCGCGATGCTCACACCTCTCGATTCAACAACAGATTTAATCAAGGAGAATGACAGTGTTTCATCAAAACCAGAACCGCCGCGGAGGAGACGACCGGCGCGAAAAACGCGACGCGAACGCGATACGCAAGAAACGGACATGCCGATTTTGCGATGCCAAAGAAATCTACATCGACTATAAAGATGAGAAGCGCTTGTACCGGTTCATTACCGAACAGGGCAAGATCATCCCGAAGCGAATTACCGGCTCTTGCGCAAAACATCAGCGTCAATTAGTCCGGTCGATCAAACGGGCGCGGCATCTCGCTCTGCTCCCATACGTGTCCGACGCAATCAAATAATTGTGGCCATTCTTTAGACGATGGAGAAAGTATGAAAGTCATTTTACGCCAGGATTTTGAAGCCCTCGGCAAAATCGGCGAGGTTGTCATGGTAAAGGACGGTTATGCCCGTAACTATCTTATCCCCCGCAGCATCGCATACAAAGCGACGGCGAGCAGCCTCCGGGCTTTGGAAGAAGAAAAAAAGCAGCATGACCATCAGGAACAGAAGAAATTCAAAGACGCAGAAAAACTTGGCGTCGAACTTGAAAAACTTTCAGTCACCATTCCGATGAAAGTCGGCGAGGACGACAAGCTGTTCGGGTCGGTCACGTCGCAGATGATCGCCGACGCGTTGAAAGAAAAGGGATTCACAGTGGACAAGCGGACGATCGAACTCGAAGAGCCGATCAAAACGCTCGGCATCTTCGAGATACCCGTGAAACTCCACACGAAGGTCAGCGCAAAAGCAAAGGTCTGGGTTGTCCGAGAATAAGATCCGCGCAACCCCTTTGTCTACCTGACGTCAATATCGACCGTCAGGTATTTTTTTATCCCGGCTTTAACGCAAGAAGGAGAACTGTATGCCACAACACCGACAGCTCTGGAGCGGCAGGTTCCAGGAGCCATTGTCTGAAATCGCTTTGAAGTTCTCGTCGTCGATCGACCTCGACCGGCAGCTTTACCGCGAAGACATCATTGGAAGCATCGCGCATGTTGAGATGCTTGCAGCGACCAAAATCATCTCTTCGGAGGACGCACGCAGGATCAGAACTGCCCTCAATGCTATTGCAGAAGAGATCGACGCCGGTAAGCTTGACCTCTCATGGGAGAGCGAAGATGTTCACATGGCGATCGAACAGCGGCTGATCCAAAAGATCGGTCCCGTCGGCGGTAAACTGCACACGGGCCGTAGCCGGAACGACCAGATCGCTCTCGACGAACGCCTGTATCTTCGTTCAAGCATACGAGAGATTCAAAAGCTCCTCCTACAATTGCAGCGTGTACTGCTGTATAAAGCGGAGAAGTACTTCGATACCCTTATGCCCGGATACACTCATCTTCAAAGAGCCCAACCGGTCTATTTATCGCATCACCTTCTTGCCTACGTCTCGATGTTCGATAGAGATTTCGAGCGGATGCACGATTGCCGCACCCGGTTGAACCGGCTCCCCCTTGGCGCAGCCGCCCTTGCGGGGACGTCCTTCCCTATCGACCGGGCGATGGTCGCACGGAAACTCGGCTTCGACGGAATCATTGAAAACAGCATCGATGCGGTGAGCGATCGGGACTATCTGATCGAGTTCATCGCAGCATGCAGCATCATAATGACCCACCTCAGCCGGTTCGCAGAGGAGATCGTCCTCTGGAGCTCGCAGGAATTCGCTTTTGCAAAGACAGACGACGCTTATACGACCGGAAGCAGCATTATGCCGCAAAAGAAAAATCCGGACATGGCGGAATTGGTGCGTGGGAAATCGGGGAGAGTTTTCGGCGACTTGATGAACATCCTTACGATCATGAAGGGATTACCGCTGGCTTACAATCGGGATATGCAGGAAGATAAAATGCCTCTCTTCAACGCCGTATCGACAACGCGTCAGTGCCTTTTCATCTTCTCGCATATTCTTGTACACACAAAATTTGAAAAAAACCGGTTTGAAGAGGATCTGCGGAATGATTTCCTTACGGCGACAGAAATAGCGGATTACCTTGTGCAAAAAGGGCTGGCCTTCAGGGAATCCCATTCGATCACGGGAAAGATCGTTTCGTACGCGATCGAACACAAGAAAAACCTTGCTCAGCTTTCATTGCAGGAATTGAAACACTTTTCATCGAAGCTTGATGAAGACCTCTTCCCTCTTTTGGATCCACACAAAAGCATCGAGCACAAGAAATCTTCCGGCAGCACTTCTCCCCAAGAGGTAAAGAAGCAGATTGTCCATTGGACGCGGTTGCTGAAAAACAGAAAACCGTAGTCGTTCACTTTGTCGAAAGGCGAAGCCACGTTACGGTCGCATGCGGCGTACAAAGCCGGCAGTCGCCATTGGGCATTAACAATTTATTTTAACGATCTCCTGCTGTATCGGCTCTCCGGGGATCACGATTTGTTTTTCTTTCGTTACGTAGACGTCGATCTCAAGGCGCACGCCAAATTCACCCGGTAAGTAGATTCCCGGTTCAATGGAAAAGCAGGTCTCGGGAATAATTTCACGCTCGTCGTGTGTTTCAAGGTTGTCGATATTTGCACCGTTGCCGTGCACTTCTTCGCCGATGTTGTGTCCCGTGCGGTGAATAAAATACTCGCCGTAGCCTTTGTCCGAAATAAATTTTCTCGTGATGTCGTCGACATCGCACCCCCGCACTTTCCTTCCTTCGCTAAATTCTCTTTTCAAATACACGACAGCAGCATCGCGCGCTCCGCGGACAATTTCGAAGACCTGTTGATACTTTGATGGAATGGACTCGCCTGCGAACGCTACCCATGTAATGTCGGAATAGACCGACCCCGGTGTATTCTTTTTTGCCCACAGGTCGATAAGGATGTAATCCCCTTTTTTGATCTCGGTGAATATCTCTTTGGTCGGCTCGTAATGAGGGTTCGCACCGTTGCCGTTTACGGAACAGTTCGGAGCATCGTCGAAAGCAAGGCCGTTCTCGATAAAGTATTGAACCATTCTCTGTTGAACATCGTACTCCGTGACCTTCTGTCCCGACCTCAGCTTCTTGCCGATAAAACCGAAGGCGATGTCGACGGTTTTTCTGAGAATCTTTGAACTCTCAAACTGATCCGTTCGTTGCTCGTCGGTCCAACGGGCTTCAAAAAACTGAACGATATCGGCCGATGATACGACCTGGGCCCCTAAAGAACGCACAAGTTCGACTGTTCCTGCGTCTACCTTTGAAACGTATGGTATTGAATTTTCCGGTGAATACTCCATCGCAAGCGTTTTTTTCCCATGGATGGATTTGCGCAGCCCTTCCCGCAACGATTGCCAACTTACGTAGACCGTTTTGTCTCCAGGGAGATGGTCCAAATTATATTGCTCGATCCCATGGACGAGTTTTTGAGGAGTGCCGGTTGCTGGGATAAAGTAGAAATAACGGCGCATCTGGGTCAGATGCGTCGGCAGCTCGAGAAGCTTCGACGCGAAAACGTTCGATTGACGGAAATTATAGAGCAGCCATCCGTCGATGTGATGCTCCTTTAGCGTTGATTGAATAGTCGAAATTTTCTGTGCGAGGGCGTTCTGAGGAGTCATAAAGAAAGGCCTTTGTTAATGGGTCAAATAGCGTCGGTGCTGCAGTGCAATATAGAAATTCTTCGATAAATAAAAAATCCCCGGACGCTTTTCGCGCCGGGGATTTTACTGACATGACAAGATTCTCTTAGTACATGTCGCCCATTCCGCCGCCGGGGGGCATTGCGGGCATAGGCTTTTTCTCTTCCGGTTTCTCAACGATCGTCGCTTCCGTCGTGAGGAGGAGTGCGGCAACGCTCGCCGCATTCTCGATCGCGATGCGTGTGACTTTCGTCGGATCGATCACGCCGGACTCAACGAGGTTCTCGTATTTTTCCGAGAACGCATTGAAACCGAAATTGCCTTTTTCATTCTTCACTTTATCGACGACAACGGAGCCTTCGAGCCCTGCGTTTGCAACGATCTGGCGAATTGGCTCTTCGAGCGCTCGCTTGATGATCTCGACGCCGGTCTTTTGATCTTCGTTAGACGTCTTCACTTCGTCGAGCTTTGACATTGCACGGAGATACGCCACGCCGCCGCCGGGAACGATCCCTTCTTCGACGGCTGCACGGGTTGCATGAAGAGCATCTTCAACGCGCGCTTTCTTCTCTTTCATCTCCACTTCAGTCGATGCGCCGATCTTCAGAACGGCAACTCCGCCTGAAAGTTTCGCAAGGCGTTCCTGTAACTTCTCTTTATCGTAATCCGATGTTGTCTTATCGATCTGGCCTTTGATTTCATTGATGCGCTTCTTGATGTCGTCCTTCTTGCCGGCTCCTTCGACGATGGTCGTGTTGTCCTTGTCGACGACGACCTTCTTCGCTGTCCCAAGGTACGAAAGGGTCGCGTTCTCCAGCTTGAAGCCTTTTTCCTCGGAGATGACCGTTCCGTTTGTCAACACAGCAATATCCTCGAGCATTGCTTTTCGACGATCTCCAAACCCCGGCGCCTTCACAGCAACAACGCGCAAGGTTCCGCGGATCTTATTGACAACGAGGGTCGCAAGCGCTTCGCCCTCGACCTCTTCGGCGATGATGACCATCGAACGTCCCGATTGCGCGGACTTCTCGAGGATAGGAAGAAGATCCTTCATCGAGCTGATTTTTTTGTCATGAATGAGGATGAGCGGGTCTTCGAGCGCCGCTTCCATTGTATCGGCATCTGTGACAAAATACGGCGAGAGGTAGCCGCGGTCGAACTGCATGCCCTCGACAACATCCACCAATGTCTCGGTACCTTTTGCTTCTTCAACCGTGATGACGCCATCCTTGCCGACTTTCTCCATCGCATCCGCGATGAGATTGCCGATGGTGGAATCATTGTTGGCGGAAATAGAACCAACTTGCGCGATCTCTTTCTTTCCCTCAACCGGACGGCTTATTTTTTTGAGCTCTTCGATGACGCGTGTTACCGCGAGATCGATCCCACGCTTGAGGTCCATCGGATTGGCTCCAGCAGTCACGTTCTTTAGGCCCTCGCGCACAATTGCCTGTGCGAGGACAGTTGCAGTCGTCGTGCCGTCGCCGGCAACGTCCGACGTCTTTGATGCAACTTCGCGAACCATCTGTGCGCCCATGTTCTCGATCGGGTCTTCAAGCTCAACTTCTTTTGCAACCGTTACGCCGTCTTTTGTGACCGTTGGCGCGCCGAATTTCTTGTCGATGACGACATTACGTCCTTTCGGCCCTAACGTGACCTTTACCGCGTTCGCAAGCTGATCCACACCACGCTTTAAAGCTGCACGGGCGTCAAAGTCGTACTGAATGATTTTTGCTCCCATAGAATTAATACTCCTTATAGATATTGGTTATCATTATTTCAATTACTTCGGCATGATCGCGAAGACATCGCTTTCGCGCATGATGAGCACTTCTTCGCCGTCGAGCGTGACTTCGGTTCCAGAATATTTGCCATACAAAACTTTGTCGCCGACTTTAACTTCCATTGCAACTTTCTTTCCGTCGTCGGTCGTTTTTCCCGGACCGGCTGCTATCACTTCACCCCATACCGGCTTCTCCTTAGCAGTATCGGGAAGGATGATGCCTCCCTTGGTCTTCTCTTCTGCAGCGGCTGGCTTTACCACAATTCTGTCAGCCAAAGGGTGTAATTTCATATAGAGCCTCCTTAACGTTGAGTTTGAAATACGTAACTATAGTGTTTTTAATCAGTTAGAGCGCATCACTCTTATTAGCACTCTCTATTAATGAGTGCTAATATAAGGCCAAAAAAACATAAAGTCAAGGGGGGGAGCAACTCTAGGTAGTGGTACGTTTTGCCGAACCTAGTTTTGTCGACCCTTGAACTGGCAAAAGAATTCGGCCTTACTTGGAAGGCGCGTAAGTGAGGAAAACATTTCCGGACTGAAATGTTTTTGAGGTGAGAAGCTTTAATCGAAGCTTAACTTTGGTCTCATTGAATAAGGCCTTGCCACTTCCTAAAATGACGGGATTTATTATAATCCGATACTCATCGATAATGTCAAGTGGAATTAAAGATGCAGCGAGATTGCCGCTTCCGAAAATTCCAATTTCTTTTCCGGGCTGTTGTTTGAGTTTCGCGATCTCTTGAGGAATATTTTCCTTTACAAGTTTCGTGTTATTCCACTCCGCCTTTGTCAACGTTCGCGAAAAAACAATCTTCCGGATGCTGTTCATTTTGTCGGCAACTATCGGGTCATCCTTGGTTGCTCCCGAAGTCGGCCAGTAGCCCGCCATAAGATCATACGTCACACGGCCGAATAAAAGAAGGTCGGCGTTGTCGAGCTGGCGTATCGCAAAATCGTTGAATTCCCGGTCGACATTGTGCCAACTAAGGTCATGGTTTACTCC
>DATJXA010000040.1:0-3053 GCA_035500675.1 Bacteroidota bacterium | reverse complement strand
GAAATCGTCATAGACAAAAGCGTCAAGTTTCGCTACGAGCTTGGACAATGGGGACTCCCCGGCTCGTATCTTAAGTACACCGGTTGATCTTTTTTTCGAAAGGATTCCTGCATGATTAGTCCGATGGAGAAATTCCGGAAGACCGATGTGTACAAGTCGATCTTCCGCCACAAATACGACGACACGCCGCGTAACAGAGCGCTGCAAATCGTCGATAATGTTTTTCTTCATCTTCATCCCGTGCGCATCGCACGGCACGCGACAAATATCGGATACACTTGGGGAATGGGGGGGATTACATTCCTTCTTTTTCTTGTCCTCACCCTCACGGGCGTCATTTTGATGTTCTATTATAGACCGACGGCGCAGTATGCCTACGAAGACATGAAATATCTTATGAACGACGTCCCGTTCGGCCCGCTCATCAGAAATATGCATCGATGGGCGGCGCACGCCATGGTCATCACGGTCATGCTGCACATGTTTCGCGTTTTTCTCACCGGCTCCTACAAACCCCCGCGCCAGTTTAATTGGGTCATCGGCGTCGTCCTCCTGCTCTTAACGTTCCTTCTGAGCTTCTCGGGATATTTATTGCCGTGGGATCAACTCTCAATCTGGGCGGTGACGGTCGGAACGAATATGGCAAGGGCAACCCCCTTTCTTGGAAGCGAGGGCCCGTTCGGGGCCCAGCTTGGCATGCGGCCCGACGCCGACGTGCGCTTCGTCTTGTTGGGAGGGACGCAAGTAGGTCCGCCGACGTTGCTGAGATTCTACGTCGGCCATTGCATCTTCTTGCCGCTCATCGCCTCTATTTTCATGGTCGTCCATTTTTGGCGCATCAGAAAAGACGGCGGGATCTCCGGACCCGAGACGGGGAAGAAGAATTTCTAATTCATCTCGAACAACACACCCCCTATGAGACATCTGTTTGAACTCGTCAGTAAGCCGGATAATATCCCGATCGTCGGATTGTTGGTGCTCGTGATATTTTATTCCTGGCTTGCATGGACAAAGGCGCGAAAGAACGACCGCGCCGAAATTCCGGAAGAAGCGAGGCTCGACGATAAGGTGCAAGTATGGCCGTATCTCGTTCGTGTCGAGTTCATTGCAATGCTCGTCGTTCTCCTGGTCCTTGTGATCTGGTCGGTGTTCATCAACGCTCCGCTCGAGCAACCTGCGAACCCTGCGATGACGCCGAACCCTTCGAAAGCTCCCTGGTATTTTCTTGGGTTGCAGGAACTGCTCGTCTATTTCGACCCATGGATCGCCGGCGTCGTTCTTCCTTCGATCATCATCATCGGTCTCATGATCATCCCGTATGTCGACATCAACGAAAAGGGGAACGGATATTATACGTTCAAGGAAAGAAAATTCGCCATTCTGACTTTTTGTTTCGGGTTTTTGATTCTGTGGGTGTCGCTTATCATGCTGGGAACCTTTATGAGAGGTCCTGGGTGGAACTTCTTTATGCCGTGGCAGGATTGGGACACGCATAAAATTGTCGTCTTGAACAATGTGGACCTCTCTGAATATTTCGGCATGCCTTCTCATTTTCCCGACAACAGCCTGAATATCGCCGCCTCGGTGTTCGGTTTTCTGTTCATCGCTCTATTCTATGGCGGACTGGGGGGATGGCATTACTATAAATTCAGGAATTCTGAAGTCGTGAAAAAGCTCGGTTTGGGGCGTTATTTCCTTGTGCTGGGACTTTTCCTCACAATGATGTTTGTCGTGTTCAAGATCGTCGTGCGCATCGTTCCGCCTATTTTTGGAGCATACCCGATAAAATATATTTGGGTTACTCCGTGGTTTAACGTTTAAAAGACTGGCACTCACTCTGGATTTCTCTTAAAGGAGTTACCGTTGATGTTCCAAAAGCGAACAGAAACCCCGATCGAAAACAGGGACTATTCGACATTTTACATGGTGCTGAGCGGATTGCTATTCCTCTCGACGCTGTGGGCGGTGATCGATGAAGTTGCAGTACGGCGTCCGTGGAAAGACTATCAACGGGAGTACTATAAATTAAGCGAAGAGAAGCTCGAGGCGCAGTATAAGGATGCTCTTGCAGCAGTCGACAGTTCTGCCGCGGCCGACCTCACAAACCAGCTTGCCGAAGCGCAGAAGAAACTCCAAAGTCCCGAGTATCTTCAAGCGCTGAAAAAACTCGACGACCTGCAGCTGAAGCTAGCGGATGCGACACGCGACTGGCGATTCTCACGGAGCAACTCCGACGCCGCGTACTATCAGTATTCCGTGACGCTGCATGAGGGACATCCGAGCGAAGAGCTAAAAAAGAAATTGGACGCCCTCGACGTCGAGATCGCGAACAACCAAAAAAGGATGGATTCGATCACGGCGGAGATCCAATCTGTCAATCAAACCATCTCCAGCTACAAAGACGTGGCAGACAGCCTCGATGTCGCGCTGACCAATCTCTACGCCGATGCGAATAAACTGAAGACAAAGTTGAACTCGGTCGAGAGCAGCCCCATAGAAATTCACCAGATACTCCTCAACGATTTCGACAAATCGAATTTCGGCGAGTTGAAGGCGCGTGTGGAACGCTGCCAAACATGTCATCTCGGCTACAACGACAACAACATGGCTGACGCTCCCGAGCCTTTTACGACGCATCCCTTTCCCGAACTTCTCAAGATACACAACCCGGAAAAATTCGGATGCACTCCGTGCCATCGTGGCCAGAGTTATGCGCTGACCGTTGGCGATGCGCACGGCGACGGCGATCCGTACTGGGAAACTCCGATACTGCGGGGGTCCGACATCTACGCTTCCTGCAGTTCCTGCCATACGAACCGCGAGGTGTTGAAAGGCGCTCCGTATTTTACCAAGGCGCGTCAGACGTTCCTTGAATCGGGGTGCTATGGATGTCACGACATCAACGGATACAAGGATCTTCCGAAGATCGGCCCCGAATTAAATTCACTCCCCGTAAAAGTGAAACCGGATTGGGTCTATCGCTGGATCCGCAATCCGAAAGATTACAATCCTCACACGCGGATGCCGAATTTTAAATTGAGCGAGGAAGAAGC
>DATJXA010000039.1:0-6434 GCA_035500675.1 Bacteroidota bacterium | reverse complement strand
CCCGCATGAATTTGCGCCTTCACTACCCAAACGTTGCCTCCGAGCCGTTTCGCAACTTCAACTGCCTCATCGACGGAAAATGCGACGGCTCCATCGGGCATCGCCACGTTGAATTTCCTGAGAATTTCCTTCCCTTGGTATTCGTGAATTTTCATCAATACTCCTTAAAAGAATTCTGTTTCAATCTGCAATCCGCATCAGCCTCATTGTTGGATAATGGCGATCGAAAATTGCAAATCGTCAATTGAAAAATCTCTTATTTAATTTTTTCCGAAATCGATTTCGCTTGCGTAAAGAGGAGGAGGTAATCCCGTCCGCCCGCTTTGGAGTCTGTCCCCGACATATTGAAACCGCCGAAGGGGTGAACGCCAACGAACGCGCCGGTAATTTTTCTATTAATATAAAAATTGCCCACGTGAAAAACTTTCTTCGCCTTTTCGATCTTTTTTCTGTCCTTGGTCCAGACTCCGCCCGTCAAACCGTACTCGGTGTTGTTCGCGATCTCGAGCGCGTGGTCGAAATTTTTTGCGCGGATGACCGCGAGAACGGGTCCGAAGATCTCCTCTTGCGCGATCGTGGCCCGCGGCTGCACGTCGGCGATGATCGTCGGCTCGATAAAGAATCCGTTTTCGAGCGGCTTTTTCCCGCCAAAGATCAATCTCCCGCCTTCAAGCAAGCCTTGTTCGACATAGCGTAATATTTTCTCCTGAGCCCCTTTGTTGATGACCGGCCCCATAAAATTTTCGGGCGCGTCGGCCGGTCCGACTTTGAAGTGTGCCACTTTTTCTTTCAAGAGCCCCAGGAATTTATCGTAGACGCTCTCGACGACGATCGCGCGAGAGGCGGCCGAGCACTTTTGCCCCTGGAATCCGAACGCCGAAGCGGCAACGGCTTGAGCTGCAGCGGCGAGGTCGGTGCGATCGTCAACGACGATCGAATCTTTGCCCCCCATTTCGGCTACAACACGCTTCAACCATTTCTGACCGGGCTGCACCTTCGCGGCAAGCTCGTAAATATGGATACCGACTTCCTTCGACCCTGTGAATGAAACGAAGCGGGTCTTCGGATGGGCAACAAGGGTATCGCCGACAACAGCCCCCGATCCGGTGACGAAATTGATGACTCCGGCGGGGACCCCCGCTTCTTTCATCAATTCAAAATATTTCCATCCCGTCAGGGGCGAATCGCTTGACGGTTTCAACACCACGGCGTTGCCCGCGACAATTGCAGCGGAAGTCATCCCCGTCAGAATTGCCAACGCGAAATTCCATGGCGGCACGACCACGCCCACGCCGAGCGGAATGTACTGAAGCTCGTTTTTTTCGCTCGAAATTTTTGTTACCGGCTGAGGAGCGGCGAGACGCAGCATTTCCCTTCCATAAAATTCGAGAAAGTCGATCGCTTCAGCCGTATCTGCATCTGCCTCCGGCCACGTCTTCCCCACTTCGTAGACCATGGCGGCGCTGAATTCATGCTTGCGCTTGCGCATGGTCTTAGCCGCCTTAAATAAATATTCTGCCCTTTTGCGGGGAGTGACAGATTTCCATTCTTCGAACTTCATCGCTGCAATTTCGACGGCTTTCGTCGCTAACTCTTTATCAGCTTTCTGAAATACTCCAACCACCTCCGCGGGGTTGGATGGATTGTAAGATTTTAATTTCTCGTTCGTTTGGAATTCTTCTCCTCCGATAACGATCGGGTATTCTTTGCCGAAGTCGGAACGTATTTTTGCGAGAGCTTTCTCCATCGCTTTTCGTTGCGAAGGATGGGAAAAGTCCGTGAGCGGTTCGTTTGTAAATTTCGAGAGTGCCATTGTAAGAACTGGTTATTGTGTAAAAAAAATTATGAGAGCGACATCAGTACTGCGCCGTGAAGAGGGGAACCGTGTGGCGATACGATCTGTACTTCGGGAAGCGATCCGATGATGTGTTGCCTGAGCGCTTTTCTGAGGGGAGTGTCCCGTCCTATAAGGCCGCCGATGAACGAGAGCTGGATCCCGCGATTTTTCGTGTGGATTTTTGAGACAAGAGCTCGCACGTGCCCTGTTAATTCAAGCGACGCACTTTCAACAATGTCGCGTGCAATGAGATCTCCTTTCTTTGCAGCCTCCATTACCAAAGGAGCGACCAATGCAAGGTCGAACCCATTTCGATAAACCTTCGTGATGATCTGCTCAGAGGTCCTGAATTTGAATTTAGTCTTAATCATCGAAGTGAGTTTGGTTGAAGCCGAGCGTCCGTCGAGATACCTGCAGACAGCAGCGAGCGCGCTTTTCCCGATGGCATATCCGCTCCCTTCATCCCCCAGAATCCTCCCCCACCCGCCGACGCGGTAAACTTTCCCTCGGTCGTCCTTTCCGAAAGCAACAGAACCGGTTCCCGCGATCACCACAATACCGCTTCCTCCGTTAAAAGCTCCTTCCAACGCGATACGGGCATCGCTTTCGACTCGCAGCTTGCGCAGTTGAAATTTTCTTGCCGATGAGAGTATGCGCAATGCTCCTAGCATTTTTTTCCGATCAGCAGGCCTGCCAACTCCGGCTAATCCGATCGTGATTGCGCAGACGTCCTTTGGTTTTGCCCCTACTGAACGGCAACATTCTCGAACTATTGACAGTACTACTCGAGCAGTTTTTTCAGCCCCTATAATTTGAAAATTAGATGGCCCCGAAACATGCTGGAAAAGATGGCGTCCGTTGAGATCTGCGATGACTCCCGCAGTTTTCGTGCCGCCGCCATCTATGCCGATTACGTACTGAAGTGATTTCATTAAGGAAAAGCGGACCTTTTGCGCTGAGACGTGTTAAAAATACGAAGATACGGCTCGAGAATCAAGGAGACGTAGAGCACGAGATAAGAACAGAAATAAAATCGGACGATCGCTCGATTTTTTCCAGAAGGCTCTTATCTCTTACCTTTTTTCACTTGCCTCTAACGGTAAAAAATAAATGGTCATTAATCCTGGAATGGCGACGAGGAAGCTCATCAAAAAATAATTCTCATACCCCATCGCCGTTTGAAGATATCCGCTCAAAACCCCGGGCAGCAACACGCCGGCCGCCATGAATGCAGTCGTGATTGCGTAATGAGACGCCTTGAACTCAGGGCGCACGGTGCGCATTAAAAATACCGTATATGCTGAGACCCCAAGACCGTAAGAAAGTTGTTCGAACGAGTTGACGACGTACACCCACTCGATCTGCGGCTTATATTTTGCAAGAAACCAATAGAGGACAATTGCAAAATTCTGCAGTAGCGCCGTTGGCCACATCCATTTTTTGAGCCCCTGCTTTGCGATGACAAATCCTCCGACGATCCCGCCGGCGAGAAGAAAAATCACTCCGACGGTACCGTATAAAATTCCGATCTCCGCAGTCGATATCGCCAGCCCCCCTTTGACAGAATGATCCATCAAAAACGGCGGCGCCATCTTCAGCATGAAGGCATCGCCAAGCCGGAAAATCAACACATAGGCGACGATCCATCCTATCTTTTCCTGACTGAAATACGTCCTGAACGAATCAAAAAATGCCGATGAGGGGTTCGCGGTGACGTGATCTTTGCGGAAGATTTTTGGGTGGGGAAGATACCACAGCTGGAAAAGATAGATCGCCAAAAACAACAGTGCGGCTATTGCAAAGGAGACCGACCAGCCGAATTCCTGTGCATGAAAAGAAACCACTCTGCCGAGGAGATTCAATGAGACATTCCCGAATACCGCGCTGCCGTCCGGGTTTTTGGCAACGACGTATTTTTCGGAAAGGTAACCGGCGAGAAACACAAGCCCTCCGTTCCCTGCGAGCCACGCTAATTTATATGCCGTCGATCGAAATCCGACGTAGAACGCCTGCCGGTCGGTATCCAAGGCATCAAGATAAAACCCGTCGATCGCGATGTCGTGCGTTGCAGAAGTGAATGCAATGAGCGCAAAAACGACGATCGACGCCATGATCGCCTGACCGCTCAGAGCTCCGACTGCGAGGAGCCCGAAGAAAAATACGCAGACGACTTCCGTCGATAAAATCCAACGACGTTTGGTTGAATAGATATCCACGACAGGCCCCCATACCCCTTTGAGCGCCCACGGAAGATAGAGAAAGCTTGTCAAGCCAATCAGCTCGTTGCTTGCGCCAAGATCTTTAAGAAAGATCACCGACATGAGGTTGACAACGGTGTACGGAAACCCTTCCGCAAAATAGAGGATGGAAACCCACAGGGATGCGCTACGATCTTTCGCGGAGTAAGAAGAAGACAGAGAATGAGGTTGAGAGGACACGGTGCTCAATAAAGTTTCATGATGTTCGCCTTGGGGAAATAATGATTCACGATCGTTCGGGCGTCGCACCCCTTCGTTGCCATTGCTGCCGCCCCGATTTGGCACATGCCTACGCCGTGCCCCCATCCGGCACCGTAAATGAGAAACCGCCTTGGGACATTCTTATCATCCCGCTCGGTCATCACAATGAACGCCGAACTGTAAAGATGACTCTCCGAAAGCCAACGCCGAATTTCCAATTCCTTCCCCACGACGATCGTTCTTTTTGAACCATGAATTTTTAGTTTCACGATCCTTCCAGACGGCCCGCGCTGTACGGGCACGAGGTCGAGAAGAATGCCGAAATCGATTCCCGATTTTGTTCGGATGATCTCTTCAAGCTCTTCTCTTTGGTATTCGATCGCCCAGCGGAAAAAATTGGTCGTTTCCAGGTCAAAAGATGGGAGTATCTGCTGCAAGGTCTTTTTGTTGGCGACATTGCAATAGACATTAGGGTTAGAGAGGATCCATTCTTCGACTTCTTGTTCGGTGTTGAGTCTCGGATGTTGCGCGGCGGAATCGGAAATCGATTCAAGATAGGGGACGTGTTTTTCTTCCCACGCGGTCTCGTATTCCTCGGTAAAGCCGCCGCATGCTTTCGAAAATCGAGCGTCGCACACCTTTCCGTCGTTCACGATGACCATCCCTCGCGTTTCGGCAACTGCGTTGCGGACGTTGTCTGAAAGGATCTTTGTTATCCCGTGGTATCGCTGACAATGATCGTCCGCGCAGACATCAAAAATATCATGATCCTCCCGGTCGTACCACCGAACGATTTGGCCTTCACTTGCCGCACGAGGTGCGGCAATGCTGGGCTTTTCCTTTATTCGTTCGAGCATTGCGACGAGCCAGCTTCGTGAGACTACGGCGTGGGCCTTCAGAAATTCGATTGGAGCGTCCGCGTTCATTTCCGACGAAATAACGCTCTCGAGGTAGTCTTCAACCGGAATTTCGTTGATGACGGTAAGAGTCCCATCGTTGCGGCATACCAGGCGAAGATTTCCCCGAAATGTTTGCTCCTCATTCCTTTCCCAGTGGAATGTGGAGCCGATTGCCACGTCCTTTAATGAAAAGGACGACGCCGAAACGCCGACACATTTGATCGCACCGTTTGCCCGAACATCTTTCGCGCCGTTGAGATTCAACAAAACAAAACCATTATCCGGACGGGCACTAAATTCTCCGGCGACACGATCAACACCGTTCACGACGTATTCGTCGTTGAGAAACCCGTGCACTTCAATCGAATGGTCGATAATGCCTACAGTGATAATTGGTTCTTCCGATATCACAAGTTGTCCTTCATGGTTATCGTATCAGATCGACGCAATAACCTGTTCCATCGCCCGTCGAGAGATAGATACTTCCTCAAAAATTTCATGAACAAGAGATGCATCGGCACGCCTAAAGTCTCTTTCCTTGGGAGTCACAATAAGTCCTCCCATATCGACCAACGCCGGACTGATCATAACCTGTGCTTCGCCCGCGAGGTCATAATAGTGTGGTCGATGCTTTGCCCGGAGAAAGAAAATGACGCGCCACACTCCGTTATTCACCGAGGCCAGGACGTTCATCAGCGGCTCTTCGTTCGAAGGAAAAATATGCTGCAATTTCAAGAGCAGCATCGACATCGCCTTTCCGAGCTCCTCTTTATTCGACGACTCAAAAGCGACAACTTGCCTACCATAATTTTCCAACGTGAAGCAGGAGACATTCCCGGCGTTCCGCAGATACTTTTTCCGATGCGGATCGTTCGCATCGTTCTCGACGGGGATCGTTCCGGATGGGCTAGCTTGGAAATGGGCATGGTCGGGAGCGGAAGCCCCGCATCGCGGACCGTTATAGAACACGCTAAACGCCGGGCTGAGGTCTGCAGCCAATGAAAGAAAAACTCCGATATTCGGCTCAAAGGCCTGCGGGAGGTGCGCTACATGTGAGATGGTAAAATGTTGCTGAAATATCGGTATCGGATTGACGAGCACAACAAATTCATTTCCATCATTTTTATAGAGAACTCCTTTTTGCTCCGGCGGAAGATTTTCAATGCAGAGAAAACACTTGCGTTCATTGATAGACTGCGCGTCCACTTTAGCGCCGGTGCTGACTATTCTTTTGGGATT
>DATJXA010000038.1:0-6607 GCA_035500675.1 Bacteroidota bacterium | reverse complement strand
GTGAGACAGATTGCTCTCTCCGCCGATAAGCTGTGTCGTGCCGAACGTCGCAGCGGATCTCTCCCCGACGCCGAATCCGTAGCCGAGCGGCCGATTCACGAATGCATCGATAAAATTATTCCAGCCCCCAACATGGCCGGCGGTCGCCTCAAGGTCGGAAATATCGCTCACCATGTCCGAAAATTTTTCGCTAAGCCCTGGAACAGTCATAAAGAAAAGTGCGACGAGAGCGATCAGGCCGACCGAAATGGCGGGCCGTCGGAAGTTCACGGCGAGGATGAACAATGAAGTCAACAGAAAGACCCCAGTCGCCGCTCGTGCGCCCGTTAAGACTATGATCAGCGAGCCCAAGAAAAAAAATTGGAGGTCTCTTTTTTTCCTTTTGTAATAATAGGAAACAAGAAAGAATATGTTTGCAAAAAAAAGCGTGTTCCCAAGCGAAAGATAACTTCCGTTGAGGTCCCTGATCTGGCTATAAGGAGTATAAAGAAGATTGAGGAGGTCCTCGGTCGTCACTGTTTGACCGAATTGACTCGTCAATGAAAATGACGCATAGTAGTTGTCGGCAAGGCTAATAAGGCCGTATCCGAAAAGAATGTGGTTGATAACGCTGATGACTCCTGAGAATAAAACGGCCAAAGAGAACGTCCGAAAAATTCCGAGCACCTGATCTTCGTCCAAATTCACCGACCTTCCTATCCAATATATCATTCCTACGTAAACGTAAACACGGAACTCAGTGAACTCGGAAACCAGCACCTCGGCGAAAGGAGAGAAGAACAGAAGATAGATGACGCCCAGGGCAAGAAGGCTGATAACGGCAAAGTCGAAGCTGTTGAGCGATCGTTGCCTCCGGACAAGCGCAGGATTGAGCAACACGCCGGCGAACAAACCGACAAGAAGCATTTCCTTCCAGAATCTCAGAAATGAAAGGACAAAAGAAGGTACTCCTATATAATAGAGAACTCCCAGTATAAACAGATGAAAGAGAAGACCGACAAACAAAACTTTCAAGATTTTTGCAACCATATGGTGTGCTGCTCCGTTCATCGTGTGCCTTTTCCATCTTGTGCAAAAGCGGCCTCTTTGCCGGCATTATTTTCACTGCGAAGATCCGTCGTCGTCCCTTCGTACAAGCCGCGCCATATCCACGAAAGTTTTTCCCATCTTTTTTTTGCCACAAAGAAAGCGCTCCGGAGCAGCGTTTCAAGGAACACGGCTGCGAGGGACATCACTTTTTCTGCCGGAGGAGAGTGCTTCCGAATGGTGAAAATACGGTTTCGCGTCGATAAATAATACTGCCGCGACGATACTGTGCCGCCTCCCGAATGAAGCGTGTTTTTTCTCATGCTGGCCGATTCCTTATGATAAAGGAGGGCGCGTGGGGTGTACATTAACGAATAACCTTGTTGAAGCACGCGCAGACAAAAGTCCGCATCCTCGGAATAAATAAAATATCGGTCGTCAAAGAGTCCGACAGTTCTAAAGACTTCTCTGCGGACGCACATACAGCAGCCGGTGACGAATTGCGATTCCTCGACCGCATCGTATTTACCATTATCTTTTTCCAGCAGGCCACGGTGTTTAAATCCGAGGATACCTCTTTGCACATCCCCTCCTGCAAACCAAAGGAGTTCTTTCTCGTCGTAATAGAATATCTTGCCGGTCACAACGCCTATGCGTTTGTCCGATTCGGCAAGAACGACAAGTTCTTCGACAAATTTCCTGTCCGCAATCGTATCATTATTCAACACGAGCACGTAGTCGGCCCCGTTCTGCAAAGCATGCCGGATCCCTATATTGTTCCCGCCGGTAAACCCCTTATTCTCTTCGAGCGGCAGCAAACAGATCGATTTCCCGAATTTTTTATCCAAAAGGGATCGGGAATCGTCCGTCGAGCCATTGTCGACGACGACAATCTCTACGCGGTCGTAGGACTGAGCCAACAGCGATTCAACACATGGAATCGTAAACTCGGCGCCGTTCCAGTTCAGAAGAATGACGCAGACTTTTGGGCGATGTATTAGCGTTTCACCCATGCAGAGGGAAGGTTGTTTTCAAGCTCGATATCTTTGAATTCGATCGTTTTCCTGGGTCCGATAGACAGCGCCCACTTTGCCATTCGTTCAATGCCGTTTTCAAGGGTCACTGGTCGCCGTTCTCCGAACACCTTCCTGAGTTTATCGTGGGAAGAAAATGCATGGAGGACTTCTTGCCGCGCAGGGAGGTAAGTGATCTCAGCCTTTTTGTTCATTGCCGTAGCGACAACATCGGCGAGATAATTTACGGAATACGGGGTGTCCGCTCCGATATTAAAGATCTCGCCCGCTGCACGCGGGACATCCACACTTTCGGCAATGATCGGAGCCACCTCGGCAACATAGCTGAAGGCTCTCGTTTGACTGCCGTCGCCGAATATGGTAAGAGGCTTACCCTGCATCAGCTGGTTCATAAAAATACCGATGACGTTCCTGTAGCGATCCGCGATATTCTGGTGTTCGCCGTAAACATTGTGCGGCCGAAAAATAATATACTCGAGCCCGAACATGTGTTTCGCCGCCTTTAAATCGAGCTCGACGGAAAACTTCGAAATTCCGTACGGATCTTCCGGTGAAGGGATCATATCTTCGGTCATTGGCACTTGACCGGTGCCGTAGACGGCGATCGATGAAGTGAAGACAAAGCACTTCGCTCCGTTCCGCACCGAGGCGTTGATAAGATTAATCGACCCTATCGTGTTATTGGTGTAATTGAAGCGCCTGATGAAGTGGCTTAGGCCTTCAGCTGCATACGCTCCGAGGTGAAACACAAAATCAAAGCGCTCTTTCCGAAAAAGCTCCTCGACGAGCGGTGCGTCCGTAATGGATCCTTTAATGAACCGTGCGCCCTCTGGGATGTTCTCCGTAAATCCTCCGCTCAGGTCATCGAGGACGACAACGGAATCTCCTTTTTTCAGTCGTTCGGCTGCCACATGGGACCCGATAAATCCCGCTCCTCCCGTGATCAATGATTTTGCCATAGATTCTTTTCCTTGAATGAATGTCTGAACCTGTCAGGTGCCCAAGTTTTTAACGCAAAGAATTTGAAATGCCCACTGGGGTCTCTGTCGCACAAGCAGCTGTGTGAGAAGCGAAACCCGAAACCAGAGCGGCTGGGGACGCCACTTAATGTTCGTACGATCCCCCCGAAGAAATTTTATTCCGTTGATGCCGACAATCCGATAACCCCTCCTTCGCATCTCATCGACATCCCATCCCGAAAGATGAACCTGGAACGGGTTGCCGTCGTATGCCTCCTGCCGAAGAAATCCGTTCGGTGTGAAAATGATCACTTTTTTCCTTGCAATGCGTTCCATCATTTCCAATAATCTATATCCGTCTTCCTTTTTTAGATGTTCGATAACGTCCAACGCCATTACACAGTCGAACGACCGTTGCGGAAAATGTTCGCCGATATCGAGGATATTCATTTTTTTGTACTCATGGTACACGCTCGCGGAGGCTCCCTGGAGGAGCCGCGGTTCGAAGTTGTCGACACCGACGCTGTATTTAAGCCGTTGGGCAAAGCGCTTCATTTTCGAAGAATCTCCGCACCCAATATCGAGCAGCGACTCAATCTGACCGTCGAGTTCACGATCAAGAAAATCATAATACTCTTCAATAAAAGAAGAGAAAATCATTTTGTCGATTCGACGGAGGACCGTAAGCATGGATGTTAACGCTGAATAGTGGATGAAGCGAACTGCATCTCTTTACTTTTCCCAACCCTTCCGCGAATATACGCCCGCAACTCCCCCATCTGGCTCCGGCCGAGGAACAGGAGCAACGCGATCCCCGCCACGAAAATGACGGCTCGTAGTGCAAGAGAAAAGTCTGCGAACAATGGCGTGATGATACCCAGAAGAACATAAAATGCAAACAATGCGGTTTCGAGATAGCGGGGCCTGAAAGAATCCGAGGCAATTTTTCTTCGGACGACAAACCAATGAACCGCAAATCCGAAAACGAGACTTCCCCAGGACGCAAACGAAAGGCCGAGCGCGCCGAAGTGAGCCCCGTAATAACTCGCCACTCCAATAACAACGCCGTTGAACACCGACAGGGAAACCAGTGTTCGCTCTTTATTGGCCGAAAGAAAGAGGTTCCCTATAAACGAATGCATCATAATATTGCATGCGATCCAGGCCTGAATTGCGAAAGGAGTTATGCCAGGAGCGAAATGTGGTCCAAAAACGATGAGGACAAATTCTTTGCTGAACACTGCTACGGTCAAAGCAAATAAAAAGCCGACGAACATTAGTCCCAAAAAAAGCTTTTGCACCTGCGTGATAAAGACTCCTCGGTCATCGATGAATGATTGGGCGAGGATAGGGTATACGGCCGTCATTAAAGAGCCCGAAACAAGAGCAAGCGGAGCCAGCAATCTGTTCCCGATTCCGTAAAACCCAACCTCCGTCGTCCCCGAAAACCTGCCGAGAAACAGGATGGGGAGAAGCGTCACGGGGATCGACAGGATGTTCGTTCCGAACAAGGGAAGACTTTGTTTCACAAGCGATGCACGAGTCAACTCCGATACATTGCGGTCTGTCTCTTTCGTTTTAAAGTAACCACTTCGCCACTCGATAAGGAGATACACACTCGCTCTGAGGATTTGAATAAACGAGAACACTGCAATGACGACCTTTATTGAAAAGAGGTTTTCCGGTAACCCAAAGATCACAATCGCCCAACAGACCGAGCTTGCGACATTAAGGAAAGAAGAAAAGTGCATCTGTTGGCGACCAAATGCGAGCGCCTCCGCAAACGCCCAAAGCCCTTGAGCGGTAACGAGCGTCGCGCCCGCGATCAAAAAACCTGGCTGATTCACATCGGTAAAAAAGAAGAGGTAGCCGACGAGGCCGGCCGACGCGGCCATAATTCCTCCAAGAAGCAGTGGCAGGGCTTGTCGTGCAATAAAAAAAAGGGCATCATTCTTTCGGGAGACAGATCGAATGATAATTTGAGGAAGGCCAAGCACGGCCGCCACCTGTGCAATACTCACAGCGGTGAGGATAAGGATATAGCTTCCATAACCTTCCGGCGCTAGCATCCGCGCAATCCGGACGAGGCAAATAAACGACAATAATTGCTGGACGACATTCGAAAAGGTGAGGTACGACCAGTTTCGCAAGAAAGTTTTCAGACTCGGCTCTCGAAATTGATGGAAATAAAATCATGGATCCTTAACGACAAGAGCAACACCGTTAAGGAACGTCTTTGTTCGACTCCCCTAACATTACATCTGTCGTATACCCACCTTCAGAAGGAATGCAGCGAGTGTCCCCTTGTATCGAGATGAGACCGTAACGTAGCCAGCGGCGGCCACAAACGAAAGGACAAAGACCGTTGCAACGATCGTTGCACGCTTTGGTCTTGTTTTCCACGCGGCTGGCCGTCCCGCGTCCATGACTGTGATGATGGGAATATTCTTTATTTCTTCGATTTTGATCAACTCATACTGTTTTTTTAATTCTGTATAGAGGGCAGAATTGATTTCAACTTCCCTTCCCAAACGCGCCTGTTCAAGCAATAGCTCGGGAGAATCGAGAACCCGGCGATTTTTCTCTCTGAAATCTTTGAGAGCGTTTTCCGAACGTTCAAGATCCCCCTTCACTTCCTGTAATCTCGCTTCTATCCATTTTCGCTGTTCCGTGGCGTTAGTTGTTCTTTTTGTCCGGATGAACTTATCGAGCTCATACACGATGTTGTTTACAATGTCGGCAGAAATCTTTGGGTCTTTTGTTTCAATCGAAATTGAGACGATGCTTGTTTTGATATCCGATTCAACGTCGAGTTTATCGCGCAGAACTTTCAGCGCTTCCTCGTACACCTTTGCAGGGGTCTTTTCCTTGATATCTAAAAAATCGACCAGGTTCACCGAATCTTTAAGGTACTGAGAATAGTATCGATCATAGATGACATTTTTAAGTACCGTCTCACTCGTGATGATTCGCGGATAGAGCTTCACCAAGGATACCTCGCCAGGGTTCAATCCAGCCAAGGTTGCAAGGTCGGAAAGGTTGCCGAGTGAAGCCAGTTTGCTGCGTTCTGTTTCGGGGAGCAGCGTCGCGGTCGACAAATAGTAGTTAGGGAGGAGAAGGCTGACGATGGCCGCCACCACCGTTGCGCCAACGACAACGTATGTAATAATCTTTCTTGCTCCCCAAAGTGAAGCCGCAATTTCAGCGACATCAATGGAAGGTTTTTCTGTCGTGGACGGTGTTGACTCTTCGCTTTCCAATTTCTCGCTCTCTCATTGTAAAAAAACTTTAGGAACAAACCCGAGGGATGCTATTTTGTTACCTGCACGATTGCCACTGTAATCGCCGCGAGGCTCGCCATGACCGTTGCCCATGCAGTTAAGATCGGTAATGTTCTGTCTTCCTTCTCAACCTTTTGAGGAACATAGACAAGACTTCCGGGTAAGATCTCGGGGTCGGGGAACGGCCACGCACGGGGTTCCCATTTTTTTCCGCCTGGAAGAAAAACGACTATTTTGCTTCCGTCCGCATCTTCTTTTAATCCTCCGGCTTGTTTAATATAATAATCGACTCCTTCGTTTTTCTTAT
>DATJXA010000037.1:0-4421 GCA_035500675.1 Bacteroidota bacterium | reverse complement strand
CCCCTGTGTGAATGACATACCCACGATAGCTGAAGTGGCCGAATTCGATCATGCAGTATATTATTGCCGCGATAATTAAAAAACCGACGCTAGCGAATAAAAGAAGGTTTTTCCCCAACGGGGTTTTCGCAAGTACGGCGTAGAGCCTGTAGACGAGGAATACAACGACTACCATGATATATGAGCCCGTCGTCCATGCCTGCTGCCCTTCGATTGTCAGTCCGCCGTCATAAAAAATAATGGCCAAGAGCGCTGCACCGAGTACCACGGTATAAAGCGCCGCCCAGCGGAACCAATACACTGCTCTCGGAACGAGTTCCAGCATATTCTTTTTTTGAGTTTCGGGGTCGGACGAAAGGCTGGATGGGACAAATGCGAGATTGAACCACCAACTCAATCCAACAAAAAATAATCCTGCCACAATGTGCCCCCAACGCAGAAGATCGGTGACTAAATCCATGAACTCCATAGTTTTACCTCTCACGATAGAATAATAAGCCGCCCGGCTCGTTAATTGTTCATTTTCTTGTATGACTCCTCGGAAACATCCTGCTCCTCGTCCCGCGAGTATCCCGGGCATAGAGAAATATCGTTGAGGAGCATTTTGCTGTGTTCGATGTCGACTTGGTCGGTTTGTAAACGCAAAGGAAGCGTAGGAACTTTCCGAAGGAATTCTTTTCCTTCTTCGATGTCTTGTTGATCGTTCCTATCGAGGCCGCGGGTGATGAGCGCTACCCCGTATTCTTTTACAATTTCAATTCTTGTCGAATCGAGGTCGTAGGCTTTTTTGCAATAGTACACTGCCTTGTCGAGATCGCCGCTAATGCCGAAAATCCACCTGAGCATGAAAAAAGTGGGGCACAAACGATAATAGACGCCCAACGCTAAACAGCTCGAGGCCTGCAGGTTTTCGCCGTTAGGGGTCGTATAATCTGATTTACGATTGACGGAGATCAGCCAGTCCTGTTCTATTTCTTTGGCAGTAAAAAGCTCCGAAAAGATTCCTTTCGTGGTTGCCATTCTGGCGTTCGCAAGCCCGCGCATAAAGTAACATTCGCCTTTATCCGGCGCAGCGTTAATTCCTTCGTTGGCGATCTTCAGCATTTCGGTGTAGATCTGCAGCTTTTTATCTTTTTCACCAGACTTATGGACGTCGAGCTTTTCGCCGATCTGATAATAGTCGAGGCACATCATCGCCCTGATGAGAAAATCGTTCGGCTTGAATTTCAACGCAGACTTGCAATCTTCGAGCGACTGCTCGAATTCGAATTTCCCGAGATGGTCGTTGGCTTTTTTGAAGTACGCGTTATACTGATCTTCATTTGATTCTTCGGAATGCGTTTGCTGTGCTACGGTAAGCGATTTGGAAGAGAACAGCAATAGGAAAAGAAGAAGGGAGAGGATGAGCGGATTATCAAACACAGCCGTTTTAACGCGAAAAAAACAGAAACACTTTTTATTGTTCATTTTTTAAAAAATCGGATGATTGAAACGTCATTGACGATTTAAAATTGGACAATTGGTAAAACCAAACAAGCCGCGTTGAGCTCAAGTTTCTCGATGGTGTTAAGACGGTTTAATTCCAACGGACCGTGGCGATTTCATGCCAAGCTTATTTGGGGACGCTAATAATTTATTGATAGGGAATTTTGCGGGAAGCTGAGGCATCTATACAGCATACTCGCTCCCGTTTGGCGACCGATATATAAAAAATAAAACGACGATGCGCAAGGAACGTACAAAAAAAAGCCCGACGTGGGGGGGACATCGGGCTCTGACCCTTTCAAGGCGCAACAATGAGGGGATGCATCGTTGCACAGGTCAGTACTAATTTAGGACATTCAACATTCTCTGTCAAGAGGAAGATACCAGAAAAGCCGGAACAATTATGAAGCCACTCGCTCAGAAGTATTCGGCAAGCTGAAACATCCTCAAGTATCCATAGAAATTGTGCCGGAAAATTGATATTATCTCTGTACACCTTTTTCCTGTCAAAACGGGGATAATCAATTATTTCGGAGATCGTCAGTTTGTGAAGAAATACTCAATAAAGAAACACGATGTCACTTCGCTTCGGCTCGTCTCTCCGCAAAACTTTAACGTCGACTATAAAAGAGATTTGAACGAAGCGCAATATCGGGCCGCAACTTCTGCCGAAGGGCCCTTCCTTATTATCGCCGGGGCGGGGACGGGGAAAACGCGGACGATCGTGTATCGTGTCTCATATCTTATCGAGTGTGGCGTCAGACCGGAAAATATTTTGCTCCTCACGTTCACGCGCAAAGCTGCGCGCGAAATGCTGCGACGAGCCGTCATGTTGCTCGACGGGCGCTGCGAGACTGTCGCCGGCGGCACTTTCCATTCGTTCGCGAACAGCCTGCTGAGAAAATATGCACACCTTTTAAATTACGAACGAAATTTTACAATTCTGGACCAAGGCGACGCGCAGGATGTCATCAATCTTATCCGCTCTCGGTTGAAACTCGACGCGAAAGGGAAAAGATTCCCCCGTAAGGATACCTTATACGACCTTCACAGCCGGTCCGTAAATACACTAACTCCCGTGCAAGATATTCTTGCCGCCGAATATCCGCATTTCAACGAAATGCTCTCCGATATCGAGAAAGTGCATTTGGAGTATACAGCATATAAGGTTCAAAACAATTTGATGGACTACGACGATTTGCTCATCAATCTGTTAAAAATTCTGAAGGACAATGAACCGGTTCGGGCGTTCCTGTCGAATCAATACAAATATATCATGGTCGACGAGTATCAGGACACTAATAAAATTCAATCGGAAATCATCAAATATCTCTGTTTTATCCACCAAAATATTATGGTGGTAGGGGATGACGCCCAGTCGATCTATTCATTCCGCGGGTCGAGCATCGAAAATATTCGCTCTTTCCCGAATGAATTTAAAGAGTGCACTATTATTAAACTCGAGGAAAATTTCCGAAGCTCTCAGCCTATTTTAAACCTTGCGAATGAAGTTCTTAAACGAGCCGTGCCGTCGACATGAATGGGATGTACTATAAAGAGCTTTACTCAAAGAAGGATGGAGGGCATTTACCCCAACTTGTGATCGCGGAGAACGAGAACATGCAATCGCGTTTTGTCGTCCAGAAAATTCTCGAGCTACGCGAAGAGGGAATTCCACTTGAGGAAATGGCGGTCCTTTTTCGTTCGTCATTTTTGTCGTTTGATCTTGAGATCGAACTGACAAAGTCGAATATCCCGTTTGTGAAGTACGGCGGGTTCAAATTCATCGAAACGGCCCATATCAAGGACATGATCGCGTATCTCCGCGTGCTGGAAAATCCGCGGGATATCGTCTCTTGGAACCGGATTCTCCTGCTGATCGACGGGGTTGGACCCCGTACTGCCGAGAAGGTCACCGACGATATCGTACATCACAAAGTGAACTTCAGCGGCAGAGGAAGTGACGCTATTGTTTCCGAGAAGTATTGGGAAGGGTTTCACGGCTACCCGGAGGGCGTTCGGAAACTGTTTGACAGATTGCGCGATGTGAGTTCTTCGAAGATGACGCCGAGCGAGAAAACGAACCAGATCGTCGGGTACTACGAGCCCATTTTAAAGTCACGGTATGACGACCATCCGAAAAGGGCGAAAGACCTTGAAATGTTTCAGAATATCGCCGAACGGTACAACGATGTCGAATCATTCTTGGCCGATCTAGCCCTGGAGCCGCCGACCGAAAGCGTCGTCGACATAGAGTCGCCCGGGAAAGAAGAAGAGATGCTTGTGCTCTCGACGATCCACAGTGCAAAAGGACTGGAATGGAAAGTTGTGTTCGTGATCTATGCGCTTGAAGGAAGGTTTCCGTCAATGAGAGCGTTGACGAGCGAAGAGGAGATGGAAGAAGAACTGCGGTTGATGTACGTCGCATGCACGCGGGCGAAAGATCATCTTTTCATCACTTATCCGATCAATATCTTTGACAGGGAAAGCGGAACGGTTCTCTCAAAACCGTCGCGTTTTATACAGGGTATCGATGAGAAACTTCTTGAGCCGTGGATCGTGGAATGATGGAGTGATGGAATAATGGAATGATGGAAGAATGGGATAAGGGAATTTTGGAATAAGGGAGGGAAAAACAGATGCGAATATTTGCGACCGTTTACCAAATGATTCACACTATTTATGTCTACCGATTTTGCTACAAAGCGATTTGAAATCAAGGTCACAGTCGATCCGAAGGACATTGACGAACTCGGGCACGTGAACAACGTGGTATATTTGCGATGGGTGCAGGAGGCCGCAGTGGCACACTGGCTGAGCGGAACTTCGGTCGAAGAGCAATCCGGAATAGTGTGGGTAGTTCTTCGTCACGAGATCGATTACAAACATCCGGCCCGTCTGGGGGATCCTCTTCTTGCAAGAACGTGGGTGGGATC
>DATJXA010000036.1:0-14706 GCA_035500675.1 Bacteroidota bacterium | reverse complement strand
GTAGGAAAGGACTCTGTGAGCGGTAAGAAAAACTTTCCCTATATGAATGCACTGAATCTCTATCCTCTTGACACCGCCACGACCACGAATCAGCATATTGATGCGTACAGCACAACGTATGACCCCGGCTTTGTTCTGGCGCCGACGAACATCGACAGTATCAAGGCATTCCTGGTCGGCAGGTGGGCCACAGGAGCTAACGTGAGCTGGGCCTACGACCCGACCTCCGACGTCAACGGGGAATGGCCGTTAAACGAGGACCTATCGTATTCAAACAGCACGCTCATGGCGGCCGCAACCGGCGGCTTCCCGCTCGGCGATCTGTTCCACTGGTGGCCGTCGCAGTATACGACCTGGCAGGCTCAGGCGGCGACCGAACACGCTACACTTTTGAATGAGCTCACGAACGGCCTTACCGGTACCGCAGTGAAGGATCAGCCCAACGGCATTCCCGCGAAATTTGACCTTGCGCAAAACTATCCGAACCCGTTCAACCCGACGACGACGATCAGTTACTCGGTTGCCCGCACGGGGAACATCTCGCTGAAAGTGTACAACGTTCTCGGACAGGAGGTCGCTACGCTGTTCGAGGGAGTCCAACAGATCGGTACTCACACTGCAGTATTTGACGGCAGCAAGTTCACCAGCGGCGTCTATTTCTATAGATTACAGGCCGGCACTAACTCTATGACAAAGAAATTAGTTCTTATGAAGTAAGCTTCTGCACAAGAAGCCTCCGTCCCGGTTTCTCCGCCGGGACGGGGAAAGTTTCATCATCACAAACTATGCAAATGGAGACAAAGGAGGTGGTTCAGGTCGAAGAGAAATTCGGGGTATACACGCAATCGATGTTTATCATAACCGAATATTCCAATCGTCAAAATTCGCAGTCAGCATCATCGTTGTTTCATAGTTAACAGTTGTACAAAAACCAAACCTTGGAGGTTTCATGAAAAGGTTCGTACAGTTAATAACAGCAGGAATAGCTCTTCTCGTTCTCGGGACGAGCGTATTGCTGGCGCAGGAAGTGACGTTCTCGTCCGGACCTGCGATTCCGTCGGGCAATGGAGCGAACGGCGGCTTCGCATGGGGGGATCTGAACGGAAACGGCAATCTGGATGTGTTCATCCCGTCCACGAGCATCGTTCTCAACAGCGTCACAACATTCGCTTCGGCTGCGTCCACAATGACGGCAAACCTTCCGATCAATACCAACGACGTCGGCGGATTGTTGGCCGATTTCAACGGTGACGGAGTTCTCGATCTCTTCACAAC
Organism: Bacteroidota bacterium; assembly: GCA_035500675.1. GTDB lineage: Bacteria > Bacteroidota > Ignavibacteria > UBA10030 > UBA8401 > JAGVPT01. Next base: position 13,431 of record DATJXA010000036.1, on the reverse strand, counting down.
GAATGGCGGCACTCCTGCCAGCGGTCTGTATTACAACACCGCCGGAGTGTTCACCTTGGCAACGGGAACCGGCGACCTTGCAACAGCGGGAGTTACCGGCGAAGTGTTCCAAGGGATGGCCGCAGCGCCGATCGACCATAGCAACTATCTTAGCGTCGCGTGGCCTGGAACTTTCTCAGGGATCGCAGGCAGTAATCAAGCGGCACCTGTACCGGGCGGCGGCGCTATGTGGTTCCTTAAAGGAGGCGCGAGCGGATTCACCGATATCGCAAAGGGAGCCACTGCCGGAAATCTTGGCATAGATACCAGTCTTTCATATGAATCATGGGATGTGCGTTTCTTCGACGCAAATAATGACGGCTGGATCGATCTCTTGATGCCGAGTTTCCGAAATGGGTTTGCCAAAATCGATACAGGCACGTCGGGCGCTCGTAAAGGAGACGTCCTGTTCCTGAACGATGGCACCGGGAAATTTATCGTTCCCACGGCTGCATCAGTCGGCCGTACGATCTATTCCGTCGGCGCCGGCGGAGTTGTCAGCACGACAGCTGACACCGGTATTATCGTCGACGACACGGTACGCCATTTTTCTTCGATCGGCGAACAGTGGGGCGACCTCAACAACGACGGTATCCAAGATCTCATTTTGAACGGCCTCAATGCGACCGATAACCTCGACGGCAACGGAAATTTTGTCGCTGATGTCATCCTCTACGGCAAAGGAGACGGCACGTTCACGTACAAGTGGGATGGCGTCCATGTCGTTGCCAACAACGGAATAACTCAGGCGACGAACCAACGTGCGATAGATGTCGGCGATTACAATAACGATGGATTGGCAGACATCTATACAAGCGGCACCTTCGCAGCCCAGCATTTGTACCATAACAACGGTAATGGGACATTCACCGACAACGCAACCCTGGATGCCTTAACGGCCGGCGGTCAACGTGCCGGTCAATTTGTCGATTACAATAACGACGGCTTCCTTGATATTTATATGTATACCGGCGGCAACAGTATTTTACAGAAGAATAACGTCAACACCAACCATTGGATCGGCTTCATCCCCGTTGGCGCGGGTCATAACAAGTCGGCCATCGGTGCCAAGTTCACCGTCTACACAGGTGCAACGAAGCAAGTTCGCGTCATCAGAGCAGAAGGCGGTTCAGCAGGTATGGGCGGGACACTGAGGGCGAACTTCGGCCTCGGCGCAACGACAACCGTTGATAGCGTTAACGTTCTATGGCCGGACGGAACAACGAAAACCTGGAGCGGCGCCACACTCGCCGCTGGTGCTGCTGCCACGACTGTCGTGAATAAATATTGGACAATTGTGGAAGGATCTGATGTTCCTGCCGCACCCGTGAGAATCCGTCCGTCGTTCGTAGCGAGCGTCGATACGTCGCTGTCGAATACGGATACATTGTCGTGGCACGTTGCCGCGGCCGGTACTGTGGGAAGTCTTACGTATGAGGCTCAAGTAGGCGCAAACTCCGCATTCTCCACGATCGTGAAGGATGTTACAGGGTTGACCGATACGAGCACCATCGTCAGACTCGGCTACTCCACCAAATATTTCTGGCGTGTGAGAGAGTTCCAGTCCGGATTCACCGGTCCCTGGTCTGCCGCCGACAGCTTCCATACGAAGTATCTCGTCGATACGGTAACCCCGAACAGGGACTATCCGGCAGCCGGTCAGTTAGGTCTACCGTTGAAGCCGACGTTGAAGGTGAGTTATGTCTCTACTGCTTCCACCTACCATTTCCAGGTGGACTCGGTGAACAGGTTCACGACGAGTCTTGTTGTCAACGACTCGACAACGGCGGTTGATACGTTCTACACGTTCACCTCAAACCTGAAGCCGAACACCAAATACTACTGGCGTGTACGAGGCTGGAATAGTGCGGGGTCCTCTGCTTATTCGCCGGTGGATTCGTTTACGGTGATGTTCGTTCCGGCAACGCCGACCTTGGCATATCCGATCGGCAATGCGCCAAACGTGCCGACGAACCCGACCTTCAAGTGGAACAGAGTTGTTCCCGCGGGTCAGACGACGCCGGGAGACAGCAACTATGTCGTTCAATTCTGGACGTACAGCAGCACAGGAACGCAGTTGCTGACTTCCGATACGACAAAGCATGATTCGTCGCTCGCGGTAACGGGGCTCCAGAATCGTGCGAAGTATTACTGGAAGGTCATGACCTTCAACCAAGGCGGGTCGAGCGCGTTCACGGCGGTCGATTCATTTACGACTCAAACCGAAGTTCCGGCTGTTCCCACAACGTCCTCTCCGAAGAGCGTGACGGGTGTGAACAGGATCACGCAGTATATCTGGAACCCGGTACCGAATGCAACGTCGTATCATATTCAGGTCGCAACAGGGACTGACTTCTCCACGATCGTGTACGACGCGAAAGTGGTGGATACGACCGTTGTCGCTACGGACACGCTGGACGCAATCACGCGATACTACTGGCATGTGAGCGCAATGAATGCAGGCGGTGAAAGTGGATTCTCCGGGGCCGCAACATTCGTAACATCGCCAATTCTGGGCGTCGATGTAAGTTCGACGGACATTCCGAAGGTGTTTGCGCTGATGCAGAACTATCCAAATCCCTTCAACCCATCGACCACTATTAGCTATGATATTCCGAAAGCTGCGTCTGTGAATGTCACCATCTATGACGTGCTCGGACGGGTTGTAACGGAGTTGGTCAACGAAGTGCAGTCCCCGAACCACTACAAGATGCAGTGGAACGCATCCAACGTGAGCAGCGGGATGTACTTCCTCCGAATCCAGGCTCGTAGCGTCGATGGATCCGGGACATTCTCTGCTGTAAAGAAACTTATGCTGATGAAGTAATTTCGTTGGTAGGTGTAATTGCAGCCCGTCCCGTCATCCAGGGACGGGCTGTTTTTTTCTACGGATGAAATGAATAGTTCGACGTTGCCGCAAAAACGCAGTCGTTCTTTGTTTTGATCATCGTGTAAACGATGAATAGGTTTTAATGAATCATCAAGTGAAGAGCATAATGGGCAAACAGGCGAAAATAACAACTGGAATCAAGATTGCTTTTTTGACTCTCTTAGTATCTGCCTTTCTGTATTCTCAAGAGGCAACCGTGACGAACGGTACTATCCCACGCTTAAAAAAGCAGGGAACCACAGCGCAGTTGATGGTCGACGGCAAGCCGTTATTAATGTTAGCTGGCGAAGTAGGGAATTCAAGCGCATCGGATCTACAGTCCATGGCAAAGATCTGGCCTGTTGTTGTTGAGATGCATTTGAATACCCTGATTGTGCCCGTGTATTGGGAACTGCTCGAACCTCAGGAAGGGAAATTCGATTTCACGCTTGTCGACAGCACCATCGTGTCCGCCAGGCAGCATCACATAAAGCTGGTCTTTCTCTGGTTCGGCACGTGGAAGAACAGTATGTCGTGCTACGCTCCGATGTGGATAAAAACAAACGAGGAACGGTTCCCTCGGGCGAGGGAAAAGAATGGAAAGGCGGAAGAAATACTTACCGCGTTCAGCGAAACAAACCTGAACACGGACGCCCGTGCGTTCTCGATGTTGATGGAACATCTGCGCACGTTTGACGAACGCAGCCGGACAGTCGTGTTGGTCCAGGTGGAAAATGAGATCGGCATGATCCCGGATGCGCGAGATTATTGCACGAGCGCGAATGAATCCTTCAACGCTCCCGTGCCAAAAGAGTTGATGCGCTATCTTGAGGAACATAAAGACAACCTTCAGCCTCAGCTTCGCGAGTTGTGGGAGAAGAACGGGTTCAAGACGACCGGGAACTGGGAGGAGATATTCGGCCAAGGCCTGAGCACGGACGAAATATTCATGGCGTGGCACTTTGCGCGGTACGCGAATGAGGTCGCAGCTGCGGGCAAGAAGGAATATCCTCTGCCGATGTACGTCAATGCAGCGCTCATTCGTCCCGGGTACAAGCCAGGCCAATATCCAAGCGCAGGCCCGCTTCCGCATCTCTTCGATATTTGGAAAGCCGCTGCACCCGAGATCGATTTCTATTCGCCGGATATTTATTTCCGGAGCTTTATCGAGTGGAGTACTAAGTACAACCGGCCCGACAATCCGTTGTTCATGCCCGAAGTGGGCAACGACCAAAGCATGGCAAACGCCTTCTATGCTTTTGGCCAGCTCAATGCGATGGACTATAGTCCGTTTTCCATCGAATCGCTCGAAAACCCAACGGATAATCAGGTATCGAACGCGTACGACGTGCTGAGTCAGCTAAGCCCGCTCATTCTCTCCAACCAGGGAAAGGGCACGATGGCGGGAGTTCTTCTTGATAGCGCCACTCAGGTAGTGAGGGATACACTTGGAGACTACATTTTTATTGTCAGACACGAATACAGTTGGCCATACGCGCGACGTACTGAAGGAGAAAATCCGAGATACGGCGGGATGATCATCATGGTATCGCCGGATGAGTTCTTTGTTGCCGGCAAAGGGTTGGTTGTGACCTTTGAGACCAATACTAAGGATGGAACCCAAGCGGGGATCGGAAGTCTGGATGAAGGAAAGTTTGTCGATGGCGAATGGGTTCCCGGTCTTCGTATGAACGGAGACCAGAGCCACCAAGGGCGACATCTCGATCTGCCGGGAAGCGCGTTCAGTATTCAAAAAGCGAAACTCTATAAATATAAATAACTGATGTGACGCAAAAGCAGAAAGACGACATATCCTTCCTGCATGGTTTAGTGGGAATCAATATTTCTGGATGCCCGACTAAAGCCTTCGGATGACGAGCGCACTTTTTCAGGTAGATTGGTCCGCTGCATAACATGAGTAATAATGTAAAGGCTAATCCCTCCCCAAGGGGGGAAGGATATTTCAACCGAGGGCAGCACCCTCGGGAAACGACAAACCGTAGTAAAGCGTTACCCTGAAAGGGTTCCATTATAAGAAGACACAAAATGAAAAGTATCTGCAAGATTAACAATATCTCACCCCTTCGGGGTTCAACGTTATACTTACATCATCTCGGGTCGGGACGTTGTCCCGCCCTTCATATATGTGACCCTTTCAGGGTCATGATATTTTCCTGTTAAAAGTTGTCATACTTCACAAAATGGAAGGATGAAATGAAAAAAGGATTACGAATTTTGGACAGAAATAAAAAACACGCGGCAACATTGTCCTTCGCTCTCTCATTAATTTTTTTGGGACTCTTTCCGGGAAAGACCGTCGCTCAAACAGATACGATCCAGACCAACGTACCCGAACTTAAAAATGTTTATGCCCACGATTTTTATATCGGATGTATCCTGTCCTACAGGAACATCGGTTTCTCGACTGATCCTCCCGTGCCGGGGCAATCGATGGTTGTAACGCCCAACGGGGGTTATCTTGTGAAATTTCACATGAATAGCATGACCCCCGGCAATAATATGAAACCTCAGTATACCGTGGATATCACGTCAAGTGCGTCGGCTTATGCGGCAGCGACCGACAGTACAGTCAAAGACTCTATTAATACACATCCCATTATCGCCTTTAACGGGGACCTGATCGCACAATTGAATTGGGCGCAAAGGCAAGGATTTACGTTTCGCGGACATACTTTGATATGGCACAATCAGACCCCGACTCAATTTTTCCGGACGGGCTATACCAGCAATGGGGCGTATTTAACGAAAGATAAGATGACCGCGCGATTGGATAATTATCTTAAAAGTATCATCAGCACTATCCATAATGGCTGGCCCGGATTATTATCGGCCATTGATATTGTCAATGAAGCGATCGACGATGGGACCGACAAAGTCCGGACGAGCGGTAATGAATGGTACACGGTTTTTGGAGACTCGACATACATCATGACCGCTTTTCAACTTGCCCGTCAATACACCGTTCAATTCGGCGAGACGCAGATCAAACTCTATTACAACGATTACAACACGGACGTGTCGGCAAAAGCCGATGGCATCGTGAGACTCTTAACGCCGATCTATCAGGCCGGCTATCTTGACGGAATAGGAATGCAGAATCACAACAGCATTACAGTGCCGACTGCGCAAAATTTTATAAACTCATACAATAAATTCTATCCGATATGCAACGAAATGGCAGTCACCGAATTGGACGTCAACACCAATACCTCTACTCCGTCCGCTTCCGTGCTGGCGCAGCAGGCAAACCAGTACGGTCAATTGTTCAAGTGCTTCGTCGAACGGAGTTATCGGTCCGGTAGGGGCAAAATTATCAACGTGACAAAAGACGGGTTGAACGATCAATATACGTTCGTCTCTACCGGCGCTACGTCGTTGTGGGATAGTCATAATCAATGCAAGCCGGCATTTTATGCCGCGGCAGACGTCGGGGCTACACTATAATGCATTGGACTCCCTCATTTCTTATGCGGACAGTCTCCAGCAGGGCAACTATACGGCAGGATCATGGGCGGCATTGACAACTGCGCTTACATCAGCTCAAAATGCGATGACTCAAGAGTATTCCGTTTCCGTATCGGCGGACACCGCGTTAGCTAAGGCGTTAAGCGACCTGAGCGCCGCTGTGGGCGGATTAGTAGTGACAGGCGTTAGGGACGAGGAAGGGAATAGTCCGAAGACCTTTGTGCTGAATCAGAACTATCCGAACCCGTTCAACCCGAGTACAACGATCAGTTATCAATTACCGGTACACAGTTTTGTTTCCTTAAAGGTGTACAACGAGCTCGGGATGGAAGTCGCGAGATTAGTGGATCGCGAGGAAGAAAGCGGGGAACATTCGGTGCAATGGAATGCAAAAAAATTGTCGAGCGGAGTCTATTTTTGTGAATTAAGGGCAGGGGGCTATCATCAAATAAAAACAATGCTGCTGTTGAAATGATATCGCGACTGAACGGGGCTGCCGATGTCATGACCAAGATCCCAGAGAGGTCGTCACCTGTCATGCAGCAAAACATGAGGCGAAAAATTATGAAGACCGTTAAAAAGTTTCTTTCGTTTGCTCTAGCAATACTCGCGGCAGTTCCTTTTAGCGTCTCTGCGCAGTCGTTCATCGTCAAAGGAAATGTGGCGATACGCGGCGGAGCGGTAAAATTCGCATCCGTGACTTTTATCAATTCGAGCGACACCGCCACGCAATTCTCTGCGCTGACCGATTCGTCTGGAAATTATCAGCTGAATCTGACGATCACGTCTGTCAAGCCGAACAACGCCGTCCCTACCGATTTTGCATTAGAGCAAAATTACCCTAACCCGTTTTCGTCGTCGACAGCAATACCGTACCAGATCAACAAACAATCGGACGTGAAGGTGACCATCTATGATATCCTCGGAAGAAAAATCCGAAGCTTCAACGTCGGCCTTCAATCCGCGGGAGCGCACGGGGTCGTGTGGGACGGAAGGAGCGAGTTTGGGGAGATAGTGGCTCCGGGGGTCTATTTTTATCGCTTGCAAGCTCAAGGCAAATCAGAGGTCAAGAAAATGGTGTTTGGCATGGGGCAAAGTACGACTTCGATAACGCTGCCAGGCATGATCTCATCGCAAACGTACGAAAGCGGGGCCAAAGGAGCGGACGCGATTCTCGCCGGCGGGACATTCAACGTTCTCATTACGAACATGAATAACACGTCGCCTATAATTATTCCCATGCAATTCAATAATGTCGGAGTTAGCAGCGATACGACGCTGAATTATACAGTCAGCGCGGCGCCTCATGCGATCGTCTACCTCGATAGTGCCGAACAGACTATCCGCGGGTTTGGGGCGGCGAACATCGTTGGCTGGCGACCGGACATGACCACCGCGGAAGTGCAGACTGCGTATGACAGCACCGGCAACCTCGGGTTCTCGATCATGCGCCTTCGCATTCCACCCGACTCGACGCAATTTTCAATCGATATCGCTTCCGCAAAGTTAGCACAATCCTATGGAGCGAAAATTATCGCAACCCCATGGACGCCTCCCACCTGGATGAAGACCAACAATGCCATAGCGGGCGGTTACCTTATTCCAAGCGCGTATGCTGCGTACGCTTCCCATCTTCAAGCGTTTGCCGATACCATGACGACTCACGGAGTGTCACTCTACGCCATTTCAGTTCAGAATGAACCCGATGCAAACGTGACGTATGAGTCGTGCTTTTGGAATGCAACGCAATTCCTCAACTTCATGAAAAACAACGCTGCGTCGGTGGGCACGCCGATCTTTATGCCGGAATCCGAGAGTTTCACTCACCAACTCTCAGATTCGACTCTCAACGATCCCTCGGCAGCTGCCAATGTCGCCTTCGTCGGCGGGCACATTTACGGTGCGACCCCCGCATCGTATCCTTTGGCGGCCAGCAAGGGAAAAGAAATCTGGATGACCGAACACCTCACCACGTCTACAGATTCGGGCAATGTCTGGCCTGCTGCACTCCCCGTTGGCAAAGAGATCAACGATTGCATGAGTGCAAATATGAGCGCGTATATCTGGTGGTATATCGTGAGATTTTACGGTCCGATCGATGAAAATGGCAATATCACCAAGCGAGGCTACATCATGTCTCAGTATGCTCGATTTGTTCGGCCGGGATTCCATCGGGTGTATTCGACCCTTAATGTGAGCAGCGGGACGAATGCGTACGTGACCGCATACAAAGAAGGTGCGAATATCGTGATCGTTGTGGTGAACATGGGTTCGTCTTCGGTGAACATGAATTTTAGTCTCATGAACGGCACGGCGGACCATTTCGCTTCATTCGTCACATCGGCCACCAAGAACTGTTTGGAAGGAAACGACTTTACGGTTTCCAACGGCAACTTTAGCGCCACGTTGGAACCGTCAAGCGTCACGACGTTTGTGTCGTGGTGAAACTGCTCGACAAGCGCTCTCGATGAAGACAGTAGACGATTTTTATCAGCGAGGAAATTCGCACGACTGAAGTCCATGAGCAAAATGGATTGTCTCAATCTCCGACAATTCATCGTTCTGCATTTGACTTGTCATACCTGAAAGAAATCTAACCGGTGAGAAGTCTCATGAAACTACGCGGTTTGTCTTTCATATCGTGCCTGGTTCTTTTCATCAAAATAAATCCGCTCTATGCCCAATGGGTAAGCACAACCATGCCGGGCACTTCTTTAAATGAAGTGTATGCCCTCTGCGTTAAGGGGTCGGATTTGTTTGCCGGAACGGTGGACGGTGTGTACAGATCTACCGATAACGGTCTCACTTGGCAGGAAGTCAATCCCGTTCTCCCTGCAAGGGCTACCCAACCGACCGTGTGGTCAATGACCGTCAATGGCCAGTCTGTGATCGCGGCTTTCTCAGAAACGAATGTATATGTTACGTCGGATGACGGCGCCGACTGGAAAGATGCGGCAATTCCAGGGGGCATGTTCCAAACGCCGCGTGTCGTCGCGGCAAGCGGCAACTATATCCTCGGTGGAAACGTGACGTCTACCACGTACCGGTCCACCGACAACGGGGTAAGCTGGGCGCAATTGGCAACACCATACGCGGTAAGTTCTATAGCCATGGAAGATTCCGTCGTTCTCGCGTGCAGTGATGACGGGATATACCGTTCTACCGATTATGGTTTGACATGGAATTTTGTTATTGGAAGTCAACCGAGTTGGGGATCTGGTAACCCATTTGCTCTTTCCGGTAATCGGGCTTTTGCCGGGATAACATCATTACCAGACTGTTACGTCCTGTCATCGACGGATGCCGGATTGACCTGGTCAGACAGCGCTTCCCTCCATTGCAATTCGATTAACTCGATTGTTATCAGTCCGATTGATTACGGGAATGCCTATGTGATGGCCGGAACGGATTCCGGCGTGTTTCGCTCATCGGATAATGGGGCACACTGGGCGGCGGCGAACAATGGCCTAACTTCTACTCTTGTCTCTTCCCTTGCATTCAAGACAGAAGGAACCAACGGGCAGACCATACTTTTTGCGGGGACTGGGGGCGGCGTATTTTTTTCATCAGATTTTGGCGACTCGTGGTTGCAAACATTGGGTCCCTCTCAATGGACGTTTGCATCAGACGGGTCCGATTTATTCGCAGCTTCTTCAAACGGGTCGTACCTAGCAGGCGGAGCAAGGGGCAGAAGTTCGCAGAAATTCGATTACAAATACCAGAGCTTGATGTACCGATCAACGGATGACGGCCAGAGCTGGATGCAGCTGTATTCTGGTTACCTGGATCACAACGCTCAGATTGCTTCACTGGCGACTGCCCGGAACAATTCCAACGGACTCCATCTCATAGCCTTGGCGGCGTGGAGCCCGCCGCCGTATGCACGATCAAACTTTATTTCTCTTGCATCCACGGACGCCGGTTCAAGTTGGGCGACGACGTACGATGATTCAACGTGGAATTTAGGATTGATGAGATCGAGTCCGTCTGCCGTCTTCGTAAGTGCATGGAGATCGGGATTGCCTAATCTGCTCGTCTACCGTTCGACAGACGAAGGCGACACTTGGTCATCCGTCGACACCACCTCAGTGTATATGAGAGCGTTGTGTTCTAACGGCGATAAGATCTATATCGGCGGCGGCAACGAGATTTTTTTAGGAAGAGCTGCCTACCTCGTCAACTTGATTCAGGTCTCGACGGATAACGGTGCAACTTGGGGCATCGTTAGATCGCCTTTGGATTCGACAAAATCGGTATTTTCTCTTACCGATACCCTTTCGTTGATTACCGCCCTCTGTTCGGTCGGCCCACATTTGATAGTAGGAATGCAAGCGCTCGAATTTGGCGAATCGCTGGAGTATTTATGGATTGCCAACGGTGGCGGAATTTATCACCTTGTTCAGAACGACTCGTCGTGGGACCTCGCTAATTCGTCGTTAATGGGTAGGTCGGTGTTTGGGTTTGCCACTTCGGGATCTTTTGTGTTCGCTGCCACCGACAGCGGCATCTTCCGGTCGAGCGACTATGGGACGAACTGGGATGATGTAAGCCTCGGAATGAATAATGTTTTCGTTCAGTCTCTCTTTGTCTCCGGTTCATATCTATTTGCTTCGACCTCAAACGGCCTATGGAAACGCCCCTTATCGGAGATCACTTCCGTCGGGCATAGCATGACAAACGATGCGCTTCCTGCAAAGTATGATCTCAGCCAAAATTATCCGAATCCTTTTAATCCTCAAACGACCATAAAATTTTCCATCCCTGCAACGAGTTTTGTATCTCTTAAAATTTTCAACGTGCTCGGAGCGAAAGTTGCGACGCCGTTATCGGAACGCCTGAATCCCGGAACGTATACCGCTAACTGGAATGCATCGCAATTTGCGAGCGGCGTGTATTTCTACCGTCTCGAGGCGGGAAGGTTCAGCGCAACGAAGAAACTATTACTCCTCAAATAAGACAGAACACGAATGAATAAAATACTCTGCGCGATTGCATTTATGACGTGCCTTCCGGCATGGGGGAGGTCTACACAAGCTGATGACGGCCACGAACTTTGGCTAAAATACACGCTCATTTCCAACGAGCACAATTTAAGTGAAGATAAAATGTTAATAAAAGCTGCGATCGTTCAAGGCGAATCGGCAACGATCGAAACCGCAAAAAAGGAAATGGAGATGGGGTTGAGCGGGCTGCTCGGCTTTACAATTCCGGAAATCAATAGTGTAGACAGAAACGGAGTGATATTGATCGGAAAATATACATCCTCTCCTTTATTGCAAAAAATTGACCTGAAGGATGAGCTTAAAAAAACGGGTAACGAAGGTTTTATCATCAAAAATACCGTCATCGACGGGAAGAAGACGATCATCATTACGGCCAATGAGGACATCGGAGTGCTCTATGGCGTGTTCCACTTCCTGAGATTGCTCCAAACGAGTGAGGACATCTCCGACATGAAAATTGTTTCGTTCCCAAAAATTGCGCGGAGGATGTTAAACCATTGGGATAATCTTGACGAAACAAGGGTCTATCGAGGAATTTCACTCTGGGACTGGCACACGCTGCCGACCTACATAAAGCAGAAGTATGTAGAGTATGCCCGAGCGAATGCGTCGGTCGGTATCAATGGAACAGTGTTGAATAACGTCAATGCCGATCCGCTTATCATTACCCACGAGTACCTCGTAAAGGTCGCCGTTCTTGCAGATCTCTTCCGCCCTTATGGAATTAAAATTTATTTGAGCGCTAATGTCGATTCGCCCGAGAAATTGGGGGGCCTGAAGACTTCTGACCCGTTCGATCCGCAAGTACAGCAGTGGTGGAGAGAGAAGGTCAAAGAAATTTATTCTCTCATTCCCGATTTCGGGGGATTTCTTGTGAAGGCAAATTCGGAAGGCGAACCGGGCCCGATGGATTATGCGCGAACACAGGCGGACGGAGCGAATGTGCTCGCGGAAGCCTTGAAGCCGTATCACGGCATAGTGATGTGGCGGGCGTTCGTCTATGCGTATGATCCTCAGGATCGAGCGAAGGAGGCCTACGATATTTTTCATCCCCTCGACGGGAAGTTTGACGACAACGTTGCAGTGCAGGTAAAGAATGGCCCGCTTGATTTTCAACCCCGCGAACCGTTCAGTCCGTTGTTCGGCGCAATGCCCAAAACTCCCCTCATGATGGAATTCGATATCGGTCCGGGCGCCTTAGGCCAGGATATCGATTTATCGTACCTCGCCCCAATGTGGAAAGAATGTTTGATGGCAGATACGTATGCAAAGGGCAAAGGCTCGACAGTCGCAAAGGTCATTGACGGCACGGTTGATGGATACAAAATTACAGGCATAGCAGGCGTTTCCAACGTCAGCGGTGATCGCAGCTGGACCGGGAACATCTTCGGACAAGCAAACTGGTACGCGTTCGGTCGTTTGGCGTGGGATGACGATCTCACTTCGCGCGGGATCGCAGAGGAATGGATCAGGATGACTTTTTCCAACGAGCAATCGATCATTACTCCCATCGAGAACATCATGATGGAAACGCGAGAGGATATTGTAAATTACCGGGACCCTCTCGGGCTTAACATGCTGGGAGGATGGAGTGTCTATCACGGACCGTGGGTGACCAACTCGCAGCATGCAGACTGGAACTCGCCGTACTACCACCGCGCCGATAGCATCGGGCTTGGTTTCGACCGCACAAAGACGGGAAGCGACGCTGTGGACCAGTACTATCCGCCGGTTGCGAACGAGTTTGCTTCCCTCGACTCTTGTCCGGATAACGAGCTTCTGTGGTTTCATCATGTACCGTGGACCTATACGATGAAGTCGGGCAAAACGCTGTGGGACGAACTGTGTCTCCATTACTACAAAGGAGTTGATGGGGTCGAGGAGATACAGAAAGTCTGGAATTCCCAGAACGGGAAAATTGATAGCGAGGAATTCCACTCGGAACAAATGCTGTTGCAGCTTCAGCATGAAAATGCGGTCAAATGGCGGGACGGTTGCGTTCTCTATTTCCAAACTTTTTCACACTTGCCGATA
>DATJXA010000035.1:0-21933 GCA_035500675.1 Bacteroidota bacterium | reverse complement strand
TAGTAGAACGACATCGTGTTGATTTCCGGATACGCTGCGCCCTCGGGATAATACAAGGCAGAATCGCTTCGTGCCCCTGTAAAATAATTCCAGACATTCCATTCCGCAAACGCCGCATTAAAACTCGAATTGTAGGGGGGCTTTTGAAGCGCACGATCGATCGCTTCGAGCGGCGGCGCACTCTGAATTTCTTCCCACGTACGCAACATTGCGTCTCTGCCGAATCGCTTGGCGATGTAATGACCCCAGATCGCTCTGCTGTACATGATAAAGGAGTTCGTATTAAACGGAACTTGTGGGGATGCAAATTGTCCCTCGGGCGATTTTTCATACTGATAATAATCATTGACGTCGTTGAAGACGACATCCTCCATCCAGACGGAAGTCAGCTCGTAAAAATAGATGTCGTTCGTCCAATACCCGTAGTTGCCAATTTGGATTGAGTGATGCAGCTCATGAGCGATTGTCACGCGCATGCCGGGCAATCCTCTGTTGGCAGGAGGGTTCACGAAAGCAAACGAATTATCAATCGTCATAAACGATGTGTACGTACCTCCTTGAGGCTTGTTGTTGATCGGCGTCTCGGGCGTGGTGAACCCGTAATCACCCAGGTCAACAACATAGATATCGTATTCAGGTCCACCGCCTGCCATAGAATCTGCCGGCGATGGAAGGTAACCGAGCACTTTCGTTTCAAACCATTCACAATAATTCGCGATAGCGCCGACCGAATCCGCAAACTGGTCGGCGGTCCCCGGTATTGGTTGGTACAGCGAATCCAACATCGCCGCTGCCTCGATACCAGTCGTATCGTAATGTATCCTGAACGAGCCGACAAGGATACTTTTTTGGCTTGTCGGCCTGTCGAGGATAATTTGGAGCGCTTGGGAAACTTCCGGAGTTAAATGGTCGCGGTTTTTAATAGCATACGTGATGGCAGGCAGTCCGCACTTTTCGCCGGTAACCGATCCACCAAAATCGGACATATATTGTTTGAGGGTGTTGTAGCTCTGTTGGCGGGTAGTTCGGTCGATCCCTAATGGTCGTGAACCCCCTGCGAAAGCAGAGGAGATCAAAACAAGGAAAAAAAGAGCACTTATAAAATAAAAACGATTGATCATCGTTGTTTTCAAACCTTCAAACCTAAGTATAGCGAACAAGCAATCTGAATTCAATCGCGCATTTCAAAGTCATCAACCCGGAACTACGCCCTTTTTATCATCAAGACTTTGCCGAATATCCCGAAAAAGCCCAGCACAAATCCGTCCTCACGATCCTATTTTCCTCATTAATTAGTGTGTTTTGAGGAGTTGGCCGGATTTTCATCCGTTAAACACCGTAGTCCTCAAAATACGCTTTCGTACCTATTGTTTGTAGGATGGGGTAGAGTATCTTGTATACAGCCAAAATTAAAGAGCTGTCAGAGGTTTCGTCTTAATTAAAAGAAAGCTGCAATGGGAACATCAAAAGTCATGATGGGTCTTGGAGTTTATGCCGTCATCGGACTGTATGCATTGGCGTTCAACAACGCCGATCTTGCCGTCCTGAATGTCGGTCAGAACCAGGCTTATCACGACCAGGCCAGACAAATTGCGAATGTCGGAGTCAAGTTTGCAATAGGTGATGCGGGGTCTGCGGTTTCGCCGACACTCACGAGCGCCTCCGTGACCGTGATGAACGGAAGCGTCACGTATTCGACCGACCGGCCTGCCGGAGTATCGGCAACACAGATTCGCGTTACCTCGACCGGTACCTACAACGGATTTCAAGTGACAATGGTTGCCATTCTGCAGTATAACGGCGTGAAATGGGTCCTTCAAAGAGTTTACCAACAGCCAGATTCCTCTGAATACGGCAGACTTAGTTAAGACCATCCTAAAAATTTGTAGCAGTGAGACGACGCCGCATGGAAGTGCGGCGTTTCTGTTTTAATCGATTGATGAGATTGTAATCGATTGAGAACCTTCCTCTACCCTCTCCAAATCATTTCTCATTTTTCTTTTTCCGAAAACTTTTGGGCAGCATAAAGAAAAGATGCAAACAGAGACCCAAAAAGAAGAATGTACCATAGAAACAAATCCATTCTCCCGATAAAAGAACACAGGATAAGGATGAATATGTGAGTCGACGTTCCGTTTAAGCGCCACAAATTTAAAAGCGGAAGGTTGATCTTTACGTATCCGGGCCGTTCATTTTTGGCCGCCGTTTCTTTTGGCAGCTTCGCGCGGTTTTGAATAACTGAGTACTTCAGATACACCGTAAAAAGGAACTTTCTGAAATAGTGGCCTCTTAACGAATTGTATTTTGCGTACTCGGCTGAAGCGTCCCGCAGCTCATCAACGAGGAATCCATCTTTCCCTTCCTTTTGAGCGAGATATTCATTCCGATAGTAGTCGAGAACTCCTGCCTGGACCGCATAACTGATTCCCGCACCTAACGCTAATAGCCACCATTCAAAAATTCCAATGTCATCGGTTCGACAGCCGATCGCGATCCCAATGAAAGCCGACAGCGTATAGACATAATCTGCAACTCCGTCAAGAATGCGTCCGATCGGTGTGCCATTTTTTTTGAGGCGGGCAAGCTGACCGTCTGCGCAATCGAGAACCGTTGAGATGCCAAGGAGGAGGCCGCCGGCAGCGACGGCAACTTTTGAACCGAACGCAAAACTGATCCCCGAACCTATTCCAACAAATGCCGATAACCCAGTGACCTGATTCGGCGTCAGGTTCGTTCGATAAATTCCTTTAACAAAAAGAAACCCAAGTGGGCGAAAAAAAACAAGGTCAACGTATTCCTCGATGGCGACGTTTTTGAGAGAAGCCTTATACTCGTTGAGGAGGGTCATGCTTTTGCGGGTTGTCAGCCGCCGGTTTTAACGACTCCGTCGACGATGGTGATCACGCGGTCGGCCATCGTCGAAAAATCTTTGTTGTGCGTGACAATGACAAATGTCTGGCCGTGCTTTTGTCGCAGCGCGAGGATCATCGAATGGAGTGCGGCTGCATTTTCCGAATCGAGATTCCCGGATGGTTCGTCGGCAAGAATTAACTTCGGTGAATTCATCAATGCGCGGGCCACCGCGACACGCTGTTGTTCACCTCCCGACAATTCGCTCGGTTTATGGTGCAACCGGTCGGCAAGGCCAACGTCAGCGAGCAGCGAGACGGCTCTTTCAGAGGACGCCGACAGAGACCCTCCTCCGATAAGCGCCGGCATCGCCACGTTCTCGACGGCGGTGAATTCCGGCAGAAGATGATGAAACTGGAACACGAACCCTATTTCTTTGTTCCGACGTGTGGCAAGCATCTCATCCTTCGAGTCGAAAACGCTTTGCCCGTCGAGAATTACCTCTCCTTCATCGGGACGATCGATCATTCCGAGAATGTGCAGCAATGTACTCTTCCCTGCGCCGGACGGTCCCACAATCGCCACAATTTCTCCTTTCGCCACTTGAAGAGAAACACCTTTAAGGACAGCAAGGTGCTTTTCCTGCCCGAGATGAAAACGACGATGAATGTTGTTCGCTGAAAGGTACATTGGAGTTTATTCCCACCGTATGGCTTCAGCCGGAAGCATCTCTGCGGCGCGTTTCGCCGGATAGAGAGTTGCAAGGAAACTTAATCCGATCGCCGCAACACCGACTGAAAGAAAATCCGCAATGTGGACGTCAACCGGTATTGCAGGAATGATGTAGACAGTCGGATCTAAGGCGAAAAGATGATATTGGATCTGTAAATAACATACGACAATTCCCAACACGCTCCCTGCCACTGTCCCGATAAGCCCGACAAGAAGGCCCTCGAACCGGAAAATGACGACGATATTATTGTTCGTCGCACCCATCGCTTTAAGAATTCCGATATCCCGCGTTTTTTCTATCACGGACATCGTCAGCGAGCCGAGAAGATTAAAGGTCGCCACTCCGATAATAAGGCATAAAATGATATACGCTGTCCAGCGTTCAATTCTCATTACAGAATAAAGATCTCTATGAAGATCGTACCATGTCATAACGCGAAAAGATGACGAGAACTGACTGTTGATCTGTTCTTTGACCGTTTCCGCGTCGTTAATATTTTTGAACCGTATCTCATATCCGTCGATCTCTCTTCCTCTTCGAAAAAGGTCCTGGGCGGAACTCAGCGACATATACCCGTACAAGGCATCATAATCCTTGTTATCCGATTCGTAAATTCCCGCCACACGAAACGAGCGCATGACAGGCATGCCGAACCCGAGCAATGCTTCTTGCGACCCCGCCGGGCTTACAAGCATCACGCTGTCCCCTGTGACGATCCCCAGCCTGTCGGCAAGGGTCATCCCGACAACCATATCGTGAGAAGACGAATCGCTGAAATCCAAATGTCCTAAAACGATCTTCTGCTTAACTCCGGTTACTTTATTGATCGTTTCAGGATCGAGGCCGCGGATAAAGACCACTTTGCTTTGATTTTTCGACACGACCAGCGCCTTTCCGTTCACGAATGATCCGACCCCGATAACATCCCGATCGCCATGCAACATGCTGAGCAATTGAACGACGTCCTGTTGGGAAGTTTTCTCTGTCTTTTCGATGCGGAGGTGCGGGTCGAAGCCGACGAGAATGGATGTGACGAGACCGTTAAAACCGTTGAATACTGAAAGGACGACAATAAGGGCTGCAACACCGATCGTGATCCCTACGATCGAGATGAGGGAAATGACCGATATGAACCCGGCTTCTTTTTTCGAGAACAGATAACGTTTCGCTATGAAGAATTTAAAAGACATCAATGGAACCTGATCGAACGTATCGGGTCTAAACGGGCTGCGATGGCCGATGGAATGAACGATGCAAAAAAACAGAGCGTGATGGCAATAACGGAGACGATCACAAAATTTTGCCAATGGAGCAAAATCGGGACCTGTGTCATAAAATAGATCGCCGAGTCGAGCGAGAAAAAATGGAATGTGAGCTGAGACCAGCAAATGAGAAATCCTAAGATATTGCCGAGAACGGTCCCCGTGATGCCGACAAAGAGTCCTTCGTACACAAATATTTTTCGAATATCCGATCGCGAAGCGCCCATCGATTTGAGAATACCGATCTGGCGTGTCTTCTCCATGATCACCATCAGCAGCGTTCCGATGATGTTGACAGTCGCGACAAGGATAATGAGTCCGAGAATGATCGGGATGGGGCGCTTCTGAAGCTCGATCCACGTGAATAAATTGCGGTACAATTGGAACACCGTGCGGGGATAATACGGATAGCCCATGAGGTCCTGGATCTTCTCCGCTACCGAAGAGGCCGTCGAAATGTCTTTTAACAACACATCAAAACCCGTTGCATTCGGTCCGAGCCGGAAAAGGTTCTGAGCCGCAGCGATGTCTGTAAACAGGTACACATCGTCGTACTCCGACATCCCCGATTCGTAAACGCCCTTGATGATGAAGGGCTGGATCTTCGGTTGACGCAATTCATCGAACCTTCCCGTAAGGCCAAAGACTACGATCGTGTCCCCGCACTGGGCGCGTAGCTTGAGCAGCAGTTTTTTGCCGATCACGCATGGCGCAATCGGAGCGTTTCCTTGTGTGATGTCGTACGTGCCTTCGACGAGATAACGCCGTGTTGCGGTAATATCGCCTGATGGCTCCACCCCCTTTACGAGAACGCCTTCAACCTCTTTTCCGAAACTCGCCATCCCTTCCTTTGCAACAAACGGAGCGATCGCATCGATCTCGGGAATATCTCTTCGCATCTTCGCGGCAGCGGCGGCATAATCGCCAAATGTCTGATTTTGGAAGCCGGTGATCTGAATGTGCGTCGTGAAGCCGGCAACCTTCGTCTTGATCTCGTTTTCGAAACCGGCAAGGATCGTGAGCGTAATGATGAGCGCTGCGACGCCCAGCGTAATACCGGCGATCGCGATGAACGTCAGGAATGAAACGAAGTCCTTCTTTCCGAGACCCCTTCGGGATTGTAAATATCGGCGGGCTATGAATGATGTGTATGACATGCGATGGCTAAATCGTTCCGGTTACTTGCCGCCGAACATCATGAGATACCCTTTGATGAATTTATCCAGGTCGCCGTCCATGACACCGTGCACGTCGCTCGTCTCGACCTCGGTGCGATGGTCTTTCACCATATTGTAGGGATGGAATACGTACGAGCGGATCTGGCTTCCCCATTCGATCTTCTTCTTCGTTCCTTCGATCGCTGCGAGGCGTGCCTCTTCTTCCTCGCGCCGAATTTGATAGAGGCGCGACTTCAACATTTTCATCGCTCGTTCGCGGTTTTGAAACTGAGAGCGTTCTTCCTGGCACGCCACGACGACGCCGGACGGAATATGCCTCAAGCGTACGGCGGTTTCAACCTTATTGACGTTCTGTCCCCCCTTCCCTCCGGAACGGAAGGTCTCCATTTCCACGTCGGCAGGGTTGATCTCAATTTCGACATCGTCGTCGATCTCGGGATACACGAAAACGGATGCAAACGACGTATGCCGTCGTTTGTTGGCGTCGAACGGCGATATCCTGACGAGCCGGTGCACGCCAATTTCTGCTTTGAGGTATCCGAACGCATGATCGCCGATGACCTCGAGCGTAGCGCTTTTGATGCCGGCGCCATCTCCATCCAGCCGGTCGACGAGAGAAACCTTGTATTTCTTGTTCTCACACCATCGCGTATACATCCGCAGAAGCATGTCGGCCCAATCCTGCGATTCCGTCCCGCCCGCCCCGGAATGGATCGAGAGGATCGCGTTTCGATGGTCGTCCACGCCGCTCAGCATATTTTTGAATTCGAGGTCGGCGAGGGCCTGTGTAATTTTTGAAATTTCGGCGGAGATGTCTTTCTGGTAGGATTCGTCCCCCGATTCTTCGGCAAGCTCGACAAGGGTCTGTGCATCGTCTATCAACGCCTTGATCTTCGTCCAGCTGTCGACCCACTGCTTATGCTGGTTGATCTCCTGAAGCACTTTCTGAGCGGCTACGTTGTCGTTCCAAAAACCGGATGTCGACGATTGTGCTTGCAGTTCGCCCATCTTCTTTTCTTTGCTTTCAAGGTCAAAGAAACCCCCGCAATGATGCCAATCGTTCCCGAGAAGTTTTCAGCTGTGATTTCGATTCTTCAAACATGTGAATTCCTAATAGTGAGGTCGAACGTGACAACAATTATTTGAGCCGAATGTGCAACTCGTCGAGCTGCTTCTTGTCAACTTCTGAAGGGCAATCATCCATCAGCGACATGCCGCTGCTCGTTTTGGGAAACGCGATGACGTCCCGGATCGATTTGGAACCGGTAAGCAACATCGCAATACGGTCGAAGCCGAAGGCGATCCCGCCATGCGGGGGCGCGCCGAAGCGAAAAGCGTCGAGCATAAAACCGAACTTTAATTTGGCTTCTTCCGGACCGATGCCGAGCAAGCCAAACACTTTGCTTTGCAATTCAGGCGTATGAATACGGATACTTCCCCCGGCAATTTCGTTCCCGTTGAGTACAAGATCGTAAGCGCGTGCGCGGGCTTTTGAAGGGTCGCTCTCAAGCAGGTGAGCATCCTCAGGTTTTGGAGATGTGAAAGGATGATGCATTGCGACGTAACGCTTCTCCTCTTCGGAATATTCGAACATCGGAAAATCGACAACCCACAAAAGGCTGACCTTCGATTCGTCGATGAGATTAAGCCTCTTCGCCATCTCGAGCCGTAAAGTGCCGAGGACCGTGTACGTTTTTTGCCATTGATCCGAGACGATCAACACAAGGTCGCCGACAACAGCTCCGGCCTTCTCGCATATCTTCGACAATAATTCCTTCCCCAGGAATTTCTCGATCGCCGATTCAGCTCCTTTTTCCGTCAGCTTGATGTATGCAAGTCCCCCGACGCCGAGCGCTTTAGTGAAATCGACGAGATTATCCATTTGATTGCGCGTGTAGCTTGCTCCGCCCGGCACGGTGAATCCTGCAACTACTCCGCCCTTTGCGACATTTTCCGCAAAAACCTTAAACCCAGAACCGGCGACGAGCGCGCTGAAGTCTGCGAACTTCAAACCGAACCGCAGGTCGGGCTTGTCGCTGCCGTAACCCTCCATCGCGTCGCGGTACGTCATTCGTGCGAATGGCGCCGAAAGCTCCATCCCTTTTATTTTGGAAAAGAATTCTTTGATGACTCCTTCGGTGATTGTCTGAATGTCGGTTTCGTCGACGAACGACATCTCCACGTCGATCTGCGTAAATTCCGGCTGCCGGTCGGCGCGAAGGTCTTCATCGCGAAAACATTTCACCACCTGAAAATAACGGTCAAACCCAGCGACCATAAGGATCTGCTTGTAGGTTTGGGGAGACTGCGGAAGGGCATAGAACTTGCCCGCGTGGACGCGGCTTGGAACGAGATAATCGCGCGCCCCTTCCGGAGTGCTCTTCATGAGAACCGGCGTTTCTACTTCAATAAAATTGTTCTTGTCGAAATAGCGTCGCGCAATTTGATACATCGAGTGCCGGGTAAGAAGAGCTTGCTGCATCGGCGGACGGCGCAGGTCGAGATAGCGATACTTTAACCGCAGGTCTTCGCTCGCCTCTACCCTCTCCTCGATCGGAAAAGGAGGCGTCTCGGCTTTATTGATGATCGTCAACTCATTCGTGAGGATGTCGATCTCGCCCGTCGAAAGCTCAGGGTTTTCTGTCCCCGAAGGCCGTCGCTCAACTTTTCCGGTCACCGAAATGACAAATTCGCTTCTCAAGTCTTTCGCGAGCTGGTAGACCTCCTGATTATGCTGGGGTCCGAACACGACCTGCGTTTTACCGTAGCGGTCGCGCAAATCGATGAAGATCACTCCTCCGAGATCCCGGCGCCGGTCAACCCAACCGGTCAATGTAACAGTGTGGCCGATGTGTTCAACACGTAATTCACCGCACGTATGAGTTCTTTTTTTATAGGTCATGTGAAGAAAAAAATCTCCAGTGAGCAGATATGGGGACAAAAAAAATCCCGACTTCGGGATGACTTCGTCCTCATTAATTGATATTCTGACAACAATATAGGAAGATTAGGCGGAACTTTCAATCGGATTAAAATGCGACTGTGGGTTTCAGTTTGTTCAGAAAAACCTCGAAAGGGGCCTATCGTGCCGTCTTTTCTTCGATCTGCTTTGCATCTTAACAAGTCCGTGGGTATATTTTAAAAAAGAAGCGAACCAGATTGTGATGCTGGCGCCGTTTCAAATAAATAATCTTTAGGTTTTAACGGCAAAGACGCAATGAACGCAAAGATGGTCTGTAAAATCAATAATATAAATCTCCGCGCCTTTGTGTCGTTCCGTAAAATGGAATATTATTTAGGAGACGTAGCGCCAGGTTCCTTGAGAATAGATGCAGTTCACACGCCATCTCAGCCGGTGTCGCTCTTTTATAGCCCTCCTCAAAAGCAATCGCATGGAACAAAGAAAATTCGGCAACACTGGACTTGACGTTTCTATACTTGGATTAGGCGCTGGACATATCGGCACCGATACATTTTCGGAAAAAGAGTATGAAGATTTGCTCAATCAGGCCCTCGATCTTGGGATCACGCTCATCGACACGGCGCGGGCTTACGGAAAATCGGAAGAACGGATCGGACGATACCTTAGCGGCAGGCGCAAAGAATTTGTCATCTCAACGAAAGTCGGATACGGGATCCCGGGCTACGAAGACTGGACCTACGGGTGCATCCGCGCAGGAATTGATGAAGCGTTGAAATTAATGCGGACCGACTATCTCGACGTCGTTCATCTTCATTCTTGCCCGGTGGGTACACTCGAACACGGAGAGGTCTTGAGAGCACTCGAAGAAGGCGTCTCCTCGGGGAAAATACGAGTCGCGGGTTATTCGGGCGAGAACGAAGCGCTCAATTGGGCCATCGACAGCGGACGTTTCGGAGATGTCGAACATTCCATCAACCTGTGCGACCAACGGGCGCTTTGGACCACTCTCCCGAAAGAGCGTGAGAAAAATATGGGCGTCATCGCGAAGCGCCCCGTTGCAAACGCTCCGTGGCGGTTCGCCGAATGTCCCGTCAGTCATTACGCAGAAGAATATTGGTGGAGGTGGAAAACGATGGAGATCGATCCAAGAGGACTTCCGTGGCAGGAAATAGCTTTGCGATTTGCTGCGTTCACTCCGGGCGTTCACTCTTGCATTGTCGGCACATCCAACATCGACCATCTGAAGCAGAACGTATCGTTCCTTGAGAAAGGTCCTCTTCCCGTGGATTTTTACGACACGATCACAACGGCGTTTAAAAACAACGATCCGGGATGGTGGACAGGCCAGGTGTGATCTTTTACTTTGACGAAAGCGTGAAGGCTTTTTCACCGCCAGCTTAGCCATCAAAAACGAACACATCAGCGACGAAGCGTTTGAACATTAACTATTCCCAATTACTAAACTTTAAAACACAGTGACTCTCCAAGAGAAAAAGATTTACCACCAGATACATCCGGCACAACTCACGACAGACATCGTGACAGGGTTCGGGGCGTTGTTTCTTCTGTGGCAGCAGGAGCTTTTTCTGGGCGTCACTGTTGCCTTCATTCCGTCGACGATCGTTTCTCTTTACATCATCGCAAAGGTCGACCTCGAAAAATATAAGAATTCCAAGTTCGGCGCATACCTCAGAAAAAATGTCGCGTCAAAATCGGCAGACTGGGGGCGCTTCGGAGGATTTATCATCATGCTGCTGGGAGGATGGGTAAGGATATGGTGGATCGCTGCTTCGGGATTCGCAATTATTCTTCTTATTTGGTTGATGGGCATTTTCGTCGGAATAGTGAAGCCGCAAAAAGCATCGAAATGATCCCATAGCTCGAAAGCCGTCCTTTCCATAAATAAAAAACCCGCTCGAATTGAGAGCGGGTTTTTTATTGAAGGGACTTTTCGAGCTTACGAAACGTGATGGCTCACCTTGTCGACCAAGTGTCTCTTGGGGACGGCGCCGACGATCTGCTCAACGACTTGGCCTCCTTTGAACACGAGGAGCGTGGGGATGCTGCGGATCCCGTACTTCATCGACACGGCGGGGTTTGCATCGACGTCGAGTTTGCCGACCTTGAGTTTTCCGTCGTACTCATTCGCCATCTCTTCAACGACCGGCGCGATCATTTTACACGGTCCGCACCACGTCGCCCAAAAATCGACGAGCACAGGGGTCGTAGAGTTCAAGACCTCATTCTGAAAATTTGCATCGTTCACTTCAACTGGCTTCATGTATTTCTCCTTTTTAAAAAATTATGCCAACACTTTGACTGAATTTTGCCCCATGATCGTTTTCACCGCATCCATGAACTGATCGGAGGGACTTACCGAGTATCTGCGCGAAACGAACATCTGTTGACCCTTAAATTCACTGCCTATAACATTGAAATAACAGTTGCAGTTCCCCTTGTTCTTTTCGATAAGCTGGCGCAGCGAGGACAACTTGCCGGCGTCCACTTCGTCGGCGTTGACGAGAATAAAGACTCTTTTGGCAAACTTTTCCCTAACCTTATCCATCGCAACGATGTCGGTCGCGACGATCTTGATGACATCGCCCGATACTTCGCCGTTTCCCTCGACAAAGACCATCGATTCCGGAACGATCAGCTCTTCATGCTTCTTATAGAGGCTCGAGAAGACCACGCATTCCGCTTTCCCGGTAAAATCTTCGAGCGTGATGAATGCCATCGTCCGATTGTTCTTGTCGATCTTCTTCTTCACCGAGGCGATGATCCCCCCCGCTCGCACGACTCCGTTCTTGACCCCTTCGACGTCTCCCAGATGAAGGGTCGCGAACGAATTGATCTCGCTTTCGTATTTCAGAAGCGGGTGTCCGGAAACATAGAATCCGAGCACTCCCTTTTCGTTCGATAGTTTCTCCGACTCCGGCCACATCGGGACCGCCGGCATCGACGGAGCGAAAAGCGGCGAATCCTTCGAACTGCCTGAATCGAAAAGACTCGACTGGCCGCGCTCGGTATGGGCCTGGGCGTTCTGTGCCGCAGCAACGGTCTGTTCGACGGCCGCAAACATCTGCGCCCGGTTTTTATTCAGTGAATCGAATGCGCCCGCCAAGATCAAGCTCTCGATGGTTTTCTTGCTCACTGTATGGAGGTCCACGCTCTGGCAAAATTCGAACAGCGATGAAAATTTCTTCCCGTCGGCCCGCGCGTGGATGATCGCGTCGACGGCGTTCACTCCCACATTTTTGATCCCGGCCATCCCGAAGCGTATGCCATTGTGCGAAACGGAAAAATATGTTTCGCTTTCGTTGACGTCGGGCGGAAGAACTTCGATCCCCATCTTGCGGCAATCGTCGATGAGCAGAACGATTTTATCCGTGTTGCCGATTTCCGAGGTGAGGGTCGCCGCCATGTATTCGGCCGGGTAGTGGGCTTTCAAATACGCGGTTTGGTATGCGACGACAGAATATGCGACGCTGTGGGATTTGTTGAAGCCGTACGACGCAAATTTTTCGATCAAATCATAGATCTCTTCGGCGAGCTTCTGCGAAATATTATTCGTCCGTTTCGCCCCTTCGACGAATTTTGTTTTCTGTGCAGCCATGGCCGCCTTGTCTTTCTTGCCCATGGCCCGTCTCATCAAATCGGCTTCGGCAAGAGTATATCCGGCGATGTCGCTGGCGATCCTCATGACCTGTTCCTGATAGACAATGACGCCGTACGTCTCTTTCAATGTCTCTTCCATCCTTGGATGGAGGTATTCGATCTTCTGGAGGCCGTGCTTACGCTTGATAAAATCGCCGATGTTCTCCATGGGACCGGGACGATACAGCGCATTCATAGCGACGAGGTCGCTGATCGATGTCGGACGGAGCTTCCGGAGCCAGTCTTGCATCCCCGAACTTTCAAACTGGAAGACGGCGACCGTCTGCCCCTTATGAAACAGTTCAAACGTTTTTTGGTCCTCTTCCGGCAACGCATCGAGATCAATGGTGACCCCATGATTTTTCGCGATAAGCTCCAGGGCGGTCTCCAGAACGGTGAGGGTCCTGAGGCCGAGAAAATCCATTTTTAACAAACCCGCATCTTCGAGATCCTTCATCGTGTACTGCGTCATGAGGTCGGTCGAGGGGGTTTTATACATCGGAACGAAATCGCTGATCGCTGCCGGAGCGATAACAACACCGGCCGCGTGCATCGAAGCGTTGCGATTCATTCCCTCCAAAACTTTCGAGACCTCGATGAGCATTTGAATCTTTGGGTCCTTGCTCTCGCCGAATGATTTCAATTCAGGGACTGTTTCGAGGGCCTCAGCGATCGGCATCACTTTTCCCTGGTTGACAGGGATCTGCTTCGTGATGGGTTCGACGACGGACAACGGTATGCCCAGAACGCGGGCGACATCCTTTAATACCGCGCGCGAGGAGAGCGTGCCGAACGTGATGATCTGTGAGACCGACTCCTCGCCGTATTTGTCCCGCACGTACGAGATCACCTTCTCTCGCTTGTTGTCGGAGAAGTCCACGTCGATATCGGGCATGCTGATGCGGTCCGGGTTCAAGAAACGCTCGAAGAGCAGATCGTATTTTAACGGATCGACGCTTGTGATCCCCAGCGCGTAGGATGCGATGCTGCCGGCGGCGCTTCCGCGACCGGGACCGACCATAACTCCCATAGCACGAGCTGCCCTGATGAAATCCGCTACGATAAGAAAATATCCGGCGTAGCCCATTTTTCGGATGACGCCGAGTTCATGAGTCATCCTCGCGCTGATCGCCGGCGTGATCTCGGGGAATCGTGTCCGAAGTCCTTCCCATGCAAGCTTGTCAAGATAATCCTCGAGCGTCGATACGCCTGCTTCCGGCGGGATCGGAAACTTGGGCATGTAATTCGTTTTGAGGTCGAGCTCAAGGTTGCACTTTTCCGCAACCTCCAGCGTATTTTCAATCGACTCTGGGTACTCTTTAAAGAGGTTCGACATCTCCTCAGCAGATTTGAAATAGATCTGGTCGGTGCCGTAACGGAGCTTGGAGATGTCGGGAACGTTCGTGCTGCTCGCGTCGGGGATGAGAAGCATGATGTTGTGAGCTACGGCATGATCGGGCTTGATGTAATGCACGTCGTTCGTTGCGATGAGGCTTATCCCCAGCTCTTTGGATAAGCGCGGCATGCCGGCAAGCACATTCTTTTCAACATCCATGCTATGGTTTTGAATCTCAAGATAAAAATCCTCGCCGAGAAGCTCTTTATACATGACCGCAACATTGCGCGCCTCGTTGTAATTTTCGTTCACAAGATGCGCCGCGACCACGCCGTTCGCACATGCAGAGAGAGCAAGCACTCCTTCATGATATTTTGTGAGAAGCTCAAAATCTATTCTTGGCTTGTAGTAGAACCCCTCAGTATGAGCGAGCGTCGTCAGCTTGAGAAGGTTCCTGTAACCCTTTTCATTTTTTGCGAGCAATACGAGATGATGATATACTCCCCGGCCTTTTGATTTTGCCTCGCCGCGGAGAGAATCGGACTGAGCCATTTGGCCTTTATCGAATCTGCTCCCTTTCGTAACGATGTAAAATTCCGACCCGATGATCGGCTTGATCCCCTTTTTCTTCGCCTTCTTGTAGAATTCGATCGCTCCGGACATCACGCCATGGTCGGTCAGCGCAACTGCGGGCATTTTGTGCTCGAGCGCTGCGTTGAGTAAGGAATCGACAGTCGTTGCTCCGTCGAGGAGGCTGTAGTGAGTGTGATTATGTAGGTGGATAAATTGCGGCATGTCTTTGTGTTCGTAAGCTGGGTTGAGTGGTGCAGGAACGGTTATGCGTTTTACGTTTTACGTTATAAGTTTTAGGTTGTGCGTTATAAGTTTTAGGTTATAAGTTATAGGTCAAGAACGTGTTTTCTAACGTAAAACTTATAACTTAAAACGTATAACGTAAAACGTATAACGTACGACCTGTACCGTAAACCGTCCAACCTCTTTCTCCCTCCTTCACTCATGTTCAAAAAAGTGTCTCACTTCAGCTTCCAAGCCGTCTACGGCAACCGTCCATCGTTTTCCGGATCGGCGGTCTTTAAGTTCGACCTGGCCGTTCTTTAAATTTTTCTCTCCTACGACGACCTGAAGCGGCATCCCTAACAGATCCGCGTCGTTGAATTTAAACCCTGCGGTGACATTCGTTCGATCGTCATAGAGCACAGTGAATCCGCTGGCCGTCAGATTTTTATAGAACTCTTCCGATTTTGCCAGGACGGTCTCAACACTCGTGTTAACACAGATCAAATGAATGTCATACGGCGCAATCGAGCGACTCCAGATAATACCCTTGTCATCATGATGCTGTTCGATGTGACAAGCGATGATGCGATCCACTCCGATACCGTAACTTCCCATGATGATCGGATGCTCTTTTCCCTGGTCGTCAAGAAAATTCGCCTTCAGGCTTTCCGAATATTTCGTCCCCAGCTTAAAAATATGGCCCGCCTCGATCCCTTTGACAATGCGAAGTGGCTTTGAGCACGTCGGACATGGCTCGCCGTCCTCAACCGTCCTGAGGTCTACGTAGTGTTCGATTTTCGCGTCCCGGCTAAAATCTATATTGATGATGTGATAGTCGTTCTTATTCGCGCCGCTCACGAGATCATTCGCACCTTCCAAGCGTTTGTCTGCGATAATCCTGAACTTTGCTTTCAGGCCGATCGGGCCTATCGATCCGGCATCGGCTCCCGTTAGAGCTGCGAGTTCGCTCGTTTCCGCAGGCCTTACGTCCGACTTGAGAAATCCCTGCAGCTTCGTTTCATTCAATTGATCGTTCCCCATCATAAAGATCAGTACCGGCTTCCCATCGCTGATATACACGAGGGATTTCGCGCAGCGTCGCGAATCGATCTTCAGAAACTCGGCAAGTTGGTCGATCGTTTTGATGTTTGGGGTATGGATCTCCTGAATCGCTTTGCTTGGCTCCGTGCGCACTGCTTGTGACATCCCTGATGTCGCCACTTCCACATTCGCAGCGTAATGGCAATTATCGCACAACGCGACAGTATCCTCACCTGCGGCGGACTCAACCATAAATTCCTGAGACCCGCTTCCCCCCATCGCTCCGCTCGACGCGCCCACCACAAAGAAATCGAGGCCGCATCGTGAATAAATTTTACGGTATGCATCAGCGTGGAGCCCGTAACTCGCGTCCAACCCTTCCCACGAGGAGTCGAGGCTGTACGAATCCTTCATTAAAAATTGCCGCCCGCGCAACACACCCGACTTAGGCCGCGGTTCATTCCTGAATTTTGTCTGGATCTGATACCAGATCTGCGGGAGGTCCTTATACGACTTCACATGATTCCGGGCAATGGAAGTGATCACTTCCTCATGGGTCGGCGCGAGAACAAGGGGGCGATTCTTCAGATGAAACATCGTATCGCCGAACGCCTTCACGCGGCCCGATTCTTCCCATAACTCGATCGGGTTGATCGCTGGAAGAAAAAATTCCTGCCCGCCGATCGCATCCATCTCCTCGCGGATGATTTGCATGACCTTCTTCATCACCGCATACCCGAGCGGGAGAAAAGAATATATTCCCGCGGCGAGTGGTCTCATCAGTCCGGCGCGGATCATCAATTGATGACTTGGGATAACGGCGTCGGAAGGAACTTCTTTCACCGTGGGGATGAAGCCTTTCGAAAAACGCATACGATAGTTATTCGTTCGGTGTATGATGGTGAGAATGTTTCGAAGTCGATAGAGCTGTACAAAAGATACAAAACTCGGCCGCTTCAATCAAGTAAGGACGACGGTGAAAAGAATCGGAAACCTCCAAATAGGATCGAAGCGCAATACTGTCCCGCCGTCAGGCGGTGTATCAGTTTGACTAATGCAGAAATGAACCGGACACTTTTCTCTTTAAGTCCGTCAAAAGCCTTCACATTGAACTGGTCAAAAGGTTCGAGTGTCCGGTTCATTTTCAAACTGAGATACTGCCCACCGCCCTATCAATTTGCAACTCAAAAAAAAAATTACTATATAATCGACGCCAATCGGAGTCAAAGAAACGAGATGACTTTCCCATAGCTCCGATTCCTGACAAGACGGACGACAGAGTTGCAGACCAGACGTGGATGGATAGTTGCGGCTGATCCCGGACACGATCGTATTGACCGCCATTTGTCTTCAACAAAATTATTGCAGAAACAAGAAGGAGCAGTCATGAAATCGAAATTTACAGCTGCCTTTGTGGGGATTTTCGCCGTCGCACTTTTCATCCAATACTCAGCTTTTGCGCAAAAGGGACAAGCATCGATCACCCTCTCTGTAGACGCAACTGACGCTCCGCACATGATCCTGCATTCGCACGAGGCAATTTCAGTAAAACCCGGCCTGTTGACCCTTTTCTACCCGAAGTGGATACCCGGAGAACACGCCCCCTCCGGACCCGTCATTGATGTCGCAGGCATCCACATTATGGCGCAAGGTAAGTCGCTGGAATGGAGGCGCGATCTTGAGGAGATGTACGCCATCCATTGTAACGTCCCCGAAGGCGTTTCCCAGATCGACCTCTCGTTCGATTTTATTCTTCCGCCGATCGCCGAAGGATTCTCATCGGGTGCATCGTCGACCGCTAAACTCCTCGTCCTCAGCTGGAACCAGGTCGTCATGTATCCCCTCTCGGTCAGACCCGATGAGATTGTTGTCAACGCAAGTCTAAAGCTTCAAAATGGATGGAAATATGCCTCTGCGCTCACAACGCTGAGCGAATCGAACGGAACCATTGAATTTGCCCCGACAACATTAAACGTGCTCGTCGATTCCCCCGTCCTTTCGGGCCTCTATTTAAAGCGCGTCGATCTGACCCCTCCTTCGGGCGTGCATCATTTCCTCAATATCGCAAGCGACAACGAAGCAGCGCTCGAAATCAGTCCGGCCGAGGTCGCCGAATATAAAAATCTCGTTGTTGAAGCGAATGCTCTGTTCGGAGATCATCATTACAATCATTACGATTTTCTCTACACGCTCAGCGACCAGGTTGCGCATTTCGGTCTTGAGCATCATCAGAGCAGCGACGATAGAGTGGGCGAACGGACTCTTATCGATGACGATTATTGGCGTGTGCGGGCTGGCCTTTTACCGCACGAATTCGTTCACTCCTGGAACGGGAAATACCGCCGGCCGGCGGGCTTGGCCACCGGGAATTTCTCGACCCCTATGAAAGACGACCTCCTCTGGGTCTACGAAGGTCTGACCGAATACCTCGGCGCCATCCTGACCGGGCGCTCCGGGCTTCTCAACCATGAACAATTCAGAGAAGACCTTGCATTGGTGGCTGCGCGAATGGACGATCGTCCCGGCAGAACATGGCGTCCGCTGCAGGACGCCAACGATGAAGCATCGTTGCTGTACGATTCGAGAGCCGATTGGGATTCATGGCGCAGGAGCGTCGATTTTTACGATGAAGGATACCTGATCTGGCTCGAAGCGGATGTCACTATCAGAGAGCTCACTAACGGTAAGAAATCGCTCGACGACTTCTGCAAAAAGTTTCACGGCGGACCCAGCACGGGTCCGGAAACAAAACCGTACACCTTTGACAATGTGGTCGAAGCCATGAATGAGATAGCGCCGTTCGACTGGAAGACATTTTTCAACACGCGGCTTCAATCTCTGAGCCCGCACGCTCCGTTGGGAGGCATAGAGAAAAGCGGCTGGAAACTTGTCTTCCGCGATACGATGAACGAGATGCAAAAGTCGGCTGAAACGGTGCGTAAAACGACCGACCTTCGCTATTCGCTCGGCATAATTCTGAGAGAAGACGGTACAATCAATGACGTCATCCCGGGCTCGCCCGCGGCAAAAGCAGGGATCTCTCCGGGGATGAAACTCGTCGCCGTGAACGAACAACAATATTCCAAGGACATTATTCGCGACGCGCTTAAGCTTGGCAGACATTCCTCTTCGCCGCTTGAACTGCTTACCGCTAACGGCGAATTTTATCATACGTATTCCGTCTCGTATCACGGCGGGGAACAATATCCGTATCTTGAACGCGACCTTTCAAAGCCCGACCTCCTCAGCGAGATCATCGCTCCAAAAGGCACGGATCAAACACATCGCGGCTCAAAATAAGAAAAACCATCCCAACTAAATCACAATGTTCAACATCAACGGAAGTCGTTAACCCTTAGAAAGGAGAACACGATGAACGAGGTGATGAGTCATGAATTTAAAGAGAGTACCGGAAATCCGGCTCCGTTAGGCCTGCTTGCTTTCGGTATGACGACGGCGCTTCTGAATTTACACAACGCGGGATTTTTTGAGCTGAACAGTATGATACTGGCGATGGGGATTTTTTACGGCGGACTCGCGCAGGTCATTGCGGGCATCATGGAGTGGAAGAAAAACAACACATTCGGCATGACCGCATTTACTTCCTACGGCTTTTTCTGGCTCTCGCTCGTAGCGCTTATTCTCATGCCTAAGATGGGATGGGGCGATGCGACTTCAAAAACGGGGCTGGAATTCTTTCTTGCGGCATGGGGCGTTTTTACGCTGCTCCTCTTCTTCGGTACAATTAAGCTCTCCCGCGCTCTTCAAGTCGTATTTGGGACGCTCACCATTCTTTTCTTTCTCCTCGTTCTGGGAGAGGCGACGGACAACCTAGCGTTAAAACAATTCACCGGCTACGAGGGGATCTTTTGCGGGCTCTCGGCAATGTATACGGGCGTTGCGCAGATCCTGAATGAATTGTACGGCAGGATTGTGCTTCCTTTGGGACCTGTAAAAAAATAATTACGGAAGGATTCTAAGCTCGCTATAGGAAGCGACGTCAAGGAAGGCTCCGCTAACCGCGTTTCTTCTGGAGTCTTGCTACGTACTCTGGATAAAAAAGGTCGATACAGTCCGGGCACATAGCGTGAGAAACGATCGCTGAGCCGTTTTCGGTGAGATATTTTTCGATTGGAACCCAATTCCCATTATCATCCCTGTACTTTTTGCAATTGGCGCAGATAGGGAGAAGAGTTTCAAGGTCCCGGATGTGTTTGTCTGCGTGCTGTTTATGCTTTACGATCTTTACAAATCCATAGATGAGGAGACAGAACCCTATCACGTCTGTGATATTTCCGATGATGGCAAATGCCAGCTCGAACGGGTATGGCGAAAGCCCGAACACGTTTGAGAGCCGAAAAGTTGGATGCTCGAGCGACATATCGCAGAGCCTCCCGATCGAGAGAAAAATGAACGCGGGAAGAATTGGTTTGATGGAATAGAAATGCTTCTTTTCTCTCCAAAGGAAAATAAACGCTCCAATAAGGAGGACGAACGAAATAAGGTCAAGACCAAATGCAATTGACATGACAGACTCCCGGCGGAAATGAACAGCGTGCGGCGGCACAAAAGAATAGCGACAATCGTTTTACCGCGCCTATTTCCTTTTGACTATCCGAAAGCTCTCAGGTTTAAGTGTCGACAATTCGGTACCGGATTGAATAACTAACGCCGTTTCCAATAAATAATCTTGAGTTTTTAACCGCAAAGACGCGATGGACGCAAAGATGGTTCAGAAACATCACTACTAAAATTCTTTGCGCCTTTGTGCCCTTGCGGTACAATACAATATTATTTAGCGCCCGATACTAGGAAACGACTTGAAGGAAGGAGAAACAGGCAGGAAAATCATGTGCCCTCGGGCAGACTCGAACTGCCATTAGAAGTTTAGGAAACTCCCGTTCTATCCTGTTGAACTACAAGGGCAAGAACATTTTTATTTTCAACTTCATGCTCGGCAGAATCTGGCCGGCACAAAATTGAATTTACCCCATCACTCTCTCCTTAACTCCCTCGCTTGTGCAGATTTGGAAACAACGAGCAGACCAAGGATCCCAAGGTCGCAAAAAAGTAATGGCGCAAAGACAGGGGCGAATACGAGTATCCGTTCCATACTGATCTGGCCCGTGTCGGTAAGATCTCTGGAAAGATGAAAGGCGAATCCGAGAACACCGACGACAACTGCCGCTACCATTGTCCAGAAATATGTTAGTTCATCGCCGTGCGACCACTCTCTCGCGATCGAAAGATACAGGACTACGGCAGTAGCGAATACTCCATACGCAACAGGAATAAGCTTAAACAGCGTATAACCGTATTGGGCATGGTCAATGATCGAAGTGATAGCTGACCCCGCAAAGCCGAGTCCAACAAGCCACATAAAATGCCTGTCGCGCGAAATGGGGGCTTGAAACAAACCTAGTCCCGGTACTTCCAACATCCCGGGTCGATCTCGAACTTCAGTCGTCACGCCGTAAAGGCCGATCAGCGAAATTCCTGCGAAGGAAAGCGGCGCGAGGATTGGCGAACCGAAAACGACCCAGGCCCAACTAAGGCGACCCGTAGGGCTCAAGACTTGACTCAGATGAAATCCCATCCCCACGACGCCAACGAGAACGCCCACGCACATAAGAAAGATATGAGCGAGTGCAATTATTTTTGTTGGCTTTAGCTGAAATGCTAAGATGAAACAGGTAAAAGCTCCTACAGGTGCAAAGTAGACCGGGATCCACTCATAAGGCGGGACGAAGCTGTTGATCGAATGAGCCAACGCCACGTCGAGCCCGGTGAAAATCAAGTTCACGCCGGCAAACATGAGAAGAAACCGGTTCTTCTCCATGGGAAGCTTAATGTTGGCAAGATGAAAGATCGAAACGTCGTTCATTGCCGCCCGTGACTTTTATGTGCCGCCCGTAACCGTGCAGCCTCTTCTTTTACTTTTGTGAGCTCGGCGAGCAGCGGATAAATCCCGTGCCATTGCGTATAGTCGGGGCCTTGCATGTATGCTGCGAACTTCGCAGTGCGTCCGTAAAAATGCCAGAGATCGAAAACGTCGAAGCTGATCTGCGTGGCAAAAGGCGTCGCAGGGATAATGCCGTCTTTGACAAGACCATTCATGATCGTCGAGGCCTCTTTCACTTTAGCGGTGACAAAGC
>DATJXA010000034.1:0-29433 GCA_035500675.1 Bacteroidota bacterium | reverse complement strand
ATGCCGCATTAACCTTTGCGCCGCATAAATCTGTCCGAGGGCGATCCCTCCGTCGTTTGGCGGTACGCGTTGATGCCAATACGGCGAAAATTTTTCGCTCACAAGTCTCCGCACCGTCTCTTCCAGCAAATATTCATTCTGAAAACACCCGCCTGAAAGAACGACTCGATGTTCCCCAATTTTTTTTGCGACCTCCACTATGATTTGCGCAAGCGTGTTGTGGAACTTCGCGGAGATCAACGAAGTGGGAACTCGATCCTGCGCGTCCGAAAGGATCTCAAGGAGCATCAGCCCCCAATCGATTACGAGTGGGGGGTCGCCGTCCGGTATGGCATATTCGTACGTTGCGTCCGTTTGTGTCCCTCCGATCGCCCATTCAAGCTCCATCGCCGCCTGCCCTTCGAACTTGAGCGTATGACACACCCCGGTGATCGATGCTACTGCGTCGAATAATCTCCCGGCGCTCGACGTGAACGGGCAGTTGATTTTTTTGATCAGCATCTGCTGAAGAAGCAGCGACTCCGTCGCCGGCAAGGAATTGATGGGATGGACATGATTTTGCGGAAATACCGAATCGTCGAAAATTTCGAAGAGCGCACCGATGGCCGCCCTGCGCGGCTCACGAATAGCTTTTTCTCCTCCCGGCAGGCGGAACCGTCGAAGATGTGCGACCCGGTCAAACGACGATTCATTGGTCAACAAGAACTCGCCGCCCCAAATGGTGCCATCGTCCCCATATCCCGTCCCGTCCCAGGAGACTCCAAGGACCCTTCCCTCAAGCTGATTTTCCGCCATGCATGAGGCGACGTGCGCGTAATGGTGCTGGACGGCAATTTTTGTCCCCGCGACGTTTTCTGCGTATTGTGTGGATTGGTAATCCGGATGCAGATCTGTGACGGTAACGGTCGGCGAAGCGTTGTATAGTTTGCGGAAATCGTCGTTGACCTTGCGAAATGCGTTCATTGATTCATCGGTGGAAAGGTCTCCGATGTGCTGGCTCACGAAAACATTTTCGCCTTTTGCGAGCGCAATAGTATTTTTCAAATGCGCGCCCAAGGCGACGATCGGCTCTCCCGAATTCTCCTTGATCACGATAGGAAGCGGCGCATACCCTCGGGCTCTGCGCAACACGAGCTCGCGCCCCAAGGCGATCCGAGCGACTGAATCGTCAACGTGCCGAACGATCGGCCTGTTGTGGACGAGGAACAGATCTGCGATCCTTCTCAACCGTGACAGCGCTTCATGCTCATCGATACAAATCGGCTCTTCCGAAAGATTGCCGCTCGTCGCAACTACCGGCCGCCCAATTTCCCGCATCAGCAGATGATGCAAGGGAGAGTATGGAAGCATGACGCCAAAATTTGGGTTATGCAGAGCGACGGAACGTGCAATCGCAGGCGCTGGGTTCTCGTTTCTTCGGCCCAGAAGCACGATGGGGCTTTCGGGTGAATGCAAGAGGCGCTCCTCCTTCGGGGAGACATTGCAGTAAGGCATTATTTCTTCCACGGTTGAGAACATCAAGGCGAACGGTTTTTCGTCCCGTCTCTTTCTCCTTCTCAACTCTACGACGGCATGTTCATTCTGCGCGTCGACGATCAACTGATATCCACCGATCCCTTTCACGGCGA
This sequence comes from Bacteroidota bacterium, assembly GCA_035500675.1. Lineage (GTDB taxonomy): Bacteria > Bacteroidota > Ignavibacteria > UBA10030 > UBA8401 > JAGVPT01. The sequence goes on along the minus strand of DATJXA010000034.1, from coordinate 27,805 downwards.
CAATGCTTCCTTCCCGTATTGCGCGGGCCGCAATGAGAAGAGCGTCATTGCGCGTCGCCAACACATCGCCGCCCGGATTCCACAATTCCAATTGAGGGCCGCACTCCGGGCACGCATTCGGCTGCGCATGAAAACGACGGTTGTCCGGGTCCTCGTATTCTTTTTTGCACTGCGGACACATTGTAAACTTCTTCATCGAAGTATTCGGCCGGTCGTATGGGAGCGATTCGATGATCGAAAAGCGAGGCCCGCAGTGAGTGCAGTTGGTGAAAGGATATCGGTAACGCCGGTTGGTCGGGTCGAAAATTTCTTTCAGACATTCGGGGCATGTCGCCGCATCGGGGAGAATGATCGCCGATGTGTCTCCGGAACGATCGCTTTCCCTGATGCCGAAATCCGTGTAACCGACTGCATCGAGCCAGGTCGGCTCAAGGCTCTGAATCGAAGAAAGCGCCGGCTTCTCTTTATCGATCCGCAAAAGAAAGGCGTCGAGCATCTCTCGCTCACCCTCGGCGTCGATGAGTACACCGCTCGAAGTATTGGCAACCCATCCTGTAAGCCGAAGAGTCTTGGCAAGCCTGTAAATGAACGGCCTGAACCCTACGCCCTGAACGGCGCCGCGAATTGCTATGTGGATTCTCGATGTCATACTTGGTGCAGACAATGTGCAAGGAGCCAGTTGCTCCATTCCCGAATGCCTTCGCCGGTGACGCACGAAGTTTCAAAAATTTGAAGCAACGGATTTACGCTGAGGGCATTTTTTTTCAAGGCCTCAACCTTGCTGTCGACGTACGGAAGCAGGTCGATTTTATTGATAAGGAGTACGGAGGCATTACGGAACATCGCCGGATATTTCAACGGCTTATCGTCCCCTTCAGTTGTACTGGCGACGACTACTTTCATCGCTTCCCCAAGGTCGTAGTTCGCGGGGCAGACAAGATTCCCGACATTTTCTATGATGAGCAGCTGCACGCCGGAGAGATTGATCGATGACAGGGCGTCGCGCACCAGCGAAGCTTCAAGATGACACCCGCCCTTTGTCACTATTTGAACGACGGGTACGTTGAGCGCGGCGACCCGCTGCGCGTCGAGATCGGTCTGGACATCTCCCTCGATCACCGCTACATTGATCTCTTTCCGGAGATGTTTGAGCGTGTATTCGAGAATGCTCGTTTTGCCCGACCCCGGCGAACTGACGAGGTTAATGACAAAGAGGTCGTGCATCGCAAACAGCACCCGATTTTGTCGCGCGACTTCATCGTTCTTTTCGAGAATTTTTCGTTCAACGGTTATCACGTTCATATTGTCGCCTCCTTCTCGTCAAAAACTTCAAAAGCGATCACTTCCAATTCGTCTCCCGAGATCATCCGGACGTTGTCCGAATTGCAGAGCGAACAAAAAAATATTCCGGCGTCGTTGGTAGATTGTCCGCCGCATTTCTGGCACTGGACGACGAACGGCACTCGTTCAATTTCCAGAACGCTCGCCTGCAACGGAGTGGATTCAGTGAGGGCGTGAAACCCAAATTGAAGCGATTCTGCGACCACTCCCGCCTGTTCCCCCACTCTCAGCTTTATTGACTTTACGTGCTCTCGCTGGTCGGCCGTGAGACGCTCAGCAACGATCTCGAGAATATTCTGAGCGATCGAAAGTTCATGCATTGGTGGTTCTTTCCGCGATCTTCACAACTTATTTACGGATAGGCTATTCAACTACCATGCCGCCAAAAAAGGTCAATTAACGGCATTGAGCGTGTCGAGTGTTCCAAAAAATGAGAAACCGGGAGGGAGTTTCGCATCAATAAAAAAGGACAGACGGAGCGCACGAAATAAAGCAGTGTCGAAACTATGCTGCTTAGAGAGATAGTTTATGTCGGATTTTTTAAGCAGTCGATACGCAGATGAAATTCGTCATACCGTCTCGGTTGAAAAGAGCGGCATGTTCGATATGGCGGAAGATTGTTGACGAAGAAAAGCCGCGATCGCATTCACAGCACGTCTGGCGGAGTTCTCAACAGACGGCGACAACGTATGTCCAAATTCGAACGACTCGCCTCGGACTGTGAAGAGATTGAATGTTATCGTTGCTCCGTAAAGTTCGTATGCCATCCGGGCAAGAGCTTCAGGCCCGATGTTGTGGCCATTGGGAAGTAAAGAAGGCGCTTCGGATTTGCATTGTCGGTACGCAACCGGGTTTCCGTCCGAGGAGGCATCGATACAGACGACCTTTTTGTATTCGGCAATATCCGCAGCGAGATCTACATTGAGTTGATGGCACGTTCGCACATCGACCCCGGGAATTTCGAGGTCTGCGATCTTATCGGCAATCCACACGCCGACGCCGTCATCCGACCTGAGTGTGTTGCCAAAACCGATCACAAGAGCGTCTTTCATCGGGCCACTTCATCCAAGAGTTCGTTGTGTGCGTTGAAGAGTTGAAGATGGAGCGGCATCTGACCGATCGCGTGCGTCGAACACGACAAACATGGATCGTAGCAACGGATGCCGGCTTCCACTCGGTTGAGAATGCCTTCCGTGATTTTTTTCCCGTCGATGTAACGCATCGCGATTTGCCGGACGGTCCGGTTCATTGCAAGGTTATTCTGCGCTGTCGCAATAACGAGGTTGACTTTTTGGAGAACGCCGTCGTCGTTCACCCAATAGTGATGGAAAAGCGTCCCGCGCGGCGCTTCACTGACCCCGACCCCTTCGGATCGATTGATCATCGCCTTTGCGCGGATATGCTCTCCTACGATCGCGGGGTCGTTGAGAAGCATTTCAATTTTTTCCACGGCAAACAGAAGTTCGATGAGCCGGGCGTAGTGGTAATAGAATGAATTGTTAACGACGCCGGCGTCTGCGGCAATCGACTTGAAGAGGATCCGCTCCGCTTCCGCGCGTGGAGTCTCGATGTAATCGCATACGTTCACTCGCGCGAGAGGCCCGACTCTGTACATTCCATCCGGGTATCCGAGCGGCTTGTAATACGGAAATTTCAAGTACGACCATTGCTCCGTCGCCTCGCCAAAAAAATCGAAATACCGTTTCGGGTCGAGCTTATCGGCAATCGTGTTGCCCGCCGCATCCATGATGCGCAGGAGTCCGTCGTAATATTCGAGCGCTCCATCTTTAGCGACGAGGCCGACAAAAAGAGAACGAAAATTTCCGAAATTCGGAAGGTCCCGTTTAAATTTTGAGTGGATCTTTTTTAGCTCGTCAAGGGCAAGCAGCGCCGTTTCTTTTGCTTCGGGAATCCAATTTAAGAGATAATCTTTTTTCGCAGGTTCAAACGGCTCGCGAACCCCTCCCGCAACCGCCCATGGCGTGTGGATTTTCCGCCCGCCTAAGATCTCGATAACTTCCTGCCCGAATTTCCTCAATCGAATGCCACGCTTGATGAATTCTTTGTGCTCGGCAAGAAGGCCGAACACATTGCGCGCGGACGGGTCCGCGTCAAAACCGAGCAAGAAGTCGGGAGAAGAAAGATGAAAGAAGCTGAGCGCGTGCGACTGCACCCATTGAGCGAGGATAATGAGCCTGCGCAATTTTTCCGCCGTTTCCGGGATCTCGATGGCGAGAATGTCGTCTCCTGCTTTGGCGGAGGTGACGAGATGACTCGTCGGACAGATGCCGCAGATCCTCGACGTGATCCCTCCCATCTCCCACATGAGGCGCCCTTCACAGAATTTTTCGAAGCCGCGGAACTCGTTCACATGGAAGCGCGCGTCTTCGACGGCGCCCTGCTCGTCGAGATGAATAGTTATTTTCGCGTGCCCTTCGATCCGCGTGACCGGCGAAATCGTAATTGTTTGAGACATAGCCATTTCTTGCCCTTCACCGACAACAACATTGTTCATCGAATAAACTTCTTTTATCCGTACTTCAAATAGACGCTCGAGAACGCGGGCATCCTTCCTTCGAGCAGTTCATTCACCGCAAACCAGATCTGATCGGCCGATGGCGGACATCCGTGAAGAAACGCATCGACTTTGATCACCTCGTGAAGCGGTTTGGCCTTCGGCATGAGTTCCGCAATCGTCCGGTATTCCCGGGGGATCTGCGGATTTATATCGGCCAGTTCGATGTATGAACGCTGAAGGACGTCGTTGACATCGCAACGATTCCGCATCGCAGTGACATTACCCGACACGGCGCAATCGCCGAACGAAACAACGAAGCGGGAGTTCTGCCGGATCTTTTTCGCGAATTCTTCATGCTCCACGTTTGCCGCCGCCCCTTCGACAAGTGTGACGTCCACGTCGCGCGGAAATTCTTTGACGTCCGCGATAGGGGAATAGACCAGCTCCATTTTGTCGGCGAGGTCTATCAGCCGTTCATCCATGTCGAGAAAAGACATATGGCATCCGGAACATCCGCCCAGCCACGCCGTCGCTACTCTTGGTTTCATGCAAACACTCCGCCTTTCGATGGCAAAAAAGGAAACTTATTCATCGTCGCTTGCCACGTTGATCCATTCTTTCTTCTCCCGCGCGGTCACGATATACTTGAGGAATTTTCTCTCCTTCTTCATTTCGGCAACTGCGGCTCCTTTCTCGAACAAGGCACCCGTCGGACAGACGAGCACGCATTTCCCGCAGGAAGTGCACGCTTCGACCTCTCCCCACGGCTGATCGAGGCCGGCAATGATCTCGCAACTGATGCCTCGGTATGCGATATCCCAAACATGGGCGCCTTCGACTTCGTGGCAGACCCTCACGCACCGCGTGCAGAGAACGCACCTGTTCCGGTCGATGACAAAATCCTTGTGCGATGCATCGAGCCTTTTCGCCGGATAGAGGTACGGGAATCGGACGTATGTCAAACCCGTTTCATACGCAAGATTCTGAAGTTCGCAGTTGCCGTTGACGACGCAAACGGAACATTGATGATTTCCCTCGGAGGCGAGGAGCTCGATAATAGTGCGGCGGTACTGTTTGAGCTGCTCGGTCTCGGTGTGAATGACCATCCCCTCCTGCGGACGCGTTGCACAGGAAGGAAAAAGTTTTTTCGAACCTTCGATCTCTACCATGCACAGGCGGCAAGCGCCCACATCCGACAACCCCTCAAGATGGCAGAGGGTCGGGATATGGATCTTGTGCTGCCGTGCGATCGCCAAAATGGTGTCGTTGTCGTTGGCGCTGAGCTGTTCACCGTTAATGGTCAGAGTAATAATTGCCATCGAACAATCCTATTAACTTTGAGCGGCCTTGCCGTTTCCGCCCGATGATGAAATGAATGTGACTGGTTCCGTCAACAGCCGCTCGTATTCATCGCGAAAATATCGGAGCGTCGAGAATACGGGATTGGGCGCAGATTGACCCAGTCCGCACAGACTCGTTCTTGCGACCGTGTTGCACAATTCCTCGAGCAATGCGAGGTCGTCGCGTGTGGCTTTGCCCTGGGAGATTTTGTTCAGCAGTCCATGGATGTGCACGGTCCCGACCCTGCACGGGATGCATTTGCCGCACGATTCGTCCTTACAGAACTCCATAAAATATTTTGCCACCTCGACCATGTTTGACGTCGAATCCATCACAATGAGTCCGCCGCTCCCCATGATCGAGCCGACCGTCGCGAGCGATTCATAGTCCACCGGCAGATCGAGGAATTCTTTCGGAATGCATCCTCCCGACGGCCCACCGGTTTGCGCCGCTTTGAATTCTGTTCCATCCGACGTTCCGCCTCCGATATCGAAAATGATCGTGCGAAGCGGAATTCCCATCGGTACTTCGATGAGTCCGGTATTCTTGATGTTGCCCGCAAGGGCGAACACTTTTGTTCCCGCACTTTTCGGCGTTCCGATCGATGCGAACCAATCGCTCCCACGGACAATGATCGGGGCGATGTTCGCATACGTCTCGACGTTGTTGATGAGAGTCGGCATCCCCCACAATCCGCGCTCGGAGGGATACGGCGGACGAGGCCTCGGCCTTCCGCGCCGCCCCTCGATTGAACGGAGCAACGCAGTCTCTTCACCGCACACAAACGCGCCGGCCCCGATTCGCAGGTCGATCCTGAAACTGAACTGCGACTCAAAAATTCTGTTCCCGAGCAAGCCGATTCGCTCCGCCTGTTTGATCGCGAGCTTCAACCGCTCGATCGCCAGCGGATATTCCGCACGAATATAAATGAAGCCCTGATTCGCACCTACCGCATACCCGGCGATCGCCATTCCTTCCAAGACACGATGAGGATCGCCTTCAAGTACGCTCCGGTCCATGAACGCCCCCGGATCGCCTTCGTCGGCATTACAAATCACATATTTCTGCTCACCCTTCGCTTTATGAACGATGCCCCATTTCAAACCCGTCGGGTATCCAGCGCCGCCTCTCCCGCGGAGGCCGCTTTTGCGGACGGCTTCGATCACTTCGATGGGTTGACGTTCTGTCAACGCTTTTGCAAGAGCTTCGTATCCTCCCGCCGCAATGTACTCTTCAACGCTTTCTGCGTTTATCTTGCCGCAATTTTCCAAGACGATCTTTTTTTGAGAGGAGAAGAATGGGGATGAGGTGTCGACGAGGTTATCCGTAACGCGTTTGCCTGCGACGATGTGTTCGCGGACAATTCTTTGTGCGGCTTTTTCGTCGACTCTTTCATACAACGCCGAATCCGAATCGACTTTCACGAGAGGACCCTGTCCGCACAAGCCCATGCAGCCGGTCCCAAGGACTTCCGTCTCTTTATCGCATCCACTTTCCTTGAGCGATTTTCGGAAAGCCTCCTTCGTTGCGTTGGATCCGCACGAGATACACCCCGCAGCCGAACAATACAAAACTCTATGAGAAAATTTCTTCTGTCTGAGCAATTCCTTTTCCGCGACTTCTCGGAGTTCTTCAATCGTCATACAGAGACCTCCGCAGCGTGTTCTTGCAATCGCTTGATCCGATCGACGGCGTTGTCCGGTGTAAGCTTCCCGGCGACGTTGTCGTCGATGACGGCAACGGGAGCCAAGCCGCAGGAGCCGACGCATCGTGCCTGGATGAGAGATATTTTATTATCCGCCGTCGTCTCGCCAAGTTTGCACTTGCAATATTCTTCCACCGATTTCTGGATCCCTTCCGCGCCTTTCACATAACACGCCGTCCCCATGCAGAGTACGAAAGTGTGTTCCCCCTTCGGCTTCAGCCTGAAGAAATGGTAGAAGGTTGCCACTCCATAGACTGTACTTGTCGGAAGACGAAGCGCGCGGGCGATATAAATGAGCAGATCGTTCTCGAGAAACCCGAATATGCCCTGTGCCGCGTGCAGCACCTCAATGAGCGCATTGCCCCGCGATTGATACTTTGTGATCGTTCGGTCGAGCAATTTGAAACGATTATCGCCGCTCGGGTGAGCCGCTTTTACCGTTGACGAAGACTGCTGAGACATGAGAGATCAAAATACGTTGGACAGATTGAGACAACATCGGGGAGGTTGGTATAGAAAGAAGATGCATGAAGATCTATACGTGATACCTGCTTTTGGATAGCCCGCCGAAGAAAACAAATCATGAGCAATTCTTCTGCAAGCCTTATACCAGAAAAAATAGCGGCGAACGCGTGCGGCCTAGCGATGGAAAGTTCGATATTTCTTACTTCTAAGACAGCAATCGTCTACAAAATGCGAAATCTTAAAAAATTTAACCGTCGAAAAAATCATCGTTGAATTTTTTGATAACGGTTCTCTTTTTCGTCGCTGCTTTTTTCCCATACAATGACCCCGCCGAATGTCCGGAGGATATTCACCGCTCGTTGCGGGAATCGTATCGCATGAAATTCTATGCGGCTTTCTGTCTGCAGAGCTTACCGATTCGTTTTGCCATCGCCATGATGGTGAAGATAGGTGGGTTTCCAAGAGAAGAGGGAAAGAGCGTTGCATCGGCCACGTAAAGATTTTCCGGGAGATGATCGTGATGGAACGTCTTTGCTTCTTTTTGAGTGAGCGGAAGCATGCCCCCCGGATGCCCGGCATTCACGGTTCCCATAAAAACCTTTTGGCGATCGATTCCCAATTTCCCGAAGACCTCGAAACACACAGCGGCGCCCTCGATAAATTTATTCCTATCTTCATCGTTCAGAGTTTTCCTAATCCCTTTTTTTGAAATTTCTCCTTCAGCCGTATCGGCAATTTTGACCATGATGCTCAGAGTATCGTCTGCGGGGTAATTCCATTCCCTATTGAAAAAGAAGCTCAGGTAATCGAAATACGGGGAGACGATAAAACCGTTTCGCTGGACAACAAACGGCATTGCGATCTCGTGGTTTTGAAATGCACACTTCCATTCCACAGCCGCACAAAGGACGGGGTCGACAAACAAGGATGATTCACACTTGATCCCTGATTGTTCAAGGATGATCGGAGTTCCAAGGCCTCCGGCTGCAAGAATTACAAGATCCGCAGGATAGTACATGGATCGCCATCCTTGCCGTGATATGACGCCGACGGCCGCGCCATCCTTTATGACGACTTTCTCTACTCTGGCGTTTGTTGTGAGCTGCGCCCCTTGCTCGATCGCCATGCCCACGAATTGTCTGCTATCCCACTTCGCCCCATGGTCACAACCGAATACACAACGGCCGCAGTTGATGCAGCGGCTGTGATCTCCCATTTTAGGAAGAGGCTGCGGTGCAAGGCCGAGCTCATTGCACGCTTGGAATAACCGCTGCGTCGTCGCCCTCCATCGTCGCTGGTGCCGCGTCGATACGGGAACCTCTCGGTATAGTTCCTCAAACTCTGCATCGAGATCGATACCCAATTTCCTGAGACCGCCGTCCATCCGCAAAGCGTTGCCAGTTGCAAGAGTCGTCGTTCCGCCGAGGCCGATCCCGTTAATAACGACGACGCGGTCTTCGGTCTTGCGGATCTTCATTGCAGGGAAAAGAAATTGAATTTCACGCTCATCAAACATGAGTCCCCGTTTCTTTAACTTTTCAACCCGTGCAAGGTTCGCACGAAAGGGGCGAAACTCTTTTCCCGCCTCAAGCATCGTCACATCGAACGTTCCCTGAAGCTCCTTAGCCGCGGTTGCACCACCAGCACCGGTACCGACCACGATCGCTTTTTTCAATTGTGCCATCCTTCAGAATGAAATGACCTCTGCACGTGGTGAACCCCTCGGTCATCCGTTGGGAAAAGACGAACGCTTTTCCGCCGGAAAGGCCCGCCATCATTCCTTCATCCAGCGAAGAGATAATGCGGCATGTGGAGGAAGAATATAGACGGCTGAAGTAACATTGAGGAATGACCACGTTTCCGCTTTGCGTCCCGTGAAACGTAATCCCAAGATGGCGGTAGATTACCCTGCCGACGGCCATGGCGTCTGGGATCGTAGAAACACGGAAAACATTTCTTAGCCTTTCTCCAATTTCGAATGCCCCACGATAAAGTTCGTTCTTGATTGCCGCGAGATCCCGCCCATCAGCCACGGCTCGCGCCGCTTCTCGTTCCGTCTTATCCGCAAATGTCTGAAGAGACTCATCAAAGGAAAGGCTTGTAATCGAGGGAATGTCGCTTTTGAAGGCTGCTGCGACTACGGCCAATAGCTTTTCAAGCTCCTTCTTTTTGAGAAACTCGGGCGCAAATCTTCCTACGATCCTTAGAGGGACATTCATTCCGCTGCGATCCGAACTTTCTTTAAAAGTATGACCAGACCGAAAGCGATCATTCCGTCCACAATCCCGTTCGCCAGGCAGATAAGGTACGACCCAACAACAATGAAAAAAATGAACGAGAGAAGGGAACTTACCGCTTTGGCATTGATCAAAAGCCAAACAAATCGCGCTTCGCCGGGATTCATGAACATAAGATATGCGAGCACGGTCACGAGATACATATAGGCGACTGCAAGAATGGAATAAAAATTGAAACTCTGTTCGGGAGCTTGATTCATCCCGAACGATCTTGAAATACTGTTAAAAAGCAATAGTACTGCATTAGGTGCAAAGAGGAAGATCAGGCCGACAACAGCAAATAGAATGGCCAGAGAAACGCTAATACCTTTATATGTTCTCCGCGAAATCTGCGCCTCCCCTTCGCCGTGTCGTAAAACCTCTTCCATAGTAATATCGTTCAATGAGTCGGCTGACGATACTGCAATTGGAAAAAACGCGGAGAGCCTCCAAATCGCGTATCGGCGAGTACATTCATGGAGTCTTCCGGTGAGAAGGGGAATTCGCCACGAAAATATTTTCGAAGAATTGGATAGTTCTTGTTGATGAAACAGCGCTCATCGGGTGTGAATCGGCTTTTGAGCACATCGTAAATATCCCTGATCGATTTTTCCTGTACGTTTCCAAAAGTCAACGGAATGAAAACACACGGACTGACCTCTCCGAAAGAGTCAACGTAGATCATTTTATGTCCCGCGGTGCATCCAAAATGACGCTCGTCTTCAAAGTGCCCAAGATAGTTCACTGTCATCCCCCCTTTTTTATTGCGACGGTCCTGAATTGCGGCAAGCATCGCATGTTCCCGGTCGGCGATGACCGCATCCTCTCTCCAGAATTCCGAAAGCGTCGGCTTCGTTTCGCTCAACCACGCTTCGTGGACCCCCAACCCTTCAAGAAAATCCAGATATCGTTCGACGAAATCTTCTTTGAGCATGTCGCGAGAGAGGACTGCAGAAACGCTGACATGGACTTTGTCGCGAGCGATAAAAATTTTGATCGCCTCAAGAGCGCTTTTGTAAGCCCCCTGATAGTGCCGAATGCGGTCGTGCTCTGCTTCATCCCAATGATCGAGACTGATCGAAACGGAGAACAGGCCCGCGTTCGTCAATTCGGCCGCGCGTTCTTTTGTCAGGCCGTGACCGGTAGTGAACAATTTGACGGCGCAATCTTCGCGCGCGGTTTCAATAATACGCGCGAGGTTCTTGTTCAGCAACGGTTCGCCCCCCGTCAACCCGATCCAAAACACACCCAATGCTTTCAAATCTCCGATGGTTCTCTCAATAACGCTGAGGTCCATCAACCTCCCCTTTCTTTTTTTGTTGTAACAGTATGCGCACGCTTGCGGGCACGCATTGGTGACGCCGATCTGAGCGTGAGACGGTCGCACAGATTTCGTCAAGAGGTGCTCGTTGACAAATCTCGAGTAGGCCTTGCTGTTTAAGGGCGGGAGATGAGAATGGACCACAAGTTTACCGCCGACGTCCTTAACGGTAAACTTTCGAAGGTATTGAGACAAGAACCAGTTGACGGAAGGTTTGGCGGCGATCATTCGAGGGTGTGAGAGAATCGCCTTCACCAATTGAAAATTACTCGCGCGTGTGATGATCGACCGCCCCTTTCAAACGGTATTACGATTTTCTGATTCTATGGCGATTAATATTAAAGGCTGTTCCGCCGTATAAATCTCTCGCACGTTAAACTGCCCCCGACTAACGCATATTCTCAATCGCCCTATTTGTGGTGCGCTATAAATCAGATCTTTTCGAACTTTTCTTTCTTTGTGTGACAACCGGGACATTCACGCGCGGTATCCGAAGTGATAATATATCCGCACTCTGGGCATACGTAATACTGGATCCTGATGCCGGAAGCGTTCTTGTCAAGCATCGCCTTGAACAATTCCGCGTGCCGCTTATCGGCGTTAAGCGCCAACTGAAATGATTCGGCCGCCTCAGGAAATTTTTCGACTTCTGCAGCGTGAATAAGGTTCGGGTACATCGACTCAGTTTCAAGAGATTCATCGCTCGATGCAAGGCGAAGGCTCTGAACCACCGTTCCGACCGCGACGGACTCCGGAACAAATGGTTTCACCTCAACTCCCTTTGACCGTAAAAGAGTCGCGGCCATTCCTGCATGAATTTCTTCCGAGCGAGAGACGGCCTTGAAAAGATTTGCGACCGCGCTGTAATGCTTCTTTTCGGCGTTCGCTGAAAAGACCGCATATTCTCTGCTGATCCGCGACTCGCGGCTGTAAGCAGTTTCAAGGTTTTGAAGCGTAATTTCCGGCGCCGCCTGTGGCGTTTCTTTCTTCCCGCAGCCGGGAAGTACAATGGAAACGGAGAAAACAGTAAGAAGGAAAAAAATCAGCTGTAGAGGAGTGAAGGGAAATTTAGTGGGTTTCGAAAGGCAAAGGTCTAGACATAAATTCATGATAATCCCTCCTTTGATGAAAGGCTATCGGTCATACGAGGTAGGTTGAACGGATCTTACATTAATTGAACTCTGCAAGATAAATAAAGGAATAAACCATCACCCCCAAAGTACGCAAGGTTCATTCCATAATTACTGAGCTAAAGAAGGGTAAAATCTGACAGGCAAGCGGCGAATTCTCAAATATCAAAATCCTTTGAAAAGCAGATTATTACTTTTAATAATAGAGGAGGATCGAGACACTTCGGAAGAATGGTTCTCGAGAGGTCAGAAGGTTTTTAGAAAAGCCAAAGCGGGGAAAGGGCAAAATCCTGCTAAGTCAAACTAAGTCTTTTTTGTGCTTGAGAAACTGATTAACTCGCCATGATTGTATTTCGAACCATTGCGGAGAGCTGGATGTTTGGACATCGAATGTATTCTTATCACTTGTTCCACAAATTCGTACCTGCGACCCCCCGAATGAAATCGTAGCAATAATCTTTGGAGCGGGACTCATCGTCGAGTCGATAAAGTCGTCCGCCTGAATATTCGAAAGAGCGGAAAGAAGAGACGGCATCTCGCTCGTTTTGACTTTGTTCGTCCCGATCAGCCACACACTGTCCTTAAAATCGAGCGAGAACTTTTCGTTCGCATATTGATAGTCGATCGACGTGATCGACTCTTTCGGAACGGTCAACACAGTTTTATCGCGCCATCCTTTTACGGGCTTGTTAAACGACCATGTCAGCGCGCCGGAGACAAGGAGGACGTCGTCCGAGTTTTCCTTCCGGACGTAGTTATCGGTATAGCTTTCGCCGGGCTTTCCTACAACAAAGGCAGCGCGCTCCTGCCCATCCTCAAAGATCTTCACACGTGTTCCTGTGGAATCCACCTGAAAGATCGAGCGTTTTTCCGGATTGCTCGAGACAACGCTTCTGGGTGCAAGAGTTTTGGCAAGATGAATAATTGTCGCGATACTTGCCTGGTCGGCCCGATACATAAGCGGTTCAGTCAACGTCCAATCTGTTCCCTTCTTCTCGAGCACCACATGCGCAAGCGGAGATTGCAGTTCGATCTTATCGACGGATGCCGAATCGATTGCGAACAGAGGTTTTGCATTGCCTGCTTCGACATCCGTTTCGCCCGGACGGTTCATCATAAGGATCGCAACGACGGCGAGCACGACAAAAACCCCGAGGAGCACGTAGGTATTTTTCTTCATATCCAGTCTCGAGAAATTAGATTGCGGCTTCGATCATTTTTTTACGGGCGAGACGGTTTCGCCAACGGAGCAGTCCGTAACCGATAACAAGGATCGGGGGCAACAGAAGGTCGCCGTACTTGACCATCTTCTTTGTCCCGTCGGAAACCTGGTCGAGCGGAGGCATCGCGACATCTTTCGAACGGATCGTAATGAGGCCGGCATCGTCGGAGAGATAATCGACGATATTAGAGAAGAATGCAAGGTTGCCCGGGTTCCGCGCAACTTCGTCCGTCATGAAATCGCCGTCGCCAACGACAATGATCCGCGTTTGCGGGCTTGCGGTGATGAGCGATGAAGAGGACACGATGCCCGGCGGCGGCTTTTCGGCATAGAGACTTTTGAACGATCCGCTGACGACCGCCGCCAAGGGGATCCCCGACTCCGAAAGTTCTTCAGCCGTATATCTATGGAACGGATCAATAACAAAAAATCCGGATTGCCGTCCGCTCCTTTTTGAGGAACGCACCAGAACTTCTGCTTGAAGGCCTTTCGATGCCGCAAGACCTGTATCGACCGAGCTTACAAACACAAACACAACATTTTGTAGATCCTTCACCATCATGTTTTCTTTGTCGAAGTTCGATGCCATCGGCATATACGGAAACGGCACCTGGCTCTGCATCGTAAAACCCGACTGCTGCTGCACGACGCTGATGGTTGCACACTGCGCGTCGCGTACGAGATCCGTGTTGATGCGCACTCCGTATTGAGCGAGCTGGTCATCGAGGTTAAGATCAAGCGGTTGCGTGTACTGCGTCTGAAGATTCGCGTTGACCTTATTGAGCAGAAAGGCAATTTTCCCTCCGCGCATGAGATACTGATCGATCTGGTATTTCGAGGAGTCGGTGAATTTCTTTTGAGGTGCGATCACGAGAAGCGCTGCGAGGTCGGTCGGCACTGTGCCGCCATTCGCGAGATTCACAGGGGTGACTTCGTATTGCGACGTGAGAGCTTGATATGCCTGTTTCATCGTCGAAAGGTCGGGCTCGCCGTTTCCCTGGGTATACCCGATGCGCAATTTGTGTTTTGTGGTGAGTCGTTTGAGTGCGCTGCTGATGTCATACTCAAGAGAACCGAGATTTTGGATGACCGGTAGCGTCTCTTTTTTGTCTTCGTATCTCATCACAAGACCGAGATAAGCGCGTTTCACCTCAAAACGGTCGTTCTTCACAACTTGCACATCGACCGGGGGTATCCCTTCTTCCCTCGCCTCTTGTTCCCCCTTCTCACCCTCCGGGTTGATAAATTCGAATTGAAGATTTCCCCCCGCGTAGGCTTTATACTCGTTCAACATATCGAGCACTTCGCGGCGATTGTCGTTGTATGGGGCCGGGAGGTCTTCGGTAAAATAAGCGCGGATCGTCACGCGATCATCGAATGAGCGGATAAGGTTCTTGCTCGCGTCGGAAAGAGAATAGACCTTGTTCTTCGTAAGGTCGAACCGGCCGAAAAAGCGAATTGAAATAATATTGATAACGACGAGGATGCCCAATATAAGGAGCACCCCTATCATGAATTGGTTACGTTTGGCGTTCATAATGAGATACGGTCAGTGTCAAAATTCCACAATTCCATTATTCCGAGCTAACATAATTCCACAATTTCAAGCTTGCTAAATTGTGCTACCATTTCCGCCGCTGCAACGAACCGACCGAGAGAAGCAGCATGAACCCGAGCATGGAGAAAAAATAAATCACATCGCGCGAATCAATGACTCCGCGTGCGACATTCGATAGATGATAGTCGATCCCGAGGAATTCGATCGTCGTGGCCATCCATTCCGGCACATAGAAGAGAACTTTGTCCAACATGTAGAGAATGAAAACAAAAACAAACCCTAGGATAAATGCGACCACCTGATTATCGGTGAGGCTGGACGCAAATAAACCGATTGCAACGTAGACCCCGGCCATCAATAACAGACCGAAATAACCGCCGATAACGGGGCCGTTATCAATGCTGCCGAGGATCCCCGTTGTGATATAATAGAGAAGCGTCGGCAGCATTGCGAGACCTACAAGCGCCCAACCGGCAAAAAACTTACCAAGAACGATTTCAGAATCCGAGACAGGCTTGGTCGTTAATAGCTCGATCGTGCCGCTTTTTTTCTCCTCCGACAATAGGCGCATTGTTATTGCAGGAATGATAAACAGGAAGACCACCGGAATTACTTCGAACATCGTCCGCAGCGATGCGACGTCCATCAAAAAAAGGTTGCTTGTGAAGAACCACCCGACGATGGCAAGAAAGACGACGATCACTACATACGCTACCGCCGAATTGAAATAGGACCGGAGCTCTTTGCGAAAGATCGGTCCTACGTTCGAATATTCCGCCAAAAATTTTTTGAGGTTGAAATCCATTTTTATGCTGTCGCAAATTATGTTTTAAGTGAAAATGAGCGTCCCACTTGCCTGCTATCCATACTCCCAAACTTCTAATTCACCGTCGTCAACTTATGGAAGATCTCTTCAAGGCTTGTAGCTTCGCGATGCATCTCGAGCAGCACCCACTTCTCAGCAACTGCTTGACGGAAAATCTCTTCCCGAATATCTTGGCCTTTAGCCGCAGTGACAATGAGATGGTGAACTCCGGGGGAGGGGTTCTGATACTGCACGTTTTCCACGTGGGCAAGCGCTTTGATCTTGGGAAAAATATCGGTCATGCCGTTCTCGACGTTGGCTTTCAGCTCCATCGTAATAATTTCGGAGCCGTGGAACTCCGTCTGCAATTGGTCGGGAGTTCCGTTGGCGGCAATTTTGCCGTCGTTGATGATGATCACCCGATCGCACGTCGCCTGGACCTCTGAAAGAATGTGCGTCGAGAGGATCACAGTTTTTGCGCGGCCGAGCTTTCGGATGAGGTTTCTGATTTCGACGATCTGATTCGGGTCGAGGCCGCTGGTCGGTTCATCAAGGATCAAAACGTCTGGGTCATGGATCATCGCTTGCGCCAGCCCGACGCGCTGACGGTACCCCTTCGATAACTCACCGATGTCTTTGTGTCGCACGCTCGTCAACCCGCACACATCCACCATGTCGCGCAGCCTGGGACGTATTTCCGCTTTCGGCACTCCATGGAGCTGCGCCGAATATTCAAGGTACTCCATGACATTCATATCGAGATAGAGCGGATTTAATTCCGGGAGGTATCCGATTTTTTTTCTTACTTCCAGGGAGTGTTCGGCAATATCGTAGTCGTCGACCGACACCGTCCCGCCAGACGGAGGCATATAACAGGTGATGATCTTCATTGTCGTCGTTTTACCGGCACCGTTTGGTCCGAGGAAGCCGAGAATCTCTCCGGTTTTTACGTCGAAGGAAATGTCGTCGACCGCCTTCTCCTGACCATAGAATTTGGTAAGATTACGGACTGTAATGGACATAATGGGTCGAATTATTAGTCAGACAAGAATTAGTGCGGCATCGCGCACGAAAGGACTATCTCCACGCCACAGAATAGCTTTAGCTGATTTGACACTCAGTCTATTTGGACGAATGCCCGGGAAATTTTGTTCCCGAAAAATATTCAGTTTCTAAAAAAATCAACGGAAATGAAAATAGGGAAAAATCTCAGGCCTGTCAATAAAAATGAGACGCTTTTTGCCGAACTGGTAAATTTAAGCAGCTGCTAGAAAAAAATCCTAGATCAAAACCCTAAAATCTCGTTGATTAAAACAAGAGTGACAGAGCGTCTCAAATGAGGCGCTTCTCTCTCGAAAATCAAAAGCTTTCCGATCGAACTGCCATTTTTGTTCCCTAAGCTTTTCATATGTTCATCTTCAAGAGGAAGAACATATTCCCGCACCCTTCGAATCGCATCGTCAAGCGATGGGACGATCTTTTGCGTCCCCGCAACCCAGATAATGTTCTTACTCGAATATGCATACGAAGATATTTGACTTCCCGACATGCTTGCAATGACAACCTCGCCCGTTTCGGCAATTGCATGGACGCTCCCGAGATAATAGTCGGCAAGGGTAGCCTGCTTCCGAAGGACCGATTGTTTGGCCGGGTCCTTTTCCGCAAGTATTTCTCCTTTTAAATTCTTCCACGGATGGTCGCCGGTCTTCAGCACATCCTCAAAGCCAACTTGCTTTAACGTCACTGAGGCTGCAGTCATGACGGATGCTCCCGAGGGAATAGCCGTTCGGATCATTTTGAGAGCCGCTTCCTTAGATTCTACTAAGTGCGCCGAAACGCCACGGTCTTTCAGCGCAGAAATTGTTTTCTCAACACGATCCATCGCGGGTAATAAATTGAAATTCATTGCGACTTTCCTTTGAAAACTGAATTCAAAAATTCTACAGCGTATCTGCACGTCGGCTGAAACCACGGATCGAAAAACCAGAACGGATGCGGCGTATCGGGAATCGTGCGAACGGCAGACTTTATGCCCAGCTTGTCGAGTACCTCTATCATAGAATCCCGCCCCGCATGGAAGCGTGGAAGTGAGCTGTTGATAAAAATGATGGGCGCTGTTTTCTCGTCGACATGCGCTAACGGAGAAGCGTCAATCCATGTCGCCCTCTTTTCCCGCATCGGTCCGCCAAACCAGTACGCCCCGACTGACGGTTTGCCCGGGACAGTATCCTTTCCACTTTCGGCAGGGTCGGTAAAATCCAGGATGCCGTCGATATCCACGACAGCTTGCACTGAGCTTGAGTGCGTTTCGTTGCCTTCTTCTCCTTCGAACTTATTGTTGGCGTTCGTCGTTCCCAAGAACGCTGCCAATTCCCCGCCTGTCGAACATCCAAGAACTGCAATCTTTGTCGAATCCATCCTATAAACTGCGGCATGTGCTCTGAGCCATCGTATTGCGGCTTTGAGGTCGTAAATCGCGGCCGGATAAAGCGCCTCAATGGATAGACGGTAATCCACCGGCACTGCGACATAACCCGCAAGGGCAAGCTGCTGAGCAATCGGGATCATCTGAGACCGATCTCCGCTTCTCCATCCTCCGCCAAAAATTAGAAGCACGACCGGATGAGTATTCCTGTCGGTCGGACGAATAACGTCGAGATACAATTTCCTGTTTCCCAAAAAAGCATAAGCGATATTTTTCTTGATGCCGATTTTTTTATAGTGATGCGGGAGGACGAGCCGTGCGTAGGGATACTGTTTAACCACTTTATCTGCGGCGCTGAAAACTGTGAACGATGTGTCACGCGGAACATCGTTCGTCGAGGCTCTTTGGGCCAGTACCGAAACTACAAAAAAATATACCAGAAGAAATGCCGTCGTCAAATCTGTCTCCCAGAAATGATTGCTCGCGCTTTGACGGACGAAAATGGAACGATTATTTTTTTAAAACATTTTCGTTCGGGGCCCATCTTTGTTGCCACGATGAATAATTTTTCACCACTTCCTCCGGCGCATATGTGTACCAGGAATAACCCGTGCGCCGTTCGCGATGAACTTCCGCGAGCGAATAGACAACTTTCAGATCCCGGTTGCAAAACAACGGCCTGTTTGTTCCTAATTCATAAAGCCTCGCCCAGATTGGCGGCGCCGAAGAGTCGCGTACAACGACCCTGTCGAAATTCGACTTGTGGTATTTATATGTGACGGGAGGCGCGCTGATCTCTTTGACCCGGATCCCGCGAATTTGTGATTTTTGAAACCACTGCACCGCGTGTTGAACGGAGCTGATGATTTCTTTCGAAGGAGATTCTATGCTCATCAGGAGCAGAACAATTTCAGAGCTTTCTCCAGCAGTTAAGGACGCGGGCTCGAAAGCGCGTGCACTTTGAGGACGAAAATCGATATTGTCGTGCTGCTGACCCCACACTGTCAGCGTCCCATGTTCAACGACCTGACATTTGAAAATGCATTGCAGCCCTTTCGTAAAAGCTTCTTTAATTCGGGCTCTACGGCTGCTATCGACGAATGAATAATACGGTTTACCTTCAAGAATACGGTGGAAAACTTCCATCACGCCCGTCATCGCTCCATCGTTAAAAGTAATATATTTTCTGTAGCCGCTCGTATCGGGATAGAACTGAGGCCACCCGCCATTTTCATATTGGGCAGAAAGCATGTAATCAATCCCCCGCAAACATGCCTCCTTGAACTTGGGGTTCTTTGTTGCATCGAACGCTTTGGCCAAATATTCGACCTGCGAATGAGTCGCCCCGTTATCGAAGGTTGTGTTAAGGTCGTTTGCAGTTCTTCGGATCGCCTCCTTTTGCTTGTCAGTGAGAATGGCAAGCATGTCGTAATTCTTCGGCCAGCCTCCATTCGGCTTTTGGTATAGGAGAATGTTGTCGCCGATCTTCTCTATTTGCGAGGGGTCGTAGCGTTTTTGATCTGGAAGAGGAGTTATTACTTTATCCTCATCCGTTATGCTGTACCAATGGTGTGCCCCGTCCCAGAACCCCATTGTATCGATGCGGCTGTCTTGAGTAAGCTTAAGCTCGTATTGGGCGTACGAAAAAGAGCTGAGTGCCGCTACGATGATCGCGCAGCATCCGATCCACAAGCATTTATGCACCGAGGCCTCCGCAAATAGTCGCTAAAATTGGGTGACATCTCAAAACAAATTCAATCATTTTGTTTCGTATTTTTTGATGACAAGGTACTTTAAGACCGTGTTCCCCACGTTGCGGATTCCGTGCATCATGTTCGAAGGGCAATAGAAACTCGTGTACGGGCCTGCAACCCTTGTTTTTCCTTCTAAATAAAATTCGGCCGTGCCTTCAAGTACGAAGAAAAATTCGTCTTCCGGATGCCGATGCGGCGGATGCGTCGACAGATGAGGGCCGACAACGCTCATCTTTACGGTCTTGCCGGCCGCAAAATCCTTGTCGGCGAACCAGTATTGATATCCGGCTTTCGTCGATTCAATTTTGCTCATCGTAAACTCATTCACACAATTGTCAATAGAGTAACGCACCGAGACGCTGTCGACGGGTTTTGGGTCGTGTTGCGTCCATGCGATGGAGAATGATCCACAGAAAAGTGCTAGAGAAAAAAATAATTTCATCATCGTGTTATCCTCTGATGATCGACATGCAGTTCAGGAGAGTTTGATTCAATTGAAACTTTGAGGAACAAAATTTTTCGCTGAAAGGAACCGCGCGTGGTGTATGGAGACAGCTTAAAGCAAGATTCTGAGGAGTAAAAAAAACGCATGATTCCAGCCAATAATTTCCTTTTCATGGATGAGGCAGACGGCGGGTCAATCCTTTTCTTTTTTCTTCATCTCCCCCTTTTCAAAAGCTAAATTTGAGAATTCCTTGAACGAGGTGCAAACCACATCGAACGACCCCGGCAGATCCTTTGCCAGTATTTCGTCGGAGTAGCCCGAGCCGCCGATGATTAATCGGCCGTCGTACGCTCTGAGTTCTTCTTGTATTTTATGATGTTCTTCTTTCACGACATTGACTTCGAAACGATTCGTGGCAATCAAAAAGACAAATTGAGGATGCTTGATCCGCACAAGCTGCGCGACCGACTCCCCCGACGCCCCCGCGCCAAGGCTTAACACTTCGTAGCCCTGGCTTTCAAGAAGAACAACCAACGCTTTGAGTTCAAAAGTTTCCATGTCCCCTTCGACCATCGCGGCGATAGCTCTTTTGCCGTTTGGCGCAGCTTTGATAATGACGTCGGAAAAAACTATGATGGCGTTCGCGAGGGAGTTGAGGGCAAGTTGCTTTTCGAAGAGCTGTAATTTCCCGCTCGCATGCAGGTCGGAAATCTTTTTTACTGTCGGACGGAGAATTTTGTCGAATACCATAGGAAGGCTCATACCGTTCCGATGTGCTTCGGAAAGGAGTTTAACAAGTTCATCTTTGTTCCCTTTGATCGCCGCGGAGAAACAGACCGAATCGAGGACGTTAAATTCTTTCTGACTGATCATGCCGCGGATGATTGCCTCATCGCTTGCGTAGCGCGGGAAAAAGTCGGTAGGAGAAACGGTGTAATTATAATCGGACATGAATTGCTGAAGGTCTTCGGCGCGGAATTTCCTATGACCGCCGGGCGTCCGGAAACATTTGAGCTTCCCTTCGTCGGTCCAGCGTTTCACCGTCGACTTATCGACGTGAAGCATTTCGGCGACTTCTTTTGTCGTGAAGAGAAGCTCTGTCATCGAAGAGTCGGCATTGCCGGTTTATCCCCTATTTGATGTTGCAATATAAGAAAGAAAGGTGGCTCTTTGCAAGAAAGCCCCTTCAATCAATGCGCAACTTTCGGCGGCAATTACAACAATTTTTCAACTTCATTGGTCAACTGATAAAATTGACCGTTTCGGTTCTGTGATTCGAGTTCCTGGATTGCCCAATAAGCCTGTGAAAGAGACTCAAAGAGTAGTCAAAGAAAGTGTATTTGGTTAGTAATAAGCTCTTGAGTGATCTAGATAATATCAAAAAAGCCAATGTAGAAATCTCCAGAATCAGAGCCCCAATGGATATATATGACTACATAAAGAACCCAATCAATTGAAAATGCTTTTCGTGGCTGTTGTTGTGCAATCAACCCCTGCGCACTTCGCTAGAAAAGCGTTGTGCAGGTCTGCGGCCTCTGGGGGAGAGCGGCTTCAGCCTGCACAATTGGTTGGGGTAAATCTGAAAGTTCTAAATATTTTTTAGAGTCTTTTAAGACTTCCCACCTTCCACCCGTAGGATATATTTAAAATCAAAAATCGAAGATTTTGACTCCCGTTGAATATCAAGGAATCTGACCTTCTAGTTCAAATTTGGAATCGAAAAAAGATTCATCTTTTTCATGTCATTTATAACCATTGACACTATCCTCAATGGACTACCTACGCAAAATCTCCTTTAATTTCTTTTTTCTCACATCTGTTTCCATTTCCCTTTTCCCTAGTACTTTATTTGCACAAAGGTCACTCGCTGATACAGCCAAGGCTGAAAATATTCATAGCAACGCGATGAATTTCTATCTCGAGGACAAATATGATAGCGCGTTGGTTTTATTTCGGATGGCAGCTGATATTTTCCGAGATGTTAAGAAATGGGAAAGATGCGCACACTGCTACAATATGATCGGAGATATTTATTCAAGAAAATTTAAATTAGATTCTATGGAAATAGCCTTGAATCACGCAAGAGAGATAGAATTGCATTTTATGAAGGGCGACAACCTCGAAAACGCATTGACATTCAGTTTGATAGGTTTATTAGATATATATAGAGAAAAACTTGGAATCGCAATCGAACATATTTTGAGGGGGAAAAAAATTAGAGAAAGGATGTTAGGACAAGAACATCAATCTGTGGCCGCAAGTTATTTCTTGCTTGCTCTAGCTTATTCCAATTTAGGCAATTACAAGCTAGCGTTCGCGTCATGCAAACGAGCCTTACATATTTATGGTAAGGAGAGAAAAAGTGATCAATTCAATCAAGCAAATACTCTTGCGCTTTATGGAGGTTTGTATGTGAGGATAAATGATTACTTACTTGCACTTAAATATTTCCTCCAAGCAATCAAATTAGTTGGAGAAGATAATTCAAAATATTCAGAGATTATAGCTTATTGCGAATTTAACATAGGCTGGATATATGAAGAAACGGGCAATTTCCCTCGTTCATTTTTTTATGTAACAAAAGCAATTAAAAGATATCAAGATATGTTTGGAGAAGGTAATGTATTACTAGCGTCCCCATACCTTCAATTGGGTAAAATTTTTAATGCTCTTGGTGAGTACGACAAAGCAATGTTTTTTCTCGAAAAGAGCATGAGCCTCGAAAAAGAGGAAGTCAGCGAAAACCATCCATTTATTGGAACTATTCAGAGCCAAATTGCGATTGCTTATGCAAACGAAAATAATCCAAACAAAGCAATTCGACTTTCTCGTGATGCGTTATTCATTTACAATAGAGCCTTGGGGAAGAACCACCCATCCCTTGCATTTGTTCACGAGGATTTAGGTGAAACATTCAGAAAGAGTGGTAAATTTTCAATGGCCCTTCGACAGTTTAAAACTGCTCTTTCTCTTCGCTCTCGTCTCAAAAACCTGAATGATCGAAACGACATCGCTAAACTTTATACGGAGATAGCTTCTGTCTACGAAGAAATGAAAAATTATAAGCAAGCTTTTTTCTACTATAACAGGGCTCTTATTATCCTTAGTAAGTTTCCTCTGCAAAACTTACGCCTAAAGGGAACCACTCTAAGGGGGTTGGGTGACGTATTTGCCCACGAAAAGCAATTCGACAGTGCACTTTTTTATTATCGAGAAGCAATAAATACATTGCGGACGAACTTTAGCGATACTTCCGTTCGATTGAACTTTGCAAACGTTGACGGAGCGAGTTGTAAAGAGATAATTGCAACATTGACCGCGAAGGCTGATGTCCTCAAGAAACGATACGCCCTTGAAAGACACTCAATTAAGGATTTAGCCGCAGCGCTCTCGTCTTATGAATCCGCGATAGATCTTCTTGAAAATTTAAGAAAACGGTACTCTTCAGAGGAAGCAAAATTACTTCTTGGAACGGAAAATTATTCGTTATATCTGAAGGCTATACAAACTAGTTTGATGATGTTCGCTAGAACAGGGGAGCGGTCTTACGCATACGCGGCCTTTAATTTCGTAGAACGATCTAAAGCCAACGCTTTGCTCGATGGCATCGAAGACTCAGAAGCTAAGCGATTTGCTGGCGTCCCTGACTCAATTATAAAAAAAGAAAGCGATCTCCGCGCTGAAATTAGCCAGTTTGAAGCTCTAGTTCAGCAAGAATTAGATCAGAAGGTTGTAAAAAAGAAAACTGCAACCCGCATTCTTCAAGACAAGTGTTTCCAATTGAATATGGAACGCGAAGCATTGTCAACGTCAATCGAAAAGAACTACCCTAAATATTTCGAGTTGAAATACAAAAAGCATTTCGCAACAGTCGAGGAGATACAAAAATCAATACCCGACAGTACCTACGTTATTGAATATTCACTTGGGAAATACGAGGCCACTATTTTCTTAATCTCTAAGACAACATTCAATGTCAAAAGGATCAATCTTCCTCCAAATTTCGTAGAAACAGTTCTGGACCTTTATAAAGCAATAAAAACCGTCGAAGGGAAGGAATATATTGACAAAAGCCTTCGCGTTGACAGCGTTCTCATCCAACCAATTGAAAAACATCTAGTCAACGCGCGCCAACTTTTGATAATTCCAGATGGGGCCCTCTATTACCTTCCCTTTGAGGCTCTAATCTCGAAACCGACAGTCGTCTCGACAAATGAAAGCATCAATTTTTCTAACCTGAACTACCTCGTCAAAAATTATTCTATTTCGTATTCATACTCAGCTTCATTCTATGTCGATCGGCTCGAAAATAAGCGCTATGCATCGGGGGAGAAGAAAAGCTTTGCTGGATTTGCTCCAGTGTTCGGAGGAACTGACCGAACTCATCGAACCTCAATTGAGCCAACCGTGTTCGCAGAAGAAGATTCTTCTGGCTTGCGGTCTGTAACTATAGATGGGCAACGATTCGATGAATTAAAGTACTCAGAAAGAGAAGTGAAATCTATTACCAAAAACTTTCTGCAAAAAGGCAAATACGCAGTGAGCTTCCTGCGGTCGGACGCTTCTGAGCAAAATTTTAAATCCTACTCTGACGAGTTTTCTTGCATTCATATTGCAACCCATGGGTGGATTAATGAAATGCACCCTCAGCTATCCATGCTCCTTTTCTCTCAGCCTCTTGATACCAATGAGCACGAAGATGGAATTTTATTTGCTAGCGAAACTTACAGCTTGAATTTAAATGCAGATTTGGTTGTGTTGAGTTGTTGCGAGAGCGGGCTCGGAAAACTTGTGCGCGGCGAAGGAATGATGGCAATGACTCGAGGCTTCTTTTATTCTGGAGCGAGCAATCTTATTTTTTCAATTTGGAAAGTCTATGATAAACAAACCGACGAACTCATGCAGGAATTCTACAGAGAAGTATTAGAAGGAAGATCGTTTTCTGCTGCGCTACGTGGCGCAAAGTTAAAGATGATCTCCGATCCAAAGACCGCTTTTCCGCTCAAATGGGGTGGATTTATTCTTTTTGGCAACTGATCTCGTCTTACTTTACAAAAAACTTTCCAACAAACAGTAAGTCCTCTTTATTTTCAAGTTTCCAGTAATAAAGGCCTGGCTCTAACTTTTCATTGAAAGTCCATTGCGAATTCAAAGAGGTCGCATTGTAGATTGTTTTTTCTCTGTTTGACAAAATCTTTATCGTATACGGCCCTTTTTGCGTGGACTGCCAAATGAACTTGATCGATCGATCAACATTTGAACCATTCTTTGGCGAAATGATCTTAATCATTGGCGACCTTGCCACAGAATTTACAAGATTCTCAAGGGTGGGCGAATAAGCAAAACTGTGTTCAATATCCGATCGGTCTGATGCGGAAGCATTCGGGGAAATAATTTTTTCCTTTTGAGTGGTAGCGTCCTTGAGTTGAGGTTCAAAAATATGCGGGGGATGAATATCCTGCTGAGAAGATTCGAACACGTAAACAAGAGATCCAAGACTAATTCCGACAAGAATGACCGCGGCTGCACGATAAACAATTGAAAAAGTGTGTTCACGCGAAGGCCTCGTTCCATTGGCTTGGTTAGGAAGATCAAAAGTGCTAAACGAACCTTCATCTATGAGCGAGAATGTTTCGATAATTGTGCCCTTGCATTTGACACATTGATCGACATGATGGAGAATATTAATTGGCAAGTCGCTCGCCACGCTTCGAGTGAGCGCCTCCGCATACAAAGCCACCTCCTCCTCTGTTAAATGTCTCTTCAACGCTTTCGAATTGCTTCTGGCCATAGCCGGTCGATCAATTGGGAATAATCACAAGTGAATTGTCTACTTATATATATCACTTTGGAGTGAGAAAAGGAGAAAAGTAATCGTCGATTAATATTTTTAGGGTTTCAGCAGTGTGATTTCGCTTTTTGGAATTGCCATTTAAAAGGTCGATAATTTCATGGATCTTATAATCGATCCATTTTCTCACTGCATCGGGAGAATTCGTTTTTGCTTCGTATTTGTTAAAAATCGGCGTAACGATGCGATAGATTTCATTATCTTTCATTTCTTCAAAATTTGATCCGAAATGTCTTAAAAGCATAACACAATCGTGTTCTTCGCATCGCTCGCACCACGAGAACACGTCGTCGCGACTAAGGGGGATCCTAAAACATAACTTAAGGCAAAGCAAGATTTTAGACTTCCGTTCGCGATAAAGACTTAGAATCGCTTTGAGCTTCCTCACCTCATGACCAATCATCATTGTTTCGTCAACGGTAGCTCGAACCTCAATTTCTTCAGGAACTTCCTGCACAACCAGACTTTTTCGCTTTTGCTTGGTAGACTCTTTAAGACAAATATTTCTTACAATAACGGATAAATAAGTCCGAAATAGCGACATCCCGTTATAATGAGTCTGCATTGTCTGAATTTTGGACAAAAGAATTGCATTGACATCTTGGACAATATCCTCAAATTCCGTTGGATTATAGAGACCCTGCGAGATAAATTTCTTCACGATAATCCGAATTGTCTCCTGGTACTTAAGGATCAATCCTTTCGGATCAGACCTCAACATCTCTATATCTTTTTCATTTTCTGTCATTTCGAATTCCTACACTTAAAATTCGAATCTCCGCACAACAAAAGCTATAAACACTTTCACTCGTCAAACATAGGCCATCACCCATAATGACGGTCACTTGTCGCTAAGTTTGATTGCGATGCACCCTAAAAGCCTCTAGAATCTCTTAATAACTATGGCTTGCTGAGAAAATGGAACAAGGTAGGTAAGTGGGCCCTGCAGGACTTGAACCTGCGACCCGCTGATTATGAGTCAGCTGCTCTAACCAACTGAGCTAAGGGCCCTTCTCCCCCCAAACACATAATAAATCTACTATAAAAATGGGCAAATATCAAGGAAACCATTAGGTACACCCATGCCTTCACTAAGCCGTCATGACCTTCTGGCAAAAGACAATCGGTTCCCAACCCGAACAGTCAGAACACGAAATTCCGATTGTAACGGTCTACAAAGTTCAGTGCAGAACGCAGAGGCCATGTTGTCCCTAAAATACCCTTGACTTAGAGGCATCGTTTGATTAATTTTAATTAAGGAAGTTGACTTAGTTCATCGATTTTCTTCCTTGTACGATTCCCTTCTTTCGTAAAGAAGGTGTGATCGTTCATCAGTTACGTGAAGGCGAAGGGAGTTTTCCTCATGAGCAAAACAAAATATGTGTTGTATCTCTGTATGTCGTGCGGCAAAGAGACGAAGATGGCAATTCTCGGTTCTATGGAAGGCGAGGAAAACAAAGTGTGGTATCGCTGCACGCGTTGCCATCACAGCACAATGATCGACATTTCAAAACACTCCGTGCAAGAGAACGTTGTGAAATTTAACAAAGAAGAGTGCACAAGCTACTCGCCGGAGAGGAGCTATACGGTTGGGGAGTGCATTTACCATTCGGACTGGGATGACATGGGGAAGGTCACCGCAAAAGAG
>DATJXA010000033.1:0-17364 GCA_035500675.1 Bacteroidota bacterium | reverse complement strand
TGTCGGCGGCGGCAATGAGACGCGAACAAGCATCGTCGTCCGATCATATTCGAATATCATCGTCAAATCCGGCGTCAGGAATCTCCTCATCCTCAAAACGAGCGACTCGGCATTCACCGGTTATGCAAAAGATAGGTTTACAACGCTTAAAGAAACCGACGACCGCATTCTTGCGACGAGCGCCGAAATTTTTTGGACGTACCGCTCGCCGGAGGAAAAATTTGACGAATGCTATCCACGCATCAGGCAAACGCTGCTCGATACATTCGCAAACCATAAGAGCGCGTCTGTTCAGCACACGCTGTACGCGATGGCAAACGCGGCATTGCAGGCGCACGAGGAAATCACGGAAATTTCTTTAACGATGCCGAACAAACATTGCCTCCTTGTCGATTTGAAACCATTCGGCATGGAAAACAATAATGAAATTTTTATCTCGACTAGCGAGCCGTACGGTTTGATTTTGGGGACCGTTAAAAGAAAGCCGCTAAAGTGAACGGTTCCTTTTTGGGGAACCGTTCAGTCCGCTCTTTGCGCGCGTTTTGAACCGCGAAACCTTTTGAGCCGAAATGCGTGAAAACCGCTCATCGGCATTTTGAGCGCATTTTGGTTCAAACAGCGCGCGCCAATTCCGAACTGACCCTTTTCTTGATTCTCTTCGCTAATTTCAGTATTATTTTCTCAGATATTGAACGCCTAAAGCGCTCCTCAGTGTTCATTCATTCACTCCATGTTCGACTACCCTATTTTTCATGAAACGAACCACATCCAAGCCTGCGACATCATCCCGCAAAAAGGATCATGTTCTTCTTACGGTCAGACGCGATGTCGCATTTCGTGAGAAGCGGAACGGGTTTGGAGACTGGGAATTCGTTCACAACGCCCTGCCGGAATTAAATCTCTCGGAGATCTCGACCGAAACGGTCTTCCTCTCCAAAAGACTTTCCTTTCCCTTTATGATCTCCTGCATGACGGGCGGGTATGCAGACGCGAAACGAATCAACAAAAATCTTGCGGAGGTTTGCGAAGAGCGCGGCATCGCAATGGGCGTGGGAAGCCAACGGCAGGCGCTCGAAGATACGACGTACCACTCTTCGTTCAGCATCGCGCGTAAAGCCGCTCCGTCGATCCCGATCGTCGGAAACATCGGCGCCGCTGAAGTGGCAAAGCTCAAAGATGCAAGGCCCGTTCAAAAACTCGCCGACCTTGTTCAGGCGGATGCTTTTGCCGTGCATCTTAATCCGTTACAGGAGTTTCTCCAGCCGGAAGGGAGTCCCAATTTTCGAGGAGTGCTCAAGGGAATTGAAATGCTCGTTCGCGGATTGTCGATCCCGGTGATTGTGAAAGAAATCGGCGCCGGGATATCGCAGGATGTTGCCCAACGGCTTGTCAATGTGGGAGTGAGAATTATCGATGTCGCGGGGGCGGGAGGCACAAGCTGGGCAGGCGTGGAAATTTTGCGGAGGAAAAACGGACAGGAGGAGGATATTTTTTGGGATTGGGGCATTCCGACCGCAGAAGCGTTGAGACAGGTTGTTCCCCTCAAAACGGAAACGCCAACCCTTACCGTCATTGGGTCCGGCGGCATCATGAATGGACTCGATGCGGCAAAGGCCATCGCCATGGGAGCAGATCTTACCGCCTCGGCCCGCCCGATGTTGCAGGCTCTGATGAATTCGGGTACGGAAGGGTTGAAGAATTATATCGACCGATGGGTGAAAGAATTTAAAGGGACGATGTTTCTCGTGGGCGCTCAAAGAGTAAAGGATCTTCAGAAAACGCTTCTCAACCGCATTCGCATGTGACAACCTTCCTTCTTTTAAATTTGAACAGATGAAATCATACCTCTCGCAGTATCAGCGCTACAAAACAGTCATCGACAAAGAGCTCCGGCGCTGCATCGTGAAAGATGAGCCCCGTTCGCTTTACGATCCGGCCAAGTATGTCCTTTCGGGAGGAGGAAAAAGAATACGGCCTCTCCTTGTCATTCTTGCATGCCAAGCGGTCGGAGGGACAACGGGTCAAGCGGTTCCCGCTGCGGTGGCGATTGAGATCCTCCATAATTTTACGCTCGTCCACGACGACATTATGGACAATGCCTCGTCGAGGAGAGGCAGGGCGACGGTTCATACGCGATGGGATACCAACGTTGCCATTCTTGTCGGCGACGAACTGGTTGCGATCGCATACCGGGAGCTTCTGAAAACGAGATCCTCACGCATCGCTCGCGTCGTTGATATCTTCACCGAAGGGGTCGTTGACGTGTGCGAAGGCCAGGCCTACGACAAAGATTTTGAAACAAGAAAGCGGGTTACGCTCGACGATTATCTTGTGATGATCGGCAAGAAAACTGGCAAGATGGTCTCGGTCGCATCGGAGATCGGCGCAGTGATCGGAGGCGGATCGCATGACGAGATCCTTGCGTTGAAAACATACGGGACCCATATCGGCAGGGCGTTTCAGATCCAGGACGATCTTCTCGACGTTATTGCAAACGAAAAAGAATTCGGGAAAACCATCGGGGGGGATATTGTCGAAGGAAAGAAAACCTTCCTGTTGATCGAGGCGTACGTTCGATCCCGTGGGGCCGACAAAAAAATCCTGTATTCTGTCATGACCGATAAGGGGGCGTCGAAAAAGGCGGTGGCGAAAGTGAAGGAGATCTACGAGCGTTGCGGAGTCATCGAGCTTACAAAAAAAGCGATCGCTCACAATATCGCCCGCGCCAATGCGCGCCTTCGTGAAATCAGAAAAAGCGAAGCTCGAGAGATGCTTTTCTGGTTTTCTGAAATGCTCCTCAACAGGAATTTCTGAAAGGATTTCGACGGACAATGCACGTTCACGCTAAGCGCACCCGCAATGACAGGATAGTGCGGCCCGTATGATCGAAAAGGAAATTGTGATCAAGAACAGGGCAGGATTGCATACACGTCCGGCCGCCACGCTGGTGAAGATGGCGGCAAAGTACAAAGCAGAATTCTACATCGTGAAAGACGGATTGGAAATCAACGCGAAAAGCATCATCGGCGTCATGACGCTTGCCGCAGAGCAGGGTTCAAAGTTACTCCTTCGGTTTGACGGCGAAGATGAACAAGAGGCATGCGCTGCGATCGTCGGTTTGTTCGAACGAGGTTTTGACGAGTCATTGGTATGAGTCCATCGCCTGAAATAACGCTCCATGGAATTGCCGCGGCTCCCGGCATTGTGACGGGAAAAGTGTTCGTCTATACGAAGAATGTCCCTCACATCGAGGAAAAAACCGTACCGCCGGAAGATGCTGAAAAAGAGATTGAGCGGCTACAAAACGCCGTCGCTCGTTCGGAAAAAGAACTCCAAAAGATCCTCTCGTTTGCCGAACAAAAGATCGGGAACAATAAAGCGAAGATCTTCGATGCACAGATCATGATCTTGAGCGACAAGATCTTGCTCGACTCGATTTACAAACGGATCAAAAAAGAGCACAAAAACGCCGAATTTATCGTCCATGGCGAAATTACGAAATACCAGCAGCTGATGCTGAACTCCGCCGACGAATACATGCGCGAACGGGCGCACGACGTGGAGGACGTGAAGAATCGCATCATTCGGAATATTCAGGAACAAAAACTTATCTCCCGTTTCGAGGGGGGCTCCATTGTCGTGTCGCAGTCGCTCACGCCCGCCGATACGATCCTCTTCAGCCGCAACGAGATCCTCGGTTACGCCACGGACATGGGAGGAGTGACATCGCACGCGGCGCTTCTCTCCCGTTCATTGAAAATCCCTGCTGTTGTCGGCTTAAAGGATGTCACCGCCCATGTGCACACAGGGGATGGAATGATCCTCGACGGTTACAGCGGCGTCATCATCGTTAATCCCTCCGAAGAGACGATCCTCCGGTACAAACGTCGTGGGAGAGAGATGGCGCGGTTTGAGCACGGCCTTAGTGAACTGAAGGAATTACCCGCTCAAACGATAGACGGTAAACTCATCGAGCTCTCGTCGAACATTGAATTCGCCGACGAGATCCGTTTTACGAAAGCGCAGGGGTCGCACGGCGTCGGTTTGTACCGAGCCGAGGGACTTCTGATGGGGCGGGATGCTTTTCCATCGGAAGAAGAACAATACAAAGAATACAAGGCAATCGCCGAGAGAGTGTTCCCCAGCAAGGTTATCATGCGAACGTTCGACATCGGCGGGGATAAAGTTGTAGCGCAATCGTACGCGGAAGAAAATCCGTTCCTTGGCTGGCGCGGCATCCGCGTAGCCCTCGACAGGCCCGAAACATTTCTTACGCAAATGCGCGCCATGTTGCGGGCGAGTACAAAGAAAAATATTTGGGTGATGTTCCCGATGGTATCGAGCCTGAGAGAGGTCCGCAAAGCGAAAGAATTAGTTGAGAAAGCAAAGAGCTCTCTTCGCGCAGAAAAGATCCCATTCGACGAACATTTAAAGATCGGCGTGATGATTGAGGTCCCGTCGGCGGCGGTCCTTGCCGGAGATATCGCAAAAGAGGTCGATTTTCTGAGCATAGGCACAAACGACCTCATCCAATATCTCCTCGCCGTCGATAGGGGGAATGATATCGTTTCCCAGTTGTATCAGGAGTTTGAGCCTGCAGTGATCCTTACGATCCGTCACATCATCAAAGAGGCGCATAAGAATAAGATACCGGTCAGCATGTGCGGCGAAATGGCCGGAGACCCGATAGCGACGCTTCTCCTTCTAGGGCTTGGACTCGATGAGTTCAGCGTGATTCCCTCGGTCTTGCCTGAAATAAAAAAAATTATTCGATCCGTGACCCTTCGCGAAGCTCAAAAGATTGCGGCTAAAGCTCTTACGTTTTCGGTGCATGAGGAGGTGAAAGAATTTCTCGTCAACAATGTCAAACGTCTTGCGCCGGACATTCCATTGCCCGGTTAACTATCAACCATCTATTAGAACATATCTAAATGACACACGACCATATTGCACAATTCGACAGATCCGGAATGTTTGGCTTAATTGCCGGTTTTCCGCGCCAAATAGAAGAGGCCGTTGCGATCGGCGAAGCCGCCCATATCAAGCTTCCGATATCGAAAGTACACAACATCGTCGTCAGCGGCCTCGGCGGGTCGGCAATCGGCGGAGATCTACTCCGCTCATATCTTGCGGATGAGATCGGCGTTCCGATTGCCGTCAGCCGGCATTATTTTCTTCCCAAGTATGTCGATGAACGATCGCTCGTCGTCATCTC
The DNA here is from genome assembly GCA_035500675.1 of Bacteroidota bacterium. Taxonomy (GTDB): domain Bacteria; phylum Bacteroidota; class Ignavibacteria; order UBA10030; family UBA8401; genus JAGVPT01. The sequence continues at coordinate 12,149 of DATJXA010000033.1, read as the reverse complement.
CAGTTACTCCGGCAACACCGAGGAGACCATCTCGTCGTTGAACGACGCCGGTCGGCGCAAGGCCAAAATCCTTTGCATTACCTCAGGCGGAGAGGTGAAACGGATTGCGCTGAAAAAGAAATATCCTCTCATCGAAATACCGGGAGGGCTGCCGCCTCGGGCGGCGCTGGGATATTCATTTTTTCCGACACTTATTGCGCTCTCACATCTTGGGTTTTACCGCTCGAAGAAAAAAGAAATCAGCGAAACAGTCTCACTATTGAAAGAAAAATCAAAACATTACGGCGATCCAACATCTCCGGACAACAAAGCCCTCCGCATCGCCGAAACGCTCCACGGAAAACTTCCGGTTGTCTATTCTTCAGCAGATCGTTTCGACACGGTCAATGTCCGATGGCGGGGACAATTTTCGGAAAACGCGAAGATCCTCGCATACGGGCATGTCTTTCCCGAACTGAACCACAATGAAATTGTCGGATGGGAAGTTCTCAAGGATATTATGAAAAAAATTCACGTCATCATTCTGCGCGATAAAGGAGACCATGGCCGAGTACGTTTGAGAATGGACATCACGAAAGAAATCATCCGCGAATTTGCCGCAGGGATCACCGAGTTGCAGAGCGAAGGAGAAAGCCTCCTTGCAAGAATGTTTTCGCTCCTCTATTTGGGGGATTGGGTCAGCTTTTATCTCGCCATTTTGAACGGCGTCGACCCGACTCCGGTGAAAAAAATTGACTACTTGAAAGAATCGCTGGGAAAAGTTTCATAGCGGCCGCTGAAGTTCCGACGGTAAGATATCTCTTTTCCACGAGCTTCGCCCCTCATCCCGCAACCGTTGTTCTTCCTAAGGCCTGCACACCGTCCTCTGGCTTGACGTAAAGTTTTTTGTTGAATTAAGAGTTTTAAACCTGCTCATGAGAAAAATAATGGCTTTGTTTGTATCTTGACTTTCATCACAACACCGTGTATATTCACGACACGCTGAAGCCCATGTCTATCATTTTTGCGCACGCAGGGTGAGGATGGTGTTATGCTAGAAGAAGTGGTTTTCTTACGTAATGTTCCGATTTTCAACGAGCTGAACGATCAAGAACTTGAGAAGATCGCAGCCCTTGGCGTCAGGAAAAAATACAAGAAGGGAAGCATCATTCTCCTCGAAGAGGAAACGGGCGCGGCGCTCTTTGTGATCGTTTCAGGCAAAGTGAAAATTGTCCGGATGGACGACGACGGACGTGAAGTGATCCTCTCGATCTTAGGCGAAAGCGACTTCTTCGGGGAGATGGCGATACTCGACGGCCTTACCCGTTCGGCAAGCGTTGTCGCGACGGCAAAGTCGGAGCTGTTCATGATCCATCGGCGCGACTTTCTAAAACTCCTCAACGATTATCCCATGGTCGCCATCGCTCTCCTGCGTGAGCTTACGGGACGACTGCGAAAAGCTGATGCTCAGATCAAAAGTTTATCGTTGAAGGATGCTGCGGGTAGGGTTGCCAATGTCGTATTGCAGCTAGCGGACGACATCGGTATGTTCCGCAAGGGACGTGTCGAGATCGACGAGATCCCTCTGCAGCAAGACCTTGCAAACATGGCAGGGACCTCGCGCGAGACGATCTCCCGCATGATCCACAAATTCATCAAAAAGGGGTATTTGCAGCTGCAAGGCAACAAACTGATTATCAATGATTATGAAAGTTTCAAAAACCTTCATGTCTAACGCAATCATAATCTTCTTCACACTTCACTAAGAGCCGGTCACCCCGAATTGCGAGAGGCTTCCACAACATCACTTTTGTGGAAGGCAGAGCAGAATACGATACTATGGGCGCTAAAGCCGACCTCCATATGCACACGATATGTTCCGACGGTGCACTTTCTCCCTATGAGCTTATAAAAAAAACTAAGGCGGAGGGGCTGTCTATTGTCAGCATCACAGACCACGACAGCGTCGCCTCGATTCCCGATGCGATCGAATTCGGAAAAGAGTTCGGGGTTGAAGTCATCCCCGGGGTCGAACTGAGCGCAAATTTCGAGGATAAGGAAGTTCATATCCTCGGGTATTTTGTCGATTATAAAAGCCAGCGACTGCTGGACTACCTTACTTTTTTTCGTCACGAAAGGATCAAGCGTGCCGAACGGATCGTCGCTAAACTCAACAGTCTCCATATACCATTGAAAATTGAAGCGGTGATGGAACATGCGGGGACCGGCTCCGTCGGACGGCCGCATATCGCCGCGGCATTGGTGGATGAAGGGATCACAAAGTCGTACCAAGAATCGTTCGATCGCTTCATTGGGAACGGCGGTCCGGCGTATGAAAGGAAATTTCAGTTCTCTCCATTGGAAGCGGTACAGCTTATCGCATCGTCGGGGGGGCTTTCATTCCTTGCGCATCCGGGACGATTTACGACCGACGGTATGCTTCAACATCTCATCAAATCCGGCATCGATGGCATCGAAGTCGTTCATCCTTCGCATACGCCGGAACATGTTCTTCATTATCGAGGAGTCGTTACTGAATATTTTCTCCTCGAAAGCGGGGGCTCGGATTTTCACGGGGGGAAGAAGAACGACAGCGGCGTGCTCGGCGCTTATTTTGTCGATGAGAAAAAAGTTGATACAATGAAACAACGTCTGTTTATGCAGACGTCGTCGTGACGATTTGTTTTCGCGAAGGTGATGATGATGCCACGGGTGTTCGAAGGCGGCGTTTCGGCCGAGGGTAAGAAGTTCGCAATCGTTGTCAGTCAATTCAATCAAGCGGTCACGAAAAGGCTCCTTGACGGGGCCGTCGACTGCTTAAAGAAACACGGGGTGGACGCCGAGAACAATATCGAGATTTTTTTTTGTCCCGGTGCTTTCGAAATACCGGCGGTAGCGATGAAGATCACAGAGACGGGAGGGTACGATGCGGTGGTCTGTTTGGGAGCGATTGTCCGCGGCGAAACGCCGCACTTCGAGTACATTGCTGCGGAGTGCGCGCGCGGGGTCGCAAGCGTTGCTCGTAAAAGAAATGTCCCCGTCCTGTTCGGGGTTCTTACAACTGATACCTATGAGCAAGCAATGGAACGGTCGGGAGGTGCTGTTGGCAACAAGGGCTGGGATGCGGCTCTCGGGGCGGTCATGATGGCGAACCTTTATACTCAACTCACACACAAAACGACGAGGAACTGAGCTGACGCAATTTGGTACCGCAATACTGTCTGCTTCAGCAGTTTTTTATCGTTCTCGAAGAAGGAGTTGCGTATGAGATCATCTATGAGACGGGTGCTTATGGCCGCGAGTATCGCCCTATTGATCGGGCCGATCGCAGCGCATGCCAAGATCGGGGATTGGAAAAATTACACTGATATGAAAAATGTTATAGGACTTGTTGCGACTGGGAATGCGGTGTGGGCAGGGACGACCGGCGGCATGCTTCGATTTATACCGGGGGACTCGACTTTCCTGAAATTCACCAACTCCGAGGGGTTGACCGGGAACGATGTCAACGCAATCGGAGTGGACTCGCGCGCATCGATCTGGGTGGGTGAAAATTCCGGCGCAATCGACATCTATTCTCCGGCAACGAATTCCTGGAAGTATATCAACGACGTCGAACTTTCAACTCAATCCCACAAAGCAATTAACGCATTTTTCCCATACGGCGATACGATGTACATCGCCACGGCATTTGGCATCAGTGTGTTCTCGTTGAAGGATTTTGATTTTGGGGATTCATACGAAAATATCGGGTTGTTTTCGCATCCCAGCGTCACATGCTTGACCATCGAGAACGGAAGAATCTTTGTCGGCACTTCGCAAGGAGTTTCGGTATCGCAGCCTAATGCAAAGAACTTGCCTTCCCCCGATTCCTGGACGTCGTATACTACGCCAGCCGAAGTTACGGCCCTGGCGGTGTATCGCAATAACGTTTACGCTGGTACGACAACGGGCGTTTACGAATTCCAAGACAGCTCTTGGACAGCCGTGCCATCGTTGGGTCAAGCGGTTACAGCTTTGGTAAGCGGCAATTCGTTTCTTTATGTGTTCGGACTGAATAACGCATTGACGCTTTCCAGCAATGGAACAGTCTCGTCACTCGGGGATGCAACGCCGGCGAATATCTCTTGTGCGCTGGCCGATTCATCCGGGAAAATTTTTGTAGGGATGGTTGAAGGAGGTATCGGTGTTTTCAACGCAGGTGCGTCGACATGGTCTCAGTTTGCTCCGAATGGACCGATGACGAGCGTCTTTGCATCAATTGCCATCGATGCAAACGGGGTTTTGTGGGCTGCCTCAGTGGGTGCTGGCGGATCGGGAGCGGGGAGAGGTTTTTATTCGTTTGATGGGAAGACATGGCGAAATTACAATACTGCCACCGAACCGATATTGACCACCAATGAATTCTTTAGCGTATCGTTAGGTCCGAATAATTCCAAATGGATAGGGTCATGGGGCGAAGGTGTTGCACTTGTCGATGGAAACGGTAACATCGTTCGCGAGTTCAATCATTCATATCCCGGATTTGTGGGCGTAGTGACAGATACGGTAGTCGTCATTGGCAAGATCGGAACGGATCCTTCGGGTAACGTATGGGTGCCGGTGTATGACGCACTCAACGGCAATGTCCTCTGGAGGATGAAACCTGATTCGACATGGGGACCGATCAGAGCTCCATCGAGCACCGCTTACGGCGATCTTCTTGGCATCACGGTTGACCGTAATGGCACAAAATGGTGCTCAAATACGATCAGCAAATTTCAACCTCAGCCCGCGCATTTTGTGTATTACAACGAATCTGTTCCCGTTCAAGGGCTCGCGGGAGATGGGTGGGGAGAGGCGACCGTGTCCAACGGGTTTGCGAGCCAATCGATTACCAACGTTGTGGAAGACAAAGATGGCGCTCTTTGGGTTGGCACGGATCTTGGCGTCACGATTATCAACGACCCGGCGTACCCGATCTCACAGAATAGCACCGTGTTTCTCGGTGCGGTCAGAGATCAGTTTATCAATACAATAGTCGTCGATCCTTTGAACGATAAATGGCTTGGGACGCACACGGGGGTTGTCGTTGTATCATCCGACGGCTCATCGCTTATCGCGCAGTATAATGTCGCGAATACAAACGGCAAGCTCGTTGACAATGACGTTCTTTCGATCGCCCTCGACGAAAAAAAGGGGATAGCATATTTCGGGACGGAATCGGGGTTGTCGAGTTTGGAAATACCCGTTATCGAAACAGTTGAAAAGATGACGACTCTCGAAGTCGGTCCAAATCCGTTCATCATTCCGGACCAGCCCTCCGTCTCAATTAAAGGTCTGACAGACAACGCGAGCATCAAAGTTTTGAATATCGCGGGGTCGCTGGTGAAAGAGTTTGCAGCCCAGGGAGGCGGGAGGGCTTTTTGGGATGGGACCGATACTTTCGGGAAAACAGTGGGAACCGGAGTATATCTCATCGTTGCTTATGCTACCAACGGCAGCCAGGTTGCAACTGCGAAAGTTGCAGTTATCAGAAGATGATCAAACAACGGACGTCCATGATTGAGACCATAAACCAATCGCGCCGCAAAGTTGTTTTTGACCGTTTATACCTTTAACTTTTGCCTTACATACAACACAAATCCATTCGAAGGAGGAAGCACTCTTGGAAAATTCAACCTATAAGGACGAGATTTTTACAAAGCGAGTGCGCGCGGGAAAACGCACGTATTTTTTTGACGTGAAAGCGACGAAATCCGAAAAGGATTTTTATATCACGATCACGGAAAGCAAAAGGGTCGGCGAAGAAGAATACGAGAAGCACAAGATTTTTTTGTACAAAGAAGATTTTGACAAGTTCGCCGACGCTTTGATGGAAACCGTGGATTACGTGCAGGACCAGCTGTTGCCTCCTCCAACCGCTGAGCAACCCGCCGTGGAAGAAAAGGCGGGATAATTTTTCCGCGGCGGCCCCCCCTACCTCAACGCCTCCTCGAGAGCTGTACGGGCATCGGTGGCGGAATCCCGGTATTTGACGATTAACGGCGTATAGATACCGAGGCGGTGGGTCCGCGCGAACTCGCCGGTCATCATCCTCGATCCTGCGACAACAACTGCATTCGACGGGACGATCAGCGAACCGGAAGCAGATTTCTTGATGATTTTACGGTTCACACAATCGTACAGCGGGGTCGATCCGGTAAGAATAACTCCCGCCGCGATCACCGCTCTCTTCTTGACCACGGTACCTTCATAAATACCGCAATTCCCTCCGATAAGAACGTCGTCTTCAATCACGACGGGAAGTGCGTTCATCGGCTCCAACACTCCGCCAATTTGTGCCGCCGCACTGATATGCGTCCTTTTTCCGACCTGAGCGCACGACCCGATGAGAGCGTGTGAATCTATCAACGTTCCCTCGCCGATATAAGCGCCGACGTTGACGTAGGAGGGGGGCATCATAATGACGCCCGGCGCGACATAGGCCCCTCGACGGATCGACGTTCCACCGGGAACAATCCGGATATTATTTTCCAGCGCAACATCCTTTACCGGATACGTGTGTTTGTCGAAGAATGTGAACGGACCGGCGGCAGGAATCGCCTTCAACATACCAAGCTTAAACCCGAGAAGGATCCCTTTTTTCACCCATTCATGCACCACCCATTCTTCGCCCACCGCTTCGGCGGCTCTGATCCGTCCCGCATCAAGAAGGCCGATAAAAAGTTCGAACGCTTCTTCCTCGAAATTTTTTGTTGCGCCATTTTTTGAGGAAGTGATGTCCTCGATGACGGAAGGGAGCGATTCGGGAGTGAGATTCATTTCTGGGTTTCCATGAGATGAAGTTCTTCAAGAGCGCGCCTGATGGCAAACCGGTGGTCGGTCGTCATCGGAGTTAATGGAAGCCGGTACGCTTCTTCGATGATTCCCATGATCGCAAGCGCACCTTTTACGGGAATGGGGTTTGATTCGATGAAGTTCAAGTTCATCAGCTGCAGCAATTCTTCATGGATGCCGCGTGCCTCCGCGAAGTTTCCTTCAAGGCAGAGCCGCACCATGGTGGAGAACAGTCGGGGGGTTTCGTTCGACACGACCGAGATTACTCCATCAGCGCCGAGAGCCAGCAACGGGAGAGCCAATGCGTCGTCGCCCGAAAGAACGGTGAAATGAGACGGACGGTGGCGGAGGATCTCCATGACCTGCTGCATGTTCCCCGAGGCTTCTTTAATTCCGGCAATGCCGGGAAGCTCCGCGATCTTGAGCGTTGTCTCCGCGTTGATGTTGCTCCCCGTTCTTCCCGGTACGTTATACACGATGATCGGGATGTCGACGGATTCAGAAATCGCTTTGTAGTGTTCGAAAAATCCTGACTGCGTCGGCTTGTTATAGTACGGTGCGATTGATAGCACCGCATTCGCCCCGATGGCGCGCGCGTGCTGAGTGAGCGAAATGGCCTCGTGCGTGGAATTACTCCCTGCGCCGACGATGACCGGAACGCGGCCGGCTGCCTGTTCGACGACGACGTCCATGACATGGTGGTGCTCGGCATGATTAAGCGTCGCGCTTTCCCCCGTTGTGCCGCAAGGAACGAGTCCGTTGACCCCGTTCGTAATCTGAAAATCGACAAGCGCCCGGAGCGATCGTTCATCCACTGTACCGTCGCTGGCAAGCATCGGGGTGACAAGAGCTGTCGCGACCCCGCGGAATGAAAATTGTGAAGACATAGGTAACCTCTCGTTGATGTTGAAAAATTATTTATTCAATACAAAATCTTCTATCGTGAATACGCCAGTTTTTCCCCGCACCCATTCTGCGCCGGCCACCGCACCGAGAGCGAAGCCCCTTCTGGTATGAGCGGTATGGGTGATCTCGATCGCGTCGGCGTCGGATTCAAACGTCAGAGTATGTGTCCCCGCAACGCTTCCGATGCGGCTGCTGCTTACGAGGAGCTCGTGGGGTTCGATCGCCCGATTGTTGAGCGATGTAACGATCTCGGTTTTTCGTTTAAGCGCCATGAGAACCTTCTTTGCCAAATGCAGCGCTGTTCCGCTCGGTGCATCCTTCTTCAACCGGTGGTGGGTCTCATGAATGGCGGCATCATACTCGGGAAAACGGTCGACGAGTTTCGACGCCTCGGCCGCGAGATGGAAAAGAATATATGCCCCGACGGAAAAGTTTGAAGCGTGCAGGAGCGTCCCTCCGCATTCCCGGATAAATTTCACATGGGATGCAAGCTGGTCATTCCATCCGGTTGTTCCAACAACGAGGGGTACATGGAGTGGGCCAAGGGTGTGAATATGGTGGGCTGTCGCATCGGGAGAGCTGAAATCGATCGCGCAATCCGCGCTTTTCACTTCGGGGGAAAGTTTGGTAAGTTCCGGAAGGGGGTCGTCAATCGTAAACCGGGCAGCAATGGCGTGCCCTCTTTCGACGGCAACTTTTTCAATATCCTGCCCCATGCGTCCGTATCCGAGCAATACTATCTTCATTCGTGTGTCCTTTACATGCAGAGGATCCGAACCTCTGCCATAAAAAGAAAAAAGTAGAGGAGCACCAGACTCTCTACTTTTATGGTCGACCGAATGAGTAAATGTATCGCTGCCTCAGCAGCTCGCCGAACATCAACGCAGATCGTCGGTAGCGCTCCATCCCGACTATCGCCCGGGATGACAGTCTGCAGGTTCTTCACTCTGCAGCCCAAGTTATGCACAGAAACCGAACACAACTTTCGGCGGTAAACTTATTGCGCCCTTTTGTTGAAGTTCATCGAGACGTTTCGCTCTCCCTTCAACTACTAATGCGTACCGCTCCTCTACGACAATACTAATAAACATAATTCTGATGTCGTTGTCAAGGGCGGGTAGGGGAAAAATGAAAGGCGATGGTTTCGTGTCGTAAGCCCTTAAAAATTTCCAGAAATGAATCGGACACTTTTCTCTCTGAGTTCGCCAAAATCCTTTACAATGAACTGACCAAAAGTTTCGAGTGCCCAGTTCATTTTCAGCCAGAGGCACTCCATAGAATATATAGCGCATAAAGGATTTTTTTAGTACACTTTGACGGTCTCTCTCACATAATGGGGTTCTGATGAGCTGGCTATTCGGCGTGCTCGGCCGTGACATCTCTGAAGCAACTCTTTCCCGTTGCAAAGCAATCCATGACGAACCGCTTGCAACCTTTGCCGGCAACAGGAATTTTTATGTCGCGGCGGGCGGGTTGCCCGCTACTTGTTGCTCCTCCGCAGCGGATACTGAAGTCGGGAGGCCGCCGAAGTTTTGGATCGCGCTCGGGTCTGCATTTGGAAAAATCGGTTCTCAGAGGACGCGCTTCACGAAGAAGGAGTGGGGGGCGGTGAAGGACGAAGAGCTCAAAAATATCGACGGGCACTTTCTCTTTCTTCGTTATGAAAACGGACAATGTGAATGTTTTACGGATGGTCTCGGCCTTCGGACAGTTTATTGGGCAGAGACTCCCGACGGGGTAGTTATCAGCTCCAGGCTCGATTGGGCGGCGAAGTTTTCCTGTCGGCAAAGCGTCGATTTTGAAAAGTTAGGCTCGCGGTGGATATTCATCAACCAGCTTGTTTATGACAGCCCCGTTCAAGGGGTTAAAAGACTTGGTCCGTCCGGAAGGTTAACCGTCGATTCAAACGGAGTAACCTCCTCTTTCAAATGGTTCGAGCCGACAATGTCTCCGCTCTCAGGGATTGATGAATATACCCATGTGTTGATGGAATGTCTGAACCCCGTCATCGATCCCCGTCTGAGAATGACCCTTGGGTTATCGGGAGGTTTTGATTCCCGCCTCCTATTATCGCTTTTACTCGGTTCGGGAAATAGTGAGTTTCATACCCACACCTTCGGAAATTCATTGGAACCCGATGTTCGCATCGCCAGCGCTATAGCAAGAAGCGAGAGCATTCGTCATATCACGCTCGACTCTCCGCTTCCCCCTATTTCTGAAGTGGCGGGGCTTTTCAAAAACTATGTAGCCGAAACCAATCTGGTCGAATCGGTTTCAACCATGTTACGACTCCGGCACTATAAAGATATTGACCCTGAGAGATATTACGTCGTCGACGGCGCTTTTGCGGAAGTCGGTCGGCGGCAGTTTCTTAAACGCCTGGCATTGAGAGGGAGAAAAGCGATCGCCTTAAAAGATGCCGGCGCCGTCGCACAGATATTAAAAGTTGCGAGGGCTGATATTTTCAACTCCGAGGTTAACGCGTTAATGAACCGAGGGGTAGAGAACGAGATTGCAACTATCCTCGATTCAATGCCGAAGATAAGCGACATCGGGTTTGGAAACTATTTAGACCTATGGATAGTTCGGACGCGGGTGCCAAATTTTTGCTGCGATGAGCAGGCGAGGGTTGACGGGATGATCGTAAACTACATGCCGTTTAATCAACCTAGTCTCATCAAGATTATTTTCCGCATCCCGGTTGAAAAACGGAAGAATGGGAATATGATGCGCCAAATTATCACGCGTCATCGTCCATCTCTCACTCGACATCCTCTCATAAAGTACGACACAACTTACCCTTATTCCTTCCGCAACCTTCCGGCGGTTCTTTTCACAAAGACAAAAAGCATGCTCGGCTATGCCTACAAAGATACATCTGTTATGCAGTTTCTGGACTCGGCAAAAGAGCTTATATTCGACCTCTTGAATTCGAGAACAACCAAAGAGTATGGCCCATACGACTACTCAAAGGTGGCGGCAAAAATTAAAGGATACTACGGCGGGAACCAACATCTCTCGAAGGAAGTGTTGTGGTGGATAACATTCGAATTATGGAGGAAGAACATCGAGGGATGACGGTGCCGAATTCTTGACTCTCTTGTCGAAGATGGCTATATTGAGCATACTTTTTTGACCAAACCTGCGTTTTTTGAGAGTTTTCGATGATTTTTAGAGGAAGGTTTCGAAGGAGCATTGTGTGAAGATCAACATCTCGAATCTTTCTCAGGGAACGCATGAGTACGATCTATCGAAAAGTGCGGCTGAAATCGGATTGGACGAGAGGTTTGACGGGGAGGTTTCGGCCCGTGTCGTCGTTGAGAAATCGAGCCGCCAATTGCTGTTGCGCGGCGACATCTCGGCGAATGCGTTGTTCCATTGCGACCGTTGTTTAGAAGAGTTCCGGACACAGATGAAGTCTGCACTGCAAACTCTCTACGTGTGGAACTCTGACGAACGATCTGAGGCGGAGGATGTCCGCATCCTCGCTCCGGATGAGAACATGATCGATATATCATCGGATGTCCGTGATATCATTCTCCTCTCGGTTCCGTTGAAATTGTTGTGTAAGGAAAATTGCGCCGGGCTCTGCCCGCGCTGCGGAAAAAATTTGAATCATACGAGCGACGGTCGTTGCGATTGTTCGCTCGATGACATAGACCCGCGATGGAATAAGCTTGCCGGACTCGCGGAAGTTTCGATCTTAAAAAAAAGAAACTAATTTATTGTAAGGAATCACTGCAATGCCAAACCCAAAACGTCGCCACTCAAAAACCCGCGGCCGTAAACGCCGAACTCACTACAAGGCAACGGCACCTGCGTTGGCGGAATGCCCGAATTGCCACGAGCCGAAACTCCTTCACAGGGCTTGTCCGAATTGCGGCTACTATAACGGCCGTTCAATTGTCATTCCCAAGGAAGCATAACATAACGCGTCGCAGCCGGAACGCGACGTCCATCGTCGAGAACAATTAGCCACAATGCCGCGGGATATTCTTTGAACCAGGCACCGGGAAAGTTGCGAATTGCCGTTGATGCGATGGGGGGCGATTTTGCGCCCATCAACGAGGTCTTGGGCGCAGTAGACGCGCTCCGAGAGACGGGAAACAGGTTCGAGGTCGTCCTTGTCGGCCGAAAAGAAGCGCTCGATGCCGAACTTGCCAAGAGCTCGACGGGCGGATTATCCATCTCCGTGCATCCGGCAAGCCAGATCATCGACATGCATGATTCGCCGGTCGTCGCTCTGAAGCAAAAGCCGGACTCTTCCCTTGTCGTCGGGATGATGCTTCACAAGGAAAAGGGCGTCGACGCATTCGTCAGCGCGGGGAATACGGGCGCAGTGACGGCGGCATCTACGTTGTTGTTAGGCAGAATACCGGGAGTCAGCCGTCCGACTGTCGCCGCGATTTTTCCGTCGGAAACCGGCCCGACCCTCATCGTCGACG